>JAICWL010000174.1 GCA_025934835.1 Fimbriimonadaceae bacterium
GTCTGCCGCCCTTCTTTCTCGGAACGCAAACATCCCCGACCACGCAGCAAATCCTCCCGCCCCCGGTCAGTACCCTAGCGCATTCGGACCAGACCTTATCCAGCTCACCTAAGAATTCCTCGTAGTCCTCGATATCGCCAAGCTGACCTGCACTACCGCGCTCGTATTCCTTAAGTGTCCAGTAGGGCGGTTAGGTGACGACCAGGTCGACTGATTCGTCGGCGAGCCAAGACAGGTCTCGGGCGTCACAGAGCCGGATCTCGTGACTCGTCGCATCGTATGGAGCGGGCCAAGGCAGCTGTCGAAAGGCGTCGTTTGCAGCCAAGAGGGCCCGCAGACCTTCCGTCGTGTTGTCGAGAAGCTCTACCGGCAACTCGGGCTCGTGCTGAGGGGCAAATAAGCTGGCGGTTTCGCGAACCACACGCGGAGACTCCTGCTTCGGCTCTTTGTAGGAGTACATCTGTCTAGTCATGATAGTCGAGCGCGCCGTATCAAATCAATAACAATGTTTCGGAAAGCTGTGGCGGACTCGCCGTTTGATCGAGAATCTCCGCCCCATGTTCTCATCCCCGGGCCCAGACGAGTAGGGCGAGGAAGTCGTAAAATCCGCGCGTGAAATCCGCTTCGCGAATAGATCTCGGGCTGCTGGTGATGCGTGTCGCTCTGGGGCTGATCGCTATGTTCTATGGGTCGGAGAAGGTTTTCGGCCTGTTCGGAGGACCGGGTGTTTCCGGCACGCTCAGCTTCATGCGCGACTCGTTCGGCATCTCGGCGCCGTTCGCGTTTCTCGCCATGGCGGGCGAGCTTCTGGGCGGGCTGGGTGTGCTGCTCGGGTTGCTCACGCCGGTCGCGGCGTTCGGCGTGGCGTGCGTGATGGCCGTCGCAACCTACGAGAACCTCATCAAGGCTGGACGGGTGCACGACCTGCTGACAGGCTCGGACCCTGGCGCCTTCCCGGCGGTCGCGTTTCCATTCGCGCTGTTCGCCTGCGCCGTAGCCGTGATGCTCATGGGAGCGGGCAAGCTGTCGCTCGACGCGCGCTTTGGGGGCAAGAGCTCCAAAGGCGCCCGGCCGTGAAGCCGGATGGCGTGGCAGATGCCGAGCCCTCGGACGTCGAGGCGATATGGCGGCTCATCCGCGAACTCGCCGATTACGAGCGCCTCAGCCATACCGTCATTGGAAGCGCCGGTCTGCTTGGCGAGCACCTGTTCGGCCCGGATCCCAAGTGCCGGAGCTGGGTGGCCCGTCTTGGCGGCGAGGTCGTGGGCTACGCGCTCGGCTTCACCACCTATTCGACGTTTCGCACGCAGCCGGGTCTTTGGATGGAGGACCTTTACGTGTCGCCGGCGCACCGGGGGAAGGGTTTTGGAAAGGCGCTGCTCTTGCGGGTTATCGAGTTCGCTCGCGAGAACGGCTACGGGCGGGTCGAGTGGGCCGTGCTCGACTGGAACCAGCCGTCGATTCGGTTCTATGAGGCGATGGGCGCGGCGATTATGCACGACTGGAAAACGTGCCGCGTCGAGCTAAGCTGATCGGCTCGAAACGGATATTCTGGACTCGATGGCATTTGCGTTCCGGCATCGAGCGATGGCGCCTGCGGTAGTGCTGGCGTGCTCTCTGCTGTGCGGCGGGTGCTCGCGGGGTGACGCAGGCGAGGTCGTGCTCCGGGTCGGCAACTGGGGCGGGGCCAGCGACAACAGCGCGTACGAGAAGCAGGAGCAGGCGCTTTACCGCGAGTTCGAGCGGGAGAACCCGGGAATCAAGCTAAGGTTCGAGAACACTCCGGACAACTACGTCGCGAAGATGACGCTGAGCACCGTCGCCGGAGTCGAGCCGGACATCATGATGCTCGACGCCTCGAGCGCGGCGACCTTCATCGACAACGGAATGGTGATCGACCTGATGCCGCTCGTGCGCAGCGACCCTGATTTCCACCTTTCGGACTTCTTCCCCAACACCATCGAGGTGGCGCGAAGGGGAGAGCGGCTTTACGCGATTCCGCAAGACTTCACTCCCATGGTGATGTACTACAACAAGCGGCTTTTCGACCAGGCGGGCGTGCCCTACCCGAACCCGAGCTGGAACTATGCCGAGTTCCTCGATACGGCCAGAAAGCTGACCGGTCACGGGCGGTACGGCTATGTGTTTACGAACTGGATGCCCGGCTGGGTCATGTGGCTGTGGAACAACGGCGGCGACGTAGTACCCCGGGACAGCCATCGGGCAGAGGGCACCTTCGACAGCGAGCGCAATGTCCGGACCGTCGAATTCTTACGCAGCCTCATCGACGAATACAAGGTATCCCCCTCGCTCAGCCAGGCAGCGGCAACGGGCGTGGACCCGTTCGCCAATGGTGAGGCAGCCATGAACGTGAACGGCCATTGGGCGCTGATCGGATACCAGAACGCGCCCAAAGACGAACGGGGCAAGCCCAAGATAGATTGGAGGGA
>JAICWL010000146.1 GCA_025934835.1 Fimbriimonadaceae bacterium
ACCGTCGGTAGGGCCAGCGTGACTGCAAGACCGTTACCGTCCGCGAGCAGCATGGCATCACCAAGAAGATACATCGCTGCCGTCAGCTCCGGGGCATCGAGGTGGAGAGAAGCTCCGTTTGTAAGGGCTTCGTTTCGTTTGGGTCTGTCGACGAGGAGACTTCTTGCCTGCCTTTTCAGAAATCACCTGAGCCATGCGCTCCTGTGCACCCGGGTCGCTGAATGGGTCGTCCAAATCGCGTGGATGGTTTATGCCGGTCTGGAGGACGCCGGGCCGCCGAGCGGTCCGTCCAGTAAGACGCCGTATCAGTCTGTAAAGCGCGATCCGAATGCTTATCATGGGGCTTTGGATCCAAATATGGGCCCACCGGACGCTCCACAACAGCATTCGCTAGTGAAGCACCTCGAAACGCCAAAGGCCGTTCAAGTATGGACGCTTGAACGGCCTCGGGATTGATCCGAGCAGCATTTCGGAGGGGGACGAGCGGCCAAGGGACGGCGGGCTCTATCCGAAAAGCCAGTCAGGTCGCGTGCGCAGACAACCAGCCACTGCCTCCTACGTTCCGTGCCCATTTAAAAAATCTGCGTGGTCCCTTTTGGCTTTAAAGGGGCCAGTACCCCATTTGAAACCATAGGCGAAGAAACCAAGTTCGGCATGACACTGGGACCGGAGGTGGGTCATGGAGCGTCGGAAATTGCACCATTGATCGTGCTCGGGCACTCCCCCGCGATAAACGGCTCGCCAGCATAGGCGGTCGCGCTCCGGCAAACATGACGCATTGCCTCGCCGACGAAGTCTGACGCGGCCTGGCTCGCCAAGCCGACTCGTCTAGCCCTGTGAGTCAGGAACTGGCCCCAAGCCGACGAAGTTCGGCTTGGTGAGTTCGCCTCATCGAGTAGCCTCCTAAGTCCCGCCAACTCGTTGACATAGCGCAATGCTATTTCGCTGCTGGCGATGATCGCTATCGTTCGTGGCACCATCTTCTGCGAACTGGTCAGAGCAGCGCCGGACGAAAGCCCCGGTCATCGCCTCCGTTCTTTACGGCGTCGTCGGTGTCATGACCGTCGATCTTGCCGTTCAGCCAGATCGATTGAGATATACGGAGGCAATTCTAGGGGTGCTTCTGATTGGGCTTGCGATGACCCTGACGCGCCTGTTCGTCAGGGTGGTTACCAAGGAAGCGGAAATTGGTTCACACATTCCTATGAAGGAGACCGGCGCGCTCCTACGCGAGGCGCTCCTGGTGATGCTATTTCCGGGAGCCACAGCACTCTTAATCGCTACGGGGGCCTGGACCACAACCAAGTGGCCTATTCTGCTCGACATTATCCTGTATTTCGGGGGAGTGGCTGTTTTTGTAATCGGTTTCTCATCGAGTTACGTTCTGGATCGCAATATTCGGCTTGGTTTAACACGCGGAGCTCTTTGGGTGCTCATGGCCCTTCTGCTCGTTGCCGTGAAGAAGCTTGCCCAAGAGTTCACCTGAGAAGAGCGTTCGGTCAGGGCACCGTCGACGGCGGCTCGCTGTGCTACTTCAGCTGTCGGCCCTTAGCGGACGTGACGGAAGCGGCCGTCCTGGCCTACAGTTCCGCTGCGGTGACTACTTTCGACATCATCCTTGAGCCGCGGGAGGTCGCGACGAAAGACTGACCGGTTGACATGCTCAATGTTGCGCACGCAGCGCGCGCTAGCCTCGGCGTGACTTTGCAGGAGGGCAATCCAGCCCAAGAGCCCAAGGGGGACCGTCATGAAAGTGCCGTCTCTTATCCCGGTCGGGCGCGAACAAGGTGCGTTCGCCCAGCCCTTCGTTTCGTTACAGCGCGAGATCGACCGCCTGTTCGAGAACTTTAGCCGGGGCTTCCCGAAATTCACCGGCAGCAACGGCAACATTAGCATGCTCGTACCGTCGATCGACGTGACCGAGACCGACAAAGAGATCAAGATCACTGCCGAATTGCCGGGCCTCGAAGAAAAGGACGTGCAGGTCAATTTAGCCGACGTCGGCTCCTCGCCATAGGCCGGACCTGCCCAGCCCGCCGGCGAAAGCCAAACTGAAATCCGGGGCGTAAGCGACAAATACGCCGTGCTACTCCGGCAATCCGGCCAGTCGCAATGCGTCACCCATCGTTTCCGCAAGAGCGGGAGCACAATTCACGCCGGCGAACTGGCGGCTGTAGCGGAACGCCGGCTGAAGTTCGAGCACCCGTAGAGCCGCCGCCGCCGCTTCGTCGAGCCGGCCGAGCTTGGCAAGGGCAGCGGTCAATTGCACGTAAGTGATGCTGTGTGAGGGATTGGTCTGGACGGATTTGTAGGCAGCACGAGACGCCTCCTCGTAGCGGCCGCGCAATAGATGACTCATGGCCTGCGCGTCGTAGGCCGCCCAGGCCCACGAATCGAACGGGCTCAGTCGAACGCCTCGTTCGCTCCATTCGATCGCGCGTTCGGCTTCGCCGCCCCATCCGAGAATGACGCTGCCGAGGATGTAGGTCAGTGCCGATGACGGACTCACGGCGAGGGCGGCCTCCAATGTCGTGAAGGCAGCGTCGCGATCGTGCGCATCCATGCCAAGGGAGAAACCGGCCCATGTCAGCGCCAACGCATCGTCTTGTCCGTGCACGATCGCCGATCGGGCGTGGCGGATCGAAGCGGCCCGGCTGGCCTCTTGGAATCCGGCCCGGAGGAACAGGCAATGGTGGCACATGGCTGCGTTGCCATGCGCCAGTGCATAGGCGGGTTCGATGGCGATGGCGCGGTCGAGCAGTTCCAGCGCGCGCGTCACCTGCGCCGGCATGCCGGAATCGACATCAGGTTGGGCGCGCAGTACGAGATCGTAGGCATCGAGGCTGTCAGGTCTCTTGCGCTTGACCCGTTCGATTTCCGCTTTGCGTACGCTCGGTGCAATCGCGCCTACGGCGTTCAGCGCGATCTCGTCCTGAAGCGCGAAGATGTCGTCGGACCTGCGATCGAAGCGCTCGGCCCAGACGTGAACGCCCGTTGACGCATCGATCATCTGCGCCGCTACGCGCACGCTGTCGCCGGCCTTGCGGACGCTGCCTTCGAGCACGTAGCGGACGCCGAGGTCGCGGCCAACCTGCTTCACGTCGACGGCGCGGTTCCTGTAAGCGAGCGTGGAGTTTCGCGCGATCACGAACAGCCACTTGATGCGTGCAAGACCGGTGATGATGTCATCGACCATTCCGTCGGCGAAATAGTCTTGTTCCGGATCGCCGCTTAGATTCGAGAAGGGCAGAACCGCCACCGAAGGCTTTTCGGGTAATGCGAGAGCCGGCACGATCCGCTCCGCGGGCTGGGCATCCGGGCCGTGGATGGTGACGGTCGGGCCGATATAGCGGTAGCCGCGGCGGGCCAGAGTTTCGATCCAGCCGCCGCTGTCCGCGGAATCGCCAAGCACCCGGCGCAGCGCAGCGATCTGCACCGTGAGGTTATTGTCGGCGACCGCCAGCCCGCCCCAGCCTGCCTGGACGAGTGCGTCCTTTCCGACCGGAACCCCCTCATTCTCCAAGAGCAGGCGGAGCAGCGCGACCGCGCGTTGACCGAGCATGGTCGGATCGGCGCCCCGGTAGAGGATGCCCGCCTTCGGATCGAGGCGGAATGGGCCGAACTGGTAGAAGCCGTTTCCCGCGGTCATTCGCCTCTTTTAGCAAGTTTTTGGGATGGATTTCACGACTCCCTACCCCGACCGATCGATATTGCCCCGGTCATCCGGCTCCAACGCCACCGATTCAGGGAGAAATGTCATGAGCGCAGACGCCGTCATCCGTATGCCCGATGAGAACAAGGGGGTCATGCTGCGGGGCCACCCGATGGTCTTTCTCGTCACCGGCGATAATACCAGACACACGAGCATGTTCGACTGGACTATCCCGGCTGGATTCGCCACCGGCCGGCATGTTCACCGGGTGCAGGAAGAAACCTTCTACATCCTCGAAGGCGAATGCGTGTGGCATGTCGGCGAGAAGACGGTCCGCGCGACGCCGGGGACCTATCTGTTCATCCCGCCGGGGGTGCCCCACAACATCACCAATGTCAGTGAGGCGCCGGC
>JAICWL010000130.1 GCA_025934835.1 Fimbriimonadaceae bacterium
AAATGGCCCCCCGTTAAAGCCGTAACTGAGGGAATCAGACAGAGTCCGCGGTCGTCCGATGTGCGGCGCCGTGAGCCGCCTCGATACGACCCAACCTGCGTCTGATGACCGAATAGCGGGTGACTGCGATGGTTAAAGAACAGGCGATGATCACGACAGGATGGATCCAGCCACCACGCATCCATGTGATAGCCCAGACCGCAAGCAGTCCGAACTTTACTAGGGCCTCTCTCAACAAGGTCCGGGGGTGTTCGGTCCGTCCAAGGGTCAGAGGCGGCAGCGTCCGGCGCTCCTGGTGCGTGGGTATCTCGTGCAAAGCGAGAAAAGCACGGAGTCTCTTGGGCAGGCTGCTGTCGCGCCAATCGGCACGGGCTCTCGCAGTGCTCACCTCTCCAATCCACAAGTCCGCTCCCTGTCGCAAGCGGAGCCGGCAGCGGGCGGCATGAAGCGTCATCGCAGAAGCCAAGTCGAATTGCTTGATCGTTCCAGTGAGGTCGGCCGCGGAAAGACAAAACGAGCACCTTCGCCCGACGAAATACAGCAAGCCATCTTCGATCCAAAGCGCGCCGCGATCGCGGCCCGTTGTGATGCCCTTCTGGCAGATGCTTACCTGAACCAAAGTGACTTCGGTGTCTTCGGGATCCAATATGAGGAGCTCGTCCTCATAATCGGCCCGAAGCATTACCTCGGATCCTCTGAGCGGCTCCGCGCGGTCGTACCATCGGCCTGGGAGAGCCGGTCTGCTCTCCTTTAGGATCTCACTGTCCATTTTCTGCTTTCCGCACGCACCGACCGTGCGTTCTGACGATCTTAATATACGCGAGCACAGAAATTGGGAACGATAGGAATACAAAGAGTGGCAGGAGCACCTCTAGACTTAGGTTGTGCTTGAACATGGCCCAAATCGGTCCGGGCGCCGCGGCAATTGCGAGCAGAAATAGCCCGATTCGTCGCAGTTCGAGGAAGCTTCCGAGCGACTCCGTGGGACCGATAGACAACGGCGGATAACGCGACACAACCGCTGGATCGGCCACGTCTCGATCGGTCGCAAACTGCTGAATTTGAGCGCGCAGTTCGGTGTCCACCCAGTGGGACTCAGCACCCTCGTGCAGGAGGGCCTTAAACCAAACCTCAGTCGCCCGCAATCCGCTCAGTCGGAGTTTCGTCGCGCGCTTCGGCAGGCTGCCGGGCGAGTAATGCGCAGATTCGGCACTCAAGATGTCTTCGGCGCGGAGCCAAAACGAGCATCGCTTGCCGAGGAAATAAAGGATTCCGGCATCGAACCAAAGCAAGCCCCGGTCCCGCCCCGAAACGCGATTACTCTGAAGAATCCAGGTCTCCACCAGCTGGACTTCTTCGTCGCCTGAGTGCATTAGGAGGTCGGTGTCCTCCGCCGAGACATACAGTGTGCTCGGCGTGGTTCTGACCACGACGATCATGAGCAACACCACGGCTATCTCGCTTGCCAAGCAATAAACGACGGGCACGCCCAGCAGCACAAGTATCGCAGCCCAAACGCCAGCGCAGACGACCATGAAGAACCCGGGATTGTCCTTCGGTGGGAAGGCACGGTGCTCACGCAGGCGACGAAAGGCCCAAGCGTCGGAATTCCATTCACCTCGTTCAGCGATGGGGTGAGAGTTCGATAGAGTCGGAACGGTCACTAGATTCATTGTACGTAAGCCAGCTTGAGCTCCGGCGGTCGAAGTTCAATAGAGGGACGAAGCGCTGAAACCATAGCTTATCGAACCAATTAGTTCTAGACTCCCAGCCGAAAACGCAGCCGCGATTCGTCGTTTCCGCAGGAGTAGGCGACTCGATCCCGCCTACCGCTCAGCAAAAGACCCGAGATTTGGTTATCTCATCGCCGGTCGATCTCAACAGAACGATCCGGGCCAGATGGAAGGTCCGGACAGGTTAGAGAGCTCACGTCTGCCAAGCCTGCACTTAAACCACCGCGAGCTTCCCCGCTAAGTAGCAGGCAGATCGGACAAGCTCGTCGATGCCACTCTCTCCGTCTTCGATCGAAACCCATCCGTCGAACCCAACGCCGCGCAGAATCGCGAAGATCGAATCGAAGTCGATGAGGCCGGTCCCGATCTCACCGTGGATCATCTGAGAATAGTCCGTGACCTCGGCGGCCCCAGGCCGCGGACGCCGGTCGGACGCATGCATCGAAACGACGCGCGGGGCGACCTCGCGAAGGAGCGCGACAGGATCCTCGCCCGCCAGGAGCGTATTCGACGGATCGTAGTTCACGCCGAACCAAGGTGAATCGATTTGGCTCACGATCGCGAGGAACCGGTCCGACTGCTGAGCAAATTCGGGAAGCTCCCAGTAGCTGTCCTTGAAGTGATTCTCCATCGCGAGGACCACTTCGTGCGATTCGGCCACGGGCAACAAAGTTTCGATCGATTCGACTGTCCATCGAATCCCTTCGTCCACCGACACTTCCGGCCGCCGCTGACCCGATAGAACGCGGCACGTTTTCGCTCCCAGCCTTGCCGCCACCTCGATCAGACGTATTTCCAATTCGACTTGGTCCCGTCGGTACGCAGCGTCCGATGACGTGAAATCGGGCGATGCGCAGAGCATCGGCGCCTCGAACCCCTCGTTCTCGACCTGCCGGCGAATCAAGTCCACGTGTTTCGCGTCCAGGCTTTCCAGGACCCGCCAATAGATCTCCAGCCCGGTGACGCCTATCGGAGCCAGATGCTCCTTGGCCATAGCTGCCCAATCCGCGACGGACATCGTGCGTTCGACACAAAGCTCGCGAAGAAAGCATTTAGGGAATGCGGCTAGTTTCATGGGCCAAAGTCGGTTCTTTTTTGGTTATAACTGAGACATGAGCATAGTCGCGATCGCGTGCGCTGCAGTATTAGCGGGCGGACTTTCGCCGCAGCCGCTGAAGCTCCGCGCGCTCGACGGCAGTGTCATCGACCCGCTGGAAGTGCGCCCTTCGAAAGCGAAAGTGCTGCTCTTCGTGCTGGAAGATTGCCCCATCGCGAACAAGTATTTCCCGGTCATCAATCGACTGGTAGCACGTTTTAGACCGCAATCAGTGGCATTCACGTTGATCATCGAGGATCCGGATTCGAGCCTCGCAGCCGTTCGACAGCACGTCGACGCCTATGGCTTCTCAGGGACAAGCGTCCTACTCGATCCACACGGAAGGCTGGCCAAAGCAATGGGAGCCAAGGCTAGCCCCGAGGCCTATCTGCTCGATAAAGCAGGAAGGGTGGCGTATCACGGGCGGATCGACGACCGGTTTCCGAAGTTGGGGTTCGAGCTCCCGAAGCCGAGAAGGAACGATCTGGAAGGGGCCGTTAAGGCCCTGCTGACTCACCAACCGATCCCGGAAAGGTACGCGCCGCCTGTCGGTTGCACGCTCGGTATCTAAGCCGGAATCACGGAGCCGCACACTCGCCGTAGCGGCTCCGGACCCCCGACCCCGGCCGGAGCGAAATACGTTCCTCGAGATCGAACGAGGGCCTTTACCGCGCGGTGCCTGCGATCAGCCGTTGCGGTAACCAGCCCGTGAGAAGTGTCCCTCGAACGCCGCTAACTTGGAATCCTCCGTTCGGGTGATTTCGTATTCTTAACCTCACGGGGGCTCTTCGGACTCAGAATTTCTCCACGGTCCATTCTTCAATCGCTCCAGGACTGCGGCCGGGACTTCGTCAGCTTTCGCGCTTCGAAGCTTTCCGATCGTTTCGCGAAGGCGAGCGAGGAACCTGCCGCAGCGTGAGCACCGGGCGGCATGTGCGGTGGCGTACCAGAGCTTTAGCCCTCGCGAGGAGCCATCGGCCGCCTGGTTCAGGAGCGCCTCCATGTGCTTGCACGGGGGCCCGTCCTCGCTGTGCCGCGTGCGACTCATCGGCCGGCCTCCTCGATTTGCGCTTCCAAGTCCGCTGAATGTACGAGCCTCGCACGGAGCAGTCTTCTTCCTCTGAACAACCTCGAGCGAACTGTGCCGACCGGCACGTCCATCGCGGCCGAAGCCTCCTCGTAGCTCATCTCTTCGACGTCGCAAAGAGTTACTGCCATTCGGTACTCCACGGGCAGGGCGTCCAGCGCGCGGAAGATGTCGTCCCCCACCGCGCGCCAGGCGATTTCCTCCCAGAAACCGTCGTCGCTTGGCTCAGAGATGTCTTCGAGAGTCGCCTCGCTTTTAAGGTTCGACTTGCGCAGCACCGACAGATGCTCGTTGCGCAAGATTCGGATGAGCCAGCTTCTCGGGTGAGCGCCATCGAATTGCGCCCAGCCTCGCGCGGCCTTAAGCAGCGCTGAGCCGACAAGGTCCTCGGCATCGTCGCCATTGAGAGTGAGCCTCTTGGCCACGCGATACAGAACGGGCAATTCCGCCATGCAGACCGATTCGAAATCCAGCCGCCGATTTGGGCCCGAATGGTCGCTCACATATCCTCTAATGCCGATCGCCGCGGTGTGCATCCGTCGCACGCCGTAATGCACCACAGGGGAAGACGGTTCCAAAGCTTGGGCGGATCAAGAGCCTCCCCGGCGTCCAACCTGCCAAAACCGCTGGTCGTCGTCCAATCGGTACTGCCCTAGCGACAGCTCGAGCTTGGACGGCGTGGATTCGATCCGCACATAGGACTCGCTTACGCCGAGCTCCGAAAGGTCTCTAGCCCATCTACCCTGCGCGTGGCGAAACTCCTGCTGGGCATCCCAAATTCGGGTGAGCTCTTCGCGCTCCGTCTGCCCATCGATCGGCAGAGCTTCAACCTCACTAAGCGGCCGCGTGGTGAATTGGAGACCGCCCCACCTCTCCGGCCGGTGCATATCGACGACGCCTTGGGGTGACCAGACCCAGTTGTCCTCAGGCAAGCCGGGCGTCTTGAAAATCTTCCCTTCTCTGGTCTCTACGTGCCACTCAACTCTGGAGAAGTTGATCCGCCAGATGTCGCCGTCATTCGGCGGACACGGGCAAGTGCACGTTTGGCGAAGAGCCGCCCAAGGAATCGCGATCTCCACGCTCCATCCGAGGTCGGTCACTTGGGGATCGTTCAGTCGGCCGTTCACATGCACCGCGGTGCGGAGACCATGAAGCTCCCAGCCGTCCAAGGGCGGGCCCCCGGCTCGGTACGGCCGCACGAGCAGCAGGTCCCAAGTGGTGTTGAGCGCGTTCATTTCGAGCTCGGTGTAGAGCTGGCCGTCATTGTCGGGGTCTAGGAAGACTTCGAAATCGTGGTCGTGGAAGATCACCGAGTCATGCTCGGTAAGCGTCGCCCAGACCTGCGGCTCCTCGA
>JAICWL010000060.1 GCA_025934835.1 Fimbriimonadaceae bacterium
GCCCCAGCCACCGGCCCAGGGCCGATTCACAAAGTCCGCGTAGTTCCAAAGAACATCATTCGACGATGAGCCGCTAAGAGCCACGCCCCACCCTCCGTTAAACGAAAAGTCGCTCCGGGATACCTTGCATCGTTTGTCGCGCATCAGAACGACACCGTTCTGCGCCCCGCACGCTCGGCAACTAGACAGCCGGCAATCGTCGCAACCTTCCAGCCAAAACCCTGCGCCGTAGGAGCGCCATGCATCTGCGTCGCGGAGATTCAGAAAGGTATCGATCGGCTTGCCGGACTTGTTCGCCATTCGAATGGCCCGGCTGCCGTCGGCTCTGCAATTGACGAGACGAACGTTATGGCAATTGCGAAGCAAAATGTTGAATTGGTATCCGCTGACGTCTACGTTTTCGAGCGTCACGTCGGAGCGTCCGTCGATCAGGATTCCGATGCCGGAGAAGCCAGCCTGATCGGTGTCTCCGGAGCGGATCTTGGAGCCTCCGAAATCGACCACCACGTGGTCGGCTTCGATGCGCACGGCTCCGGCGGAGTTCGGGTCGGGCAAAAGGTAGCGCTGGGCTTGGAACTTGACCGAGGAGCGGATGACGACCGGCGCGCCACCCTGAAGCGCCCGCGATGCGACAACCGCCGGCAACGTCGCGATAAGCATTGCCGAAGATTAGCCTACGAAGCGGAGCCGCAACTAACCCGAGGCGCTGACGAACACCCGTTCGTAATGCCCTACCTGCACGTAGTCGACATCGGCGAGCTTCGACGTTTCCGCAGCGCAACAACTGCACCGCAAGAGCGAGTGTGTGTGCGTCACCCGGTAGTAAGCCTGGTGTTGCTCACTGTAGTGATGCAGCGTGTCCGCCCTCGTGCCGACTTCGACGTAGTCGTGCCTGCCGATCGCGCATTTGATGCCCTGGAGCCTGGCGACTCGGGGATATCCAGTTTGAATCTTTCCGGTTTTGATCATCTTCTTCCGCGAGACGCATCGATTGATCGTGCGTTACGATTGGTTAGATGTCCTAGCCGGCCGTTTGATCCGCCACGAATCACCAGGTTTTTCGAGGGCCACAGCAGGCGCCTAAAAGAGCAATGGTCGCTCGCGGCGGCGGACGTTGAGAACCAGCCCGACACATGCCAGGCAAAGCCACATCGCCGTTCCGCCGTAGCTTAGGAACGGAAGCCAGAGCCCCACGACGGGCAGCAACTGGAGCACCATCCCCAGGTTCACGATCAGGTGGAAGGCGAGAAGCGTGAAGATGCCACCGACGACCATTCGGTAATACGGGTCTCGGGCGTGCACCATCGCCAGCCAAATCCTGTAGAAGAACAAGCCGAAAATCGCGAGCACGATCGATGCGCCGATCAGTCCCTCTTCTTCGCCCACGACCGTGAAGATGAAGTCGTTGTGCTGCTCGGGAATGAAGTGCGCGGCCTTTTGCTCGCCCCTGAGGTAGCCGGCGCCGCCGATGCCGCCAACGCCGAAGGCGATCTCCGCCCGGTCTGTCTGATACGATTTACCCCGAGTATCGCGCGCCAGGATCCCTTCGATCCGCTCTTGCTGGTAACCATGGAGGAACTGGTGCTGAAGTGCCGGCACCGTAAACACCAGCCCAAGCAAGGCGGTAAACACCGCCGCCGTCGCAACCAAGAACTTCCAAGGGACGCCAGCGAGCAGAGTGACGCCGAACCATATCGCGACCATGGCCAAGGAGGCGCCCAAGTGTGGCTGCTTAACGATCAGCGCGAGCGGTACGACCATGTGCAAGAACCCCAGCACAAATGTCGAAAACCGATCGATCGTATCCTGGCGACCGGCGTAAAACGAAGCCAAGGTCAGCACGATAAGCAGCTTCGCAAGTTCGCTTGGCTGAAATTGGATCGGCCCCATATCGATCCAGCGGACTGCGCCCTTTTCGCTCTTTCCCACAACGAGCACAAGCGTCAGTAGGAACACGTTCAGAAGGTAGAGGGCCCAGACGTTCTTCTGCCAGACTTTCGGGGACGCCCAAAAGAACACTCCGAACGGAATCAGCCCAACGACCACGTTTAGAATTTGCTTTCGGAATGTCGAATCGCCGTCCCTGGTCAGTCCTTCGCTATATAGCGCCATCAGGCCCACAGCCAAGAGCGCCAAAGTAGCCGCGATGAGATAGAAATCGATTCGGGGTGAGAACCGTCGCGAGCGTGCCGCCGCGGCCGGGGAAGAAATGCTCGCCATAGCCTAAGGGGCCGAGGGGAGCCTCACTGAAACTTGCCTTCCGAATTCGCGCTGAATTACGCCCTTGCCGGGGGCTATCCAAAACTTGAGCGACCGCTGGACAGCGGGCAAGCCACCGCCGGCGGCAATCGTGAGAGTCACATTCACAGCGATCGAGCTAATGGCCACCGGACCCACGTACACCACATCTCGATCGGTCGAGATTATTCCTTTGGCCGGAAGCGGACTGTCCCCATTCAATATGTGCCCGGTCCAATCCCAGCTGTCTCCGATGTGTCCTCCGTAGCGTATTAGGTCGATAGGAGGAACGAACCGCTCGTCTGCAGCTACGACAAGCTGGAACGCCTGGTCCGTATCTCTGTAAGATTCCGATTCCACGAGCTCGTCGTGCGCCTTGAGATCAAGAGTCTCATCATTGTCCTCTTGCGTACGAACCACTTTAACGGGCACCCGGGTTCCGGCGAGGACGAGCACTGCGGTGCTGCCGGGAGAGGCATTCGCCTTAAGTTCGTCGCGCGAGCCGAACGGCACGGGATTGGGGCCAACCGTCGAATTGTTCCGATGCCCACATGCCGTCAGCGCCATCATGGCCGCCATCGCCATGGCCAATCTCAACCCGCCCCCTTATGCTCCTGATAATCTGTTAGCCGAACCTCGGTCTTCGAGTCGTGCCGAGCGAGAGAGATTCTCGAGGTCATCTGTACCAGGCCGATGCCCTTGGCATAAATCGCGACCTCATGGTTCTTTTGAGAGAGCGGCCCTGAACCGATCTCGACGTCCGTGTCGACTTCGATCGTGTCGACGGATTTCCCAAGAACCGTGCGCTTGCCGGCCATTTTTGTCTTCCCTATCAAGTGAACAGTGTCGGGTATATGGTCCTTTTCCATTGGCGCCGCGTATCCGTCGAAGGCGAAGGCGCCGTCGCCGACTTTGAAGACGGGAATCGGCGCCTTGAGCAGCCTGGGCGGATCGCCGGCCTTGTCCGAGCCGAAAGCAACGACGTACGCGCCATCGTCGTCCACGCGGTAATAGATCGTGGAGATCTTCTGTCCGAATTCGTATGTGGTCACCGGGGTCGCCGGCTTCCCATCCACGGTCACCGGATCACCGACTACGTCCTGGTTAACATGCGTCGAAACCCCGCGGGTCTCGTAGGTTCTGGAGCTGCCGGGAACCAGCGGAAAGAAATCGGCCGGCGCTGGGCCGGCGAGCATCGATGCGACTACCAGGAGCGAAACGAACATCTGCTTATTTCGCGAGCTGAAGGGTGATCGTTTTCGCGGGCGCGCTGCCCGCCGTTGTCACCATCTCCATTTTCGCGACCCCTATCCCCTTGACGTACCACGTCTTCGTGGATATTCGAACCTTTTGGTCCCCGATCGATCCACCGCCTGAGGTGGTCACGAGCAGCGCGTCGTACGGCCCGGCTTTGGTGTCGATGTGTTGGACGCCGACAACCTTGTTTGACATATCCAGGCTCATTTCCTTTCCGCGAGTCTGCGCGTGCAAGGCTTCGTGCCACGAGTTTCCCGGTTTCAGGTGCGAGGGGAGCTGAAGCTCTTTGTTGATAGTGGCAATGTCGGACTTGGTGGTGTAAACGCCCTCGGGCTCCAGGGAAAGTTCTTCACTCGAGCCGAGCTGATCTGCCAGCCCACCCGTTCTTGACACCGAGTATTGCGCCTTGCCGTCCTTGACTCCGGTGAGCGTCGTCGTCTGCGAGCCGGTATAGGTAGCGCTGTTCCCTTGCACCGCAATCACCATGTCGACGGGCTTTGAGTTGGCCAAGCCATAGTAAGCCCAGGCGTCGGTTTTCAAGCTGTCGGGCAATGTTTCGGCGGACGGAGCAACCGGAGGCGTGCCCGGGCTTCCGGGTTGACTCGACACCACCTGCCGACTTCCGGCGCCCGCCGGCGCCGGCGGATTGCTGGATGCGCAGCCCCACAGGGCCGCAAGAGCGACGACCGCGGGAGTTAGCTTCATTGGCCGCTGAGCTCCTGCTCCCTAGCCATAACCAAGTGAGTCCTTCGGTCCGGCGCACCGAAATCTTGCACGTAGCGCACGATGCCTGCACCGGGCTGGAACCATGTCGTGTTCCTGGATTGACCTTTAGCCGAGGAGCTCGCGTAATCCGTGTGGATCTCTACGGGAAGCGCGGAAACTCGAGTGCCACGGGCCGTATCTACGATCTCGGGGTCGAGCACTTTGGCCGTCACCGTCATGGTGCCGAAGCTTCCGTCCGGGCACAGCCCCGAGCCCTTCCAAGTGAAGGTCTTGTGGTCTTTGAGCGGAAACAGAAGGAGTGGCTGGGGCGAACTGAACGATTTGCTTTCCTGGCCGGCGGAATCCTGGAAGACTCCTTTCGGGCTCACGGTCCACTGCTGCACTTCTGGCGGCTGGGTCGAATTGTGGATCGCGAAAACCATCGTTGCGTGCTGGACACCGCCCTGAGTGGTAAGGTCCCGCACTTTGTACGAGGCCTCGGCCGCCAGCGAATTCGAGCCGGCTTTCGTGGTCTCCAGAATGTCGACTTTGTAGACCCACACCTCGCCTTTCTGTAAAGGCATCAGCGAGGACTCATCCAAAGTTGACATGTCGATCTGCTTCACCGGCGGCGGCGGCTGGGGCACGTAACCGGTCGGAGCGTGGGAGCACCCTGCCGCTGCGACGAGGCCCAGGAGGGGAATCCAGATCCTCATCGCTTTGCCAACCTCGATGAGTGCTGATTCAGGCTGTCAACCGCATCTTTCACGAGTCGTTCGTTTTCCATTTGCGTAATAGTTAGCTCTCCTTCGGAAAGCTCATGGCGGATCTTGGGCGCGGCGATCGCTACGCCGTCCGAGCATAGCAGGAGCTGGCTGCCGACTTTGTTCCGTGAATAAGCCCACAAGCGCATCCGGCCCTCGTCCGTCAAGTTCACGGTCAGATCGTACATTTTGCCGCGGGTCGTGTCATACCCGGAGTAGCTGGCGCCGGTCACGAAGTTCTCGTTGACGATCGGCCGTGCGCTTGCCAGAATTCGTTGCGGCGCCTCGGCGCGCTGCGCTGCGAGCGACGGCGAGATCAGCTCTTGGAGCGACGCCCGGATATTCTCTTTGCTCGACTTCCCGGCGAGCACCTTCTCGGCCTCGGACTTGTAGTATCCGGCCTGCATCGTACGGTCTACCTTCGTGCCCTTCTCCGAGTATTGGGCCTCGACGGCTTTTAGCATCCGCGGCTTGTAGGGTTGTTGAACTTCGGCGACGAGGGTCTCCATTTTGCCGCCGACGTTTACTCGCACGGGCACTTCGCTTTGAACGATGATGCCGTTCTCTAGCGACGCGAAGCGCAGCACGGACAGCGGGGTGCCGTCGAGCTGCATGTTGAGGTCTCGCACCATCTTCGCTTGGAGCGCTTTGTCGCCCGCCAGCACCTTCTTAATGTCTTGCGACGTCCAGAGAATGCGGACCGAAGGCCACGTGTCGTTCTCCTGCATGTCGTTCATGATCATTACGAAGCTCGACAGGTCCTTGGTGTCGCCTTTGAGAGAACCCAGCATCTCGCGGACAGGCACGCGCTTTTTGATCGCGCCGTCGTTCGCGTCCGAATCCGAGTCCGCGTTGGAGTCTTGGCCCGCGGTGTCGCTGGCTGCAAACCCTCCCTGGGTTTCAACGAGCTGCGCCATTTGGTTGGCCACGATCACCTTATAGCCCGCTCCGGGCTCGATTCCCACGATGTTGATGGCGCCCGGTATGACATCGGCATAGTGCCTGTTGCCGATCACGCTCAGGGTGAACAAGCGGTAGCCGCCGTACAGGCCCCCAGATATCAGGAAGAATCCGAGCGCGATGGGCCAAGGTCCGCGAAATCTCATACGATGCTTCACCAGAAGGAGCTAACGCATTCCTACGCTAACCCGTTCTCGAACGGCGAAAAAGTGAGGATCCAGTTTACCGTCGCGGGGCGCGGCTCCAACTCACTCGGTAGGGTTGTATCCGGAGTAAAGCCAACCGGAGAGCGCGCAAAGGGCAACCGCAATCGCGACGTTCTCGGCCAGCACCGGACAAGCCACAGCGACGGCCGGCGCTCCGAAGGCGAACATGACGATTGCGGTAATGACCGAAGGGGCGCTTACTCCCACGATGCCGAGAAGCATCATCAATCCGCGAAAGCCTCGCTGGGTGGAGTCGTCCACATCGGGAAACAGCAGCATCACCAGCAGCACTACCGACACGAGCAGGAGCGCGAGGCTCGGCATGATCATTACCGAGGCGAGCGCGAACGGCCAAATCGCAGGTCGCACGATCAACGCTGCGATCGAGCCCAAGAGAGCTGCCGAAATCGGGGCGACAACTTTGGAGGTGACCTCCCAAAACGCGATCACCCTCGGAGTAAACGGAAGCGGCTTCTCCACATCTACACGCCTCAGCAGCTCGACGAAGCCGCTTTGCGCCGTCGCCATCGCCATGACCCATACTCCGAAGCCCTGCATCGCCAGGAACACGTATCCGGTCGCCACAGTCAGCTCCGAACTGGCATACACGGGCATTACGGAAAGGAAGAGCATCAGCAGCGTGAATATCGAGTGGATCCCCAGCGAGCTGCGTGCCTGGATCACCACGTCCTTCCATAGGAGGGCCGACGCCCCTCGCGCGTTGAGCTTTGCCAGAGCGCCCGCGATGCGGCCCTCCTTGACCCTTCCCCGCCGTGCCTGCTCGGCCACCACTCCAAGCATGTCTCCTCGCCTCTGGAGGACACGCAAGTTAAGGTTGTCGAAGCCTCGAGCCGCCGCTTGGTCGTACATGAATCCCACTTGGGTCATGCTCGCGATCAGCGCGAGGGTGATCAACCCGCAGAGCCCAAGCAGACCCGAGGTCAGACTAACGAAATTGATCCCCTGCCTGCCTAGGGGCGCCATCACGACGGCAGTGGCCGCCGTCGCCGGCGCGAAAATGACGCGAAGCAGCAGCGAGTGGCTGAGCGCCAGCGCTGTGTCCCACGAAAGGTTTTGGCGCAGAGAGTAGGCGACGTCGCCGCCGGCTACGACGAGTAGCGCCAGCAGCGTCCCGCCGATTAGCAGCCGATTCCGCTCGCTCTTGAGGTCGGACCGGTTGACGAATAAGCTTGTGGCATAGCCGACGCACACCCAAGTGAACGAAAGCAGCAGCCAAGCAATGGCCAGGGCGCGAAATACGTACCCTCCCTGGCTGGGAAAGTTGGTAACGATCGCTTTTAGGCCGGCGGATGTGCCACGCCAGCCGATGGCTGCAAAGACGAGAGGCAGCAGCAGCGTAACCAGGTAGTCGCGAGCGATTCGAAACAGGAGAACGAGCTTGGGACTCACCGGCGTGGGAAACAGCACGTCCACGTCCGCCGGCCGAAACGCCCCTCGGTAGCCGAATATGCCAAGCGCCAACACGATCGACGCGGCGGTGAAGAATCCGAAGACGGCTCCGTCGAGCACGGATAGCGCAGGAAAGGCCAGATGTAGATTTCCACCCGGCATGTGCTGCGGCGTGTCCGTTTGCGCGCCCCCGAATCTGCCGATGCTCAGCCAGGCGTAGTAGGCCGCGAACATCACGATGCTGACCAGGCGTCGCCCCGAAGTCAGGGCGCGCTTGAGGCCATTCAGGAAGCTCCTAAGGGTGAGGAAGACCAGCGGCCGCATTCTCATCCCCCGTCAACCTCAGGAAAACATCTTCGAGGCTCATTCCTGCCAGGCCGTGCCGGACTCTTAGCTCCTCGAGCGTGCCCTCTTCGATTTTCTGACCCTTGCGAAGGATGATCACCCGATCGCAAAGCTTTTCAGCCGTGTCCAACATGTGAGTGGAAATGAGGATCGCCGCCCCGCTGGCTTTGGCGCGAACCATCTCCTGCTTCAGCTCTCGCACTCCTTCCGGGTCTATCCCGATGATCGGCTCGTCGAACAGCATGACGTTGGCGCCGTGCACCAGCGCGCAAGCAACCGAAAGCTTCTGGCGCATGCCCTTGCTGAGGGTCGCCACCAGGTCCCGCCGCTTGTCCCAGAGATGGTAGCGCCGGAGAAGCTCGTCTTTCGAGGACTCGTAGAGCTGCAACGTCTCGAAGCACATCGCGACGAACTTGAGATGCTCCTCAACCGTGAGAAGCTCGTACAGAGAGGGCACTTCCGGCACCAACGCCAATCCTGCCTTTGCTTGCGATTGGTCCAGAACCACGTCGTGCCCGTTAATCAGGATGTGTCCGGAAGTCGGGCGTAGGATGCCCGCGATGCATCGGAGAGCGGTGGTCTTTCCCGCACCGTTGGGGCCGAGCAGGCCGACGATTTCGCCGGGCTGAATGGTAAAGGTGAGATCATTGACGGCTACTTGGGTCTTGTAGCTTTTGACTAGCTGAAAGACCTGGAGCATCTGTGTGCTGGGTTTTACCTAACCGGTGTCGGCCCCCGCGTGCGCGGGCTAAAGCGTGGTATATCATACGGCGATGGGAGGGAATGGCCCACTGGGCGGGGGCGTGGTCTTGCTCGTTGAAAACAGCGAGGAGGACGAACGGCTTGCATTGCGCGCGATCCTGCGCGCAGGAGTCGACGTCACCGTCGACATAGCCCACGATGCCCAGGAAGCCCTCGACTACTTGTTCTGTATTGGCTCTAACGCTGGGCGATCCTCCCCAGACCCTTGCGTTATTTTCGTCGATGTGAAGCTCGGGGCTATGAGCGGGCTGGAGTTGCTCGAACGTATTCGGGCCGACCGAAGATCGCGGGTCATTCCGGTCGTCATGCTCAGCGGCCTGATGGATGAAAAAGTGATCGAGCAGTGTTACTGCGCGGGAGCCAACAGCTACTTGGCCAAGCCAGTCGACATCGATGCGTTCATGGATACGTTTAGAGCGGCAACCCGCTATTGGCTCAACCTCAACCGGACGCTCGAGAATCCGACCCAGCAGGCAGTGCGCTACTTGGCCTAGGGCCTCAAGAGTGCTTCGCGCGTCACAAGCTCGCGCATCAGGAAATCTTCCGGGGGCTCCGCAAAGCACTCCACCCTCTCGCCTGATCCGGGCAGCACAAAGGCAAGGAATCCGGCGTGGAGCTGCAGCGGCCATGCCCTGAGCTCAGGAGGAGCGTAGATTCTATCCCCGAGTACCGGATGGCGATATGCCTGCAGGTGCGCGCGGATTTGGTGCGTGCGACCAGTCTCCAGCCGCACGGCGATCAGACTGCCAGCGTCGATTCGCGCGATTTTGGCCAAGTGCGTGACGGCTCGCTTTCCAGCGGTGTCGATCGCCATGCGAATGCGGTTCGTCTTGTCTCGCGCCAGCGGGAAGTCGATCCTCATCCGCTCGTTAGGGATGTCGCCCGCCACGACCGCCGCGTAGCGTCTCTCGATCCGGTGGCTCTCGATTTGCGAAGCGAAGTGCCGGTGCGCCTCATCGGTTTTCGCCACGAGAATCAAGCCCGTGGTGTCCTTGTCGAGGCGATGTACGATGCCGGGGCGAAACGCCTCGCCAGCACCGCTAAGCATGGTCTTCGCGCCCAGCAGGGCATTGACCAGGGAGGGCTCTTTGAGAGTCGGCGCGGGATGCGTCGCCAAGCCTCGGGGCTTGTTAACCACGATCGCCTGCTCATCCTCATAAACGACATCGAGCGGGATCATTGCAGGGCTAAGGTCGTGCGGCGGAGTTTGCTCAGGCTGTTCCAGCCAAACCGTCATGCCGGGAGCAAGCTGGAAAGAAGGCTTTGCCGCTTGGCCATCGACCAGGACTTCGCCGGCCGCAATTACCTTCACGAGCTTCGACCGGCTGAATTCCGGCAATTGCCGAGCCAGAAATCGATCCAGCCGCTCAACTTGATGCGCGACGAGCTGCATAACTGTGATTCTAGCAACCACCAGCGCCTCATCGATTTGAAAAGCATCGCTCTGGCACTGCGCAGCGGAACCCGGATCCGGTCACACGCGGTAAACATCAACGATATGGCCCTAGCCGTCCTCGCTTTGCTTCTTGCGCAACCGATCGTTCCAGCGCTGATTACCTACACGTCGCCTGGAGGCACCGCGCAAAGCGTACTGGCGGAGCTTTCGCGTGCCGCAGGCTCGCGCCTCGAGGCTGCGCCGGCTGTGGCCGACGACATTCTTGTCCTTCGATTGGACAAAGCGCCGCTCGATGTGGCGATGGCGAAAATTGCCGACGCTGCCGACGGAGATTGGCGCCAGGATGGCGGGAGCTACCTTCTCGAGCGATCGGCGCAGAAGGTTCGGGAGCGGGAGGCGAAGGAAGACGAGATCAGGGCGCAGCACTTCCAGTCTGCCATCGACTCGGCCGCCGAGCAATCGAGAGGTGCGTTCGACAAGGCGACGGCCCAAAAGCTGGTCGAGCTCCACCGAGATAATTCGAAGACGCTTCCGGATGTGGCCACGCTGGGCCTCAAAGCGCCATCCGGCAGGGCGATCGCAGCGATCGCGAAGCTCATCGGCGCAGACACCCTCGCCAGACTTCCCATCGGGCGATCCGTATTTGCGACCGTTCCGAATCGCATGCAGCTTCCCTTGCCTTCCTCGGTTGCCGAGCCCTTACGTCGGTTCGTCGCCGAGCAGAAGATGTACGCCGATCTCTACAAGGGGCAGGACACGAGCGCTGGAAACGAGGTCAGAGTCTTCGGAGGCATCGGCATGCCGTACATGGGTCCAGGCTCGGCTGAGGCGGGGATTGGAAAATCGCTGTTGATCGTCTACAGAACCGTCGAGCCGGATTCGCTGGTCATGACCTTGGTCGCGTACGACCCGGAGGGCCTGGAAATCGCCAACGGAGACTACAGCATTTCGCCGGGAGCCTACGCGCCCCAGAACCCTCCCGATCCCAACAATGAGCTGGTCGGCTTGCCGACCATGGGCTCGGAGATCGCCATGGCAATTCAAAACATCTCCAGCGGCGGCCGCGGCCGGTCGATGTTCCGAATGGTAAGCATAGTGAACGACAAGCGAGTCGAATTCAGTTCGACCCCAGTTGACCCGGCGCCAAAGCCGATCCGCGACGCCCTCCGGCAAGTGCTGCTGAATCCCGACTCGGTCGAGCCTTTGGCGCTCGTCGCCGGGCCCGCGCTCGTGGAAGCCGCGGAGAAGGAAGGCATCGATCTGGTCGCCGATCTGCCCGATTCCACTTTCGCGGGCTTTTGCAGGGCCGCCGGCTCCGCGAAGTCCACCGCGGGCGCGCTCCTTAGCACCACGGCAGCGGCATGCGGTTTGGAAGTCGACCGGAATGAAGGCTGGGCGGCCATTCGGCCGAGCGCGCCAGATGTCCGGCTGACCTCGCGCGTGGAGCGGAAGCCGCTGGGAAGGATGCTTCGAGAAGCTGACCGCCAAGGATTCCTGGGCATGGAAAGTGTCGCGAGGTTTCTAGCGGCTCAGCGGAAGAATCCCGGTTTCGAGGACATGGACGGCCTGTATCTGCGCCTGCTAAATCCGAGCGCATTCGCGATGATTTCCGGCGGGGCCCCGCTAAACGCTCTGCGCGTGTATGGGCTGATGGGAGCCGGCCAGCGAGGGGCATTGCTGAGAGGGCAGCGTTTGCTGATTCGCGACCTACCTCCGGCGGCCCGAGCGGCATTCGACCGCGAAGTCTATAACGACGCCATCGGCCCAACAGTGGACATTCCTACTCCGAGCTCCGGCGCGTACGTCGATGGGCGGTATCGCGCCCTCGGAGCAGAGAGAACGGAAGCTATGCCGATGGGCACTCCGCCGGACGGCGTGCTCACCATGAAGACCGACGAGAAGCCGGCGGTCCTGGCTAGAGACCCCCAGAACGGCCAGGTCGCGCTTTGGAGCGCCGACAATATCGCGAGCATGCGCTACCAGGCTGAGAGGCCGGACCTCGGTGGTCCCACGAATGCGGATCGGTTCACCCGATTTCAATTGGCCCAAATGGATTCTCCAACCCTCCATGTCGATTTCTCGCCTAAGGTCACGATGTCGTGGACGTTTACGGACGCTCGGCTCGATCCCACTTCGACACCCACAGGTTATTCGGGACTGCCGGCATCGTTTCGCGACGCGGTTGATGCGACGTTGGCGGCGCTGCGCCAAGCATTTACTCTCGGAGCAGGCAACACGCGGCGTCCGCGGACCCCGCCGCCAGGCTAGGCCCACAGAATGGCGGCCCGGCTGGTGAAATCGGTACGCTCTTAGAAGTTATGGCGGATCGTTACGAGCCGTCCTCCTTCGAGCAGAAATGGCGCAAGAGGTGGGACGACGCGGATTTGTTTAGGACGCGCGAGGAACCGGGGCGAGAGAAGTTCTACGGAATGGATTTCTTTCCGTACCCCAGCGGCGCGGGCCTCAGCGTGGGTCATTGCCGCAACTTCGTTCCGACAGACGTGATCTGCCGTATGAAGTTCATGCAGGGCCACAACGTCCTGCATCCGATGGGATTCGACGCATTCGGCTTGCCGGCTGAAAACGAAGCCATTAAGAGGCGTAGCCATCCCGAGCCGATGATTGAGCAGTACGCCGCGAATTATCGGCGGCAGATGGACCTGATCGGCATCAGCTACGACTGGTCCCGGTCTTTCGCGAGCTCCGACCCCACCTATTACAAGTGGACTCAATGGATCTTCGAGCTGCTGTTTCGGAGGGGGCTCGCCTACCGCAAGCTCGCCGCGGTCAATTGGGACCCGGTCGACAAAACGGTGCTGGCCGATGAAGAGGTCGTCGCGGGCCGGGCCGAGCGGTCAGGCGCGCTCGTCGAGAAGAAGTGGATCCCGCAATGGTTCTTCAAGATCACCGAATACGCGGACAGACTCATAGACGATCTCGACGGGCTTGATTGGCCGGAAGGGATCAAGACCCAGCAGCGCAATTGGATCGGCCGAAGCGAGGGCGTGCAGTTCTCGATGCCGGTGGTTGCGCTAACCGACGACGCTTATGCCCGAATCATCAGCGGCGAGCCGCAGCCTGCGGCTAAGCAGTCGGAGCCACGACACTCGGAGCTCGAAGCCATCGAAGCCGAGCTGCGATCGACAGGATTCGAGCCCGCCGCAGACGCTGCGAAAGCCGAGAAGGCCCGCTTGCTTCACGAGTCGCTGAACCGAAGCTCGGATCAAATCTCATCATCGAGCGTTCAGGACGGCATCGAAAAGGCGGTCGAGCGGATGCAGGCTAAAATGCCCGAACTCGAGATCGTTCGCACCGAGCGCCGCCCGTCGTTCGAAGTCTTTACGACGCGCATCGATACTGTCTTTGGCATGACGTTTTGCGTGCTTGCGCCCGAGCACCCCGTCGTAGACCGCATCGCATCCATGGTCGATCCGGCGCACGCAGAAGCCATACACGCTTACCAAACGGTGGCTAAAGCGGTCTCCGATGCCGATCGCCAAGCGGCCCAGCGCGAGAAGACGGGCGTTTTCACAGGCGCTTACGCGATCAATCCCGTCAACGATCAACCGGTGCCAATCTGGATCGCCGATTATGTGCTCGCGACTTACGGAACGGGCGCGATTATGGCTGTGCCCGCGCACGACCAGCGAGACTTTGACTTCGCCGTAAAGTACGGCCTCGACGTTCGCCCCGTCATCAAGCCGGACGGGCCGTATCTCGCCGGAGCATCGCCGCTGGGGGCAGACGAAGCCCTCGATGCGTACCTGAAGGATCCGAAGAGCTTCAACCCGGTGTTCGAGAGCAAGAGCTCGACTCTGATCAACTCGGGACGTTACACCGGCGACACTGTCAGCGACGCCCAGCGCCGTTTGGCAGAATGGATGGAATCCAGGGGCATCGGCGAGCGCAAGGTGCAGTACAAACTGCGAGACTGGCTGATATCCAGGCAGAGATATTGGGGCTGCCCAATTCCGGTTATCCATGCGGCAGACGGCGAGATGCAGCTCGTGCCCGAGGAGTGCTTACCGGTCGAGCTTCCAAGAGTCGAGCATTACGAGCCGACAGGGGACGGAACCTCGCCGCTCGCGCATATCCCGGAGTATGTGAACACCACGGACCTCGATGGACGCCTCGGAAAGCGCGAGACGGACACTATGGGCGGATTCGCCTGCTCTTCTTGGTACTTCCTGAGGTTTACCGATCCTCACGACGCGGACCATGCCTGGACCAAGGCGCTGGCGGATGCCTGGATGCCCGTCGATTGCTACGTAGGCGGAGCCGAGCATGCCGTGATGCACCTGCTGTACGCCCGGTTCTGGACGAAGGTGTTCTACGACGCGGGGCTTGTTTCGGTCAAGGAGCCGTTCAAGAGGCTGGAAAACCAGGGCCAGGTGCTGGGCTACACGCCTTATCGCAAGGTGCGCGAGGGGGAGAAGCTCGATGTCGGCGAGGATGGGGTGCTCGTTTCCTTCGAGCAAGCCGCCAAGCTGCCGCCATCCGAAGTCACATGGCGTTGGGCGAGGATGTCCAAGTCGAAGGGCAACGTCGTCACTCCGGATGAGATGGTCGAGCAATATGGAGCCGATGCTCTAAGGCTTTATTTGCTTTTCAAGGCGCCTTTCAACGCAGACATCAATTGGGAGAACAAGGGTGTCGAGGACCTGTCGAAGTTTCTCAACCGCGTGTTCCGGTTCGTTGCGGCTGTCCAACCGAACTTCGCGGCAGAGTGGCGGGACCTGATCGGGTTCGAAGAACTCGGCGCCGAAGAGCGGGCCGTGCGCCGAGCAACTCACCAGACAATCCGAGACGTCACTGCGGACATCGAGCGATTCAGCTTCAACACTTACGTCGCCTGGCTGATGAAGTACCTAAACGCGCTCAACGATGCGTTGGGCAAGACCGGAGCCGCGCCGACTCGCGCATCGGCGCTCGTCATGAGCGAAGCCGTCGAGACCTTGGTCCTTCTGCTTGCGCCTGGCGCGCCGTTCTCGGCCGATGAGCTGTGGGAGTCCATTGGAAAGCAAGGGCTCACGATGCACCAAGAATGGCCGCAGTTCGATGCTGCGCTGGCATCCGAGGATGAGATCACAGTTGCGATTCAGGTCAACGGCAAGCTACGCGACACACTGCGCATGGACGCGAGCGCAGACCGCGACACCCTCGAATCCGCCGCCAAGGGATCGGCCAAGGTCCAAACTCACCTGGAGGGAAAGACCATCGTCAAGGTCATAGTCGTTCCTGGCAAGCTGGTGAACATCGTTGCAAAGTAAGGCCGAAAGCGCGCGGCGATGGGCCTTCCCGGCGATGCTGGTAGTGGGCGCGGCGCTCGTGATGTACATGTCGAACCGCGAGGTCACGACACCGGAAGGCGTTCCGCTCATTTCGAATGTTTCCCAATACAATGACACGCTAAGGCGCGCTGTCGACCTCTCCAAGGGGCCGCTGGAGGCTTACGATCTCGGCGACGAACTGACTAGCGGGCAACTTAACGACCTGCGAGAAGCCGTCCGGCTGTACGATGGCGTCGATTTGTTTTGGCCGACGAAGTTCGCCCCCTATCTGCCTGCCGGGAAAATCTACTACATATTAGGGGACCAAGAGCTTGCGCAAGAACGCTTGCAGCAATGCATCGAGAACGCTCCTCTCGAACAGGACCCTTCAGTGCGAGGAGTTGTCAACGCGACGGTCTACGAGGCCCACTACTCGCTATCGCTCGTAAAGTTCGCGCTGGGGGATTACAAGGCGGCGTATGCCGAGGCCAACATCGCAGCAACTGGAGTGCCGAACAGTGCGAACTATCTGGCTGCCAGGGCGTCCGCCTCGGTGCAGCTCAAGAAGGTCGCTGAAGCCAAGGAAGACGTCGCGCAGGCTCTTAAACTCGATCCTAACAACAAGAAAGCGCTCCAACTTCAAACTCTGCTCAGTCATTCGAAGGCCGGATCCGGATGAGCCTGAGCCGTGAGCCGGTCGCCGTTTATGTGCACATTCCATTCTGTCCATCGAAGTGCGGCTACTGCGACTTCAACTCGTACGCGATGGACGGCGAAATCGTGGAGCGAACAACGCGGGCGACTGTTCAGGAAATATCGCGGTCGCCTACTGCCGGCCGACGCGCAAAAACCATCTTTTTCGGCGGCGGAACGCCGACCTTCCTCTCCGAGCGGCAATTAATTTCGATCCTCGAAGCGGTGGTTTCGGTACATCCGCCAACGGAGGGTTGCGAGATCACCAGCGAGGCCAACCCAGGCACCGTTGACACCGCTAAGTTCAGGGCTATGGTCGGCAGCGGGTTCAATCGGCTCAGCCTGGGAGCGCAGAGCTTCCTCGATTCCGACCTGATCGCGCTTGGTCGAATCCACAGGTCCGATGCGATCGGACGAGCCGTGGTCGCGGCGCGCGATGCCGGATTCGTCAACCTGAATTTAGACCTGATGTTCGCCTTGCCAGGTCAATCGCTTCGCGGTTGGCGAGCGAATCTGGATCGGGCTCTCGCGCTCGCACCGGAGCACCTATCGCTTTACTGCCTTACGCTGGAGCCTAACACGGATTTTTACAAGCGCCATCTGCACGGCTTGCTCGGGCTTCCAGACGACGACTGTCAGGTGAGCATGTATGAGGAATGCCTTGACCGCCTTAGCACTTACGGATACGAGCAATATGAGATTTCGAATTTCGCCCAACCCGGCCGCGAGTGTCGTCACAACTTATGCTATTGGCACGGAGAGGAGTATGCTGGGTATGGCCCAGGTGCGGTAGGTTGTATCGACCGCGTGCGGTCGACGAATCTCAAGCATCCCAGGGCGTACTCGGAGGCGGTCGAGGCTGGACTCGCTACATCATACGAGTCAGAAACGCTGACCCCCGAACTCATCCGGATGGAGCGAATCATGCTGGGGTTAAGGCTTAACGAGGGTTTGCCATTTACGCCCGATTTGCCCGAAGGGCCGCTGGCCAGAGTGGAGCAGCGAGGCTGGGTACGCCGCGAGTCGGACCGCATACGGCTCACCGACGCCGGTCGTCACTTCTGCTCTGAGGTGGCGCTCGAGCTTGTGTGACGCGGCTACGTGATCCAGACGAGTCGGACGGCCCGCGGCAGACCCTGCAACGCGAGGCGGTCGACTATCGGACGTTGAAATACTTCGCCTCGGGATGATGCACGACGATGGCGCTCGTCGACTGCTCGGGGTATAGCATGAACTCCTCGGTCAGCTCGATGCCGATATCCTGTGGTTCGAGCAACTCGAACAGCTTGGCCTGGTCTTCCAAATTCGGACAAGCCGGATATCCGAACGAATATCGACTGCCGCGATACTTCGCGCTGAAGAGCAGACGCAAATCTGAAGGATCGTCGTTGCCGAAGCCCAGCTCTGCGCGCATCTGCTTGTGCCAATACTCGGCGAGCGCTTCAGCGGATTCCACGCCGATACCGTGCGTGTACAGATAGTCCTGGAACTCGCCCGCTGCGAACAGCTTCTTTTCCCGAGCAGAAACGCCCGAGCCGACGGTCACAATTTGGAACCCAACAACGTCCCG
Organism: Fimbriimonadaceae bacterium; assembly: GCA_025934835.1. Taxonomy (GTDB): domain Bacteria; phylum Armatimonadota; class Fimbriimonadia; order Fimbriimonadales; family Fimbriimonadaceae; genus Fimbriimonas. Next base: position 17,577 of record JAICWL010000060.1, read on the forward strand.
GCTATTTGGGTCGGTTCGTGCGACCGATCGGAAGAAATCGGAAATGCAAAGCCGCTTCCCTTCCCGCTGTCGCGGAAACTGGAAGCGCAGTCGCTCGCGAGCACCGCCGTCCTCGTAAATGATCAGATCGTTGCCTTCCGATGCGCAAGGGAAATACCCCCACTTCACTTTGGGTTTGAGAACACCGCCGAGTTCGCGCTTCATTCGATCGAATACCGGCCCTGCCTCCGCCTCCAGCCACCGGCTGAACTCCGGATTCGACATTCCCTCTGGTCGCCGATATTGCCACTGGCCGCGAAACAGCGCAATGGGGTTGATGTACTTGAAGACCTCGTGGATGTCCACTTTGGTCAGTTTCCGAGCGCCGTAGAACGGCAATTCTGGCGTCAGCTCGAGTGGTTCGACTTCGCTTCGCTCGCCGGCGAACACGTACAGAGCGGGATCGAGTGCGTCGGTTCTGTGAGATGTCGTCCGGGCCGCCTCTGGGTCCAGCGGCCTCGGCGTCGGGGCCTCGCCGCTGCCAATCTCGCCCATCAGCCGCAGCCCCTCGAATGCGTCCTGGGCGTAATACACCGAGCCGTTATAGACATCGCTCAGGTCCTGCTCGACGTACGCGCGCGTCAGTGCGGCCCCACCCAAGATCACCGGGTAGCCATGAAGCCCTCGCTCATTCATCACGAGAAGGTTGTCGCGCATCACCAAGGTGCTTTTGACCAATAGCCCGCTCAGCCCGATGACTTCGCATTTCGATTCGGCAGCCTTCGACAGAATGGAATCGATCGGCTGCTTTATGCCGATGTTGACGACCCGGAAGCCGTTGTTCGAAAGGATGATGTCCACGAGGTTCTTGCCGATGTCGTGAACGTCGCCCGCGACCGTCGCGAGCAGAATCGAGCCCTTGTCCGAGCCCTCCACCCGTTCCATGTAGGGCTCCAGGTGGCGCACTGCCGCCTTCATCACTTCCGCGCTCTGCAAAACGAACGGAAGCTGCATCTTGCCCGCTCCGAACAGCTCGCCGACGGTTTTCATGCCGTCGAGAAGGATATCGTTGATGATTTCGAGCGGCGGACGAACCGCTCTCGCTTCTTCGAGGTGTCGGTCGAGGTCTCTCTTGATCCCCTCGACTATGTGCTTCTTGAGGGTGTCCTCGATGGATAGGCCCTCGAACGGGTTCTTGCCCGTGTCCACCGAGCGCACCGACTCGAACCGAGCCATCAACTCGAGGAGCGGATCGTACGTTACTGTGCGATCCTTTGGCTCTCGCTCACCCATTGATTACTCAGGATACCGTCCGCGCACCCTGGCGGGCAGGATAAGACAAGGGCTCCGAACGGCCATTAGCCTGGACTACGGAAGGACGAAATGAACTGCGGTACCGATGCCCAGTGAGCCTTCGGCGCGAATCTTGCCGTCATGCCTGTCAACGATCTTCTTGCAAAACGCCAGTCCCATCCCAGAGCCCGGGTAGGCGTCGCCGTTGATCTTCTCGAAAGGCAGAAATATCCTCTCTGTGTTCGAAGCCTCAATACCGATCCCGTTGTCCCGAACCACCAACTCTCTGGGCGCCGCGCCCGCAATGAGGCTCACCTCGAGCGGCCGAGCGGGCGAGGAAAACTTCCCGCAATTGTCGAAAACATGCGCCAGAAGAGCGCTGAGGAGTGCTGGGTCGGCATTTGCAGTCAGACCCGGCTCGATCGTGACCTTCGCATTCGGAAGCAGATTCCGGGCGATCTCTCTCGCGATTTCGGAAACGTCGACAGTTTGCTTGTTCGCACCTTCGCGCCCGAGGCGCGATAGGCGCAACAGGTCTTCAACGAGCGCGTTGATTCTCTTGGCCGCAACCGCCTGGCTGCGAAGCTGCGACTGAGCCTCCTCAGGAAGATCGGCGGAAAAATCCTCGAGCAAAATCATGCTCGCGGCCATGATCGAGCGCAAAGGGCCCCGGAGGTCGTGGGATACCGAGTACACGAACGCGTCAAGATCCCGTCGGGCAGCTTCCAAGCTGGCCCGAAGCTCCGCCACCTCGGAATTCTCGTTACCTACTTGTGCCATCCTCGCACGCGAACCCTCGATCAACGCCTGGTGCCGGGAGCGGGACTCGAACCCGCACTGGTTGCCCAAGTGGTGTTTGAGACCACCGCGTCTACCATTCCGCCACCCCGGCGCACGAACCGGAAGGATACCTTTCGAGTCTTAATAATCTTATCCTCTCCGGCCCCTTTGCTCCGGCGCTGCTTTCGTCGGATCGACAAGCTGGATTGGAGATATGTTTTTTGCCCGCAGCCGCGTGTTCAGGTCTTCCAAGTCGCTGCCCAAGATCGGCTGCAGCTTATCTAACTGCACCTGAAGCAAACCGGACAGAACCTCAAAGACACGATAAGATTGCCGGGTAGGGCGGAACGGCCCCGACTGCACATTGCTCAAGAGGCCGGCCAAGCGATCGTTGAGCATGATCGGATAGTTCAAGGGGTCCTCGCCCGTTTTGCTTTTCGTTTGATAGATCGCCTCTTCGATCGGCGCCGACCGGGCCATGAGCCGGCCCGCTTCTCCAGCGAACTCAGGACGTGCCTTTGCCAGAGTGCTCAGCTTGCTCCTCAGGTCGCGAATTTTAACCACGGCGTCGTTCGCTGCATCGAGCCGACCGATTATCTGCTCGCTCAGCTCGAACTGCGCCCGGAGGTCCGCGGCGTTGCCGCCTCGCGGATCGGGGAGTAGATGTGCGGTCGTCGAATCTGACTGGCTTCCTGCGATCAACCTTACGCCGTAGTCGCCTGGTGGCGCGGAGATCGGGGAGCTCAATCCGCTCCACAAGACCATCCCGGGAAATGTCCGAAAGCTCGGATATCGCAACACGACTGAAGTGCGATGCGCGCCGGTGTCCTGCGAGCCAAGGTCTTGAGTCTGGAAGACCTTGCCCGAATCATCAGTAAATTCGATTTTTACGTCGTCGGCTTTGGCAGGCAGGTAGTAATCCAAAACAATGCCACTAGGTGGGTTTTGGCCCAGCTTCACGTTGCCCCGTCCACGGAAGAACCCGCCGAATCCACGGCTGCCTTCGATCGCGGAGTCCGGCGTGAAAAGCGTCGGCCTGGTCGGCGCCGAGCCGATCTGGCGAAGTGGGCTCAAGTCGTCCAAGATCCAAAATGCCCGGCCGTGAGTCGCCACTAGAAGATCGTCGTTCTTGACGATCAGATCATGAACCGGGCAAAGCGGAAGATTGAGCTGGAGCGGCTGCCAATGGTCGCCATCGTCGAAGCTGACGAATAAGCCAGTCTCCGTGCCTGCGTAAAGGAGTCCCCGCCGAACGGGATCCTGTCGAATCGCCCTGGCGAAAGCGTTCGCCGGAAGGCCGTTCACGATCTTCGTCCA
>JAICWL010000022.1 GCA_025934835.1 Fimbriimonadaceae bacterium
ATTTTGTCGATCGGGCCGTGCCAGAACGGATAGTAGCTCTGACCGATGAGATCGAACGGCACGTGCTCGGCGTCGATGTGATCGAACCACCACACCGACCGGGCGTTGTCCCCGCCCCTGTCGAGGTGGATCATGGTCTTGATGCGCACGTTGCCTTCGGCGTCGTGCACGGCGCGGATGCCCGCGTTCAGCAGGGCGGCAAGATGCTTCCATTGGTCGGGGCTGTTCGAATCGACCCGGCCGTCTGGCCAAAGCAAGCCGTTCACAATCTCGTTGCCGATCTGCACCATGACGGGGCGCGTGCCCTGGGCAACCATGGCGGACACCACGTCCCTGGTGTAGTCGTAAAGGGCTTTGGTTAGGTCATCGAAGCTCAGGTCTTTCCATGCGGCCGGCTTGTACTGCTTGCCAGGGTCGGCCCACCAGTCGGAGTAATGGAAATCGAGGCTGATCGCGAGTCCCTGGGCCTTCGCGCGGCGAGCGAGGGCGAGAGTGCGGGCCTTGTCGCAGTAGCCGTCCTTTGGTGCGTTCCAGACTCGAAACCGCACGAAATTCCAGCCCGCCTTTTTCATGATGAGGAACGGGTCTTCTTGCCTTCCTTTGTAGAAGTAGTGGCCGCCGCCGTCTTCGACCTGCGGTATCTCCGAGACGTCGCCACCCATGAGGAAGCCGGACCGCGGCGATGGGCCGGCGAGTGACATGGCTGCAAGGGACATGCCGGCGAGCGCGCAGCCAATGTTTATTGCCCACATGATGCATTCACTTTACGGTCTTGGTGCTGGGACGCGCTCGTTCGGGGCTGAAAAGGGGTGTTTCGTGGCGTCATCGGGGTGCTTTCCGGAGTTCGTTTTGGTGCTTTTTGGTCACTTTTTGGTCCATGCTCTCAGGTTCATGGCGAACCTAGCGAGGGAGTTCGTTTCGCAATTTTTACTTTTCGTTTTTTGGTGGTCGATGTTCTCGCCGTGGAGGAGGGATTCGGCCGCTTGCGGGCGTGGGCACAGGTAGTTAGTACAAGCGAAGGTCCGCAGTTGTAACAGGCATTTTTCAGAACCTGGCAAGAATTGCGGGGCATTCAGCTTGGGGGGCTTCGTGAGGGCTTTGCCCGAGCCCGACTTCCAGAGTGGGGAGGGCCCAGCCAGAACTCCGGTAGGCTAGCGGGACATGGAAGCCTCGCCATCCATCGGTCACGTTCACCTGAAAGTTTCCGATCTGGACCGAGCGGTCAGGTTCTACCAGGATGCGCTCGGAATGGAACTGCAGCAGCGGTACGGGAACAGTGCGGCGTTCCTCTCGTACGGCGGATACCATCACCACATCGGGCTGAACGTATGGGAGAGTGCGGGCGGCAGCCCTCCACCCGAGGGCTCGACGGGGCTTTTCCACCTGGCAATTCTGTATCCCACCCGCAAGCAGCTTGCGGAGGCTTTGATGAGGCTGGCCGAGCATGGAATTCAGATCGACGGCGCCTCCGACCACGGCGTCAGCGAGGCGATTTATCTGCACGACCCGGACGACAACGGCATCGAGCTGTATTACGACCGTCCGGAGGCCGAGTGGCCGCGTCATGATGGCGAATTGGCGATGTACAGCAGACCGCTCGACCTAGAAGACCTTTTAGAGCAAGCCAACTAAGCGACCGAGTGCGACTACAATAGCTGTATGAGCGAAACAGTCGTGCGGGCGACGGGCGAGCTCGGGCCCGAGCAGATAGCAACGTTCCAATCCGCGTTCGAGCGAGATCCACGACATCGGCAGTCGATGAATGCAGTTTGCACCACGCCCGTGGGCAAGGTCGCTTTGAACCGTCGCAGAGCCGCCCTGGTCGACAACTCTTTCAGCCTCCACCTGCCGGAAAACCCGGCGACGGCCCAGAAGGGCAGCGGGCGGTGCTGGATGTTCGCCGCGCTGAATACCTTCCGTACGAAGGCGCAGCAGACGATGAACCTGGCCGAAGGATTCGAGCTGAGCCAGAACTTCACGATGTTCTACGACAAGCTCGAGAAGGCCAATCACTTCCTGGAGAACATCTTGAAGACGCTCGATGAGCCGATCGGAAGCCGGCTGCTCGCTTGGCTGCTCGCCAGTCCGATTGAAGACGGCGGCCAGTGGGATATGTTCGTGAGCCTGATCGAGAAGTACGGGGTCGTGCCCAAGTCGGTCATGCCCGAGACAGAAAGCAGCTCCAGCACGGGCCAGATGAACGGCCGGATCACTGGCAAGCTGCGCGAGTACGCTTGCACGCTGCGGTCGGCGCACGAGGCCGGCAAGACGATCGAAGACCTCGAGAAAATGAAGTCCGATCAGATGTCAGAGGTGTACCGAATGCTGTGCATCCACTTGGGAGAGCCGCCTAGCCGATTCGATTGGCAATGGCGCGACAAGGACAAGCTGTTCCATCGCGTAGGCTCGCTTACGCCGAAGGAGTTCTATTCGCGGTATGTGGGTTACGACCTGTCCGAGATGGTCTGCCTGATCCACGATCCTCGGCCGCAGCACGAGCTGAACAGGACGTACACCGTCAAGTTCCTGGGCAACGTGGTCGGCGGGCGGCAGATCGAATATCTGAACGTGGATTTGGAGACGATCAAGCAGTCGGCGATCAAGCAAATCCAATCCGGCGAATCCGTGTGGTTCGGATGCGACGTGGGCCAGTACCTGGAGCGCGAGCTGGGCACGATGGACCTGGACATGTTCGACTACAGGTTGGTGTACGGCACCGACGTGAGCATGAGCAAGGCGGCGCGGCTGCAGTATGGGCACTCGCAGATGACCCATGCCATGGTATTCACCGGCGTGGACATCGACGAAGACGGCAAGCCGCGCAAGTGGCGAGTCGAGAACTCTTGGAGCGACGCCCACGGAGACAAAGGGTTCTTCCAGATGACCGACTCGTGGTTCGACGAATTCACGTACGAGGTCGTGGTGCACAAGAACCACGTTCCGGGCGACGTTCTTCGCGCGCTGGATTTGGCGCCAATCGAATTGGAGCCTTGGGATCCGATGGGCAGCTTGGCGTAGGGCCGATTGCCGGCGGGTGAATCCGCCGGCAAACCGGAGTATTGTGCCTTGAGCCGCACCGAACCTAGTACAATAGCTTAGCCCTATGGTCTCTCCCGAATTGCTCGCCGGCACGGTGCTGGCGCGGAACATGACGCCCGAACAGGTTGCGGTGCTATCGGAGCATGGCGTCGTGCGCATGTTCGAGGATGGGGAGCAGCTTTTGTCGGCTGACGAACCCGGCCACGATCTTGTGCTCGTGCTGAACGGCTCCTGCGTGGTGCGAGGCGTGCTCGGCGACGTGGTGGGCAGTATTCCCGCGGGTTCCCTGGTCGGTGAGATGTCTTTCATCGACAAGCGGCCACGCTCGGCGAGCGTTTACGCCAAGGGCACGACGACCGTGGCGATCTTCCCCGAGAACCTCGTCGATCAGCTCCGAGGCAAGTACCCGGACGTCGTCTCGGGGGTGGCTCTGAACATCGCCGAGGTGCTTTGCATCAAGCTGCGCCAAGCCACCCGGCTGATCGACGCGGCAAACGTTTAGCGCCGGGGGAACAGGAACATGAGCATCATGCCCATGCGCTTGGCCCAAGCGTCCTCGTTGTGGATTGCGCCCTTATCGACGTAGACGAGCAGGTTTTTGCCCGGCGTCCACCCTTTGCTTTGAAGTGCCCGGCCCACCCGCAGCGTGTTCGCAACCGCGTCGTCCCCTTCGGCAGTGCCGATATCCATCCAGATCTTCAGGTTGGGCCTGCGACCGAGCGCTTGAACTTGCTTTAGCATGAGCTGGTCGTCCCACCAGAGTGAAGGGGACACCACGCCGAGCTTGCCGAATACTTCCGGGCGCGTGAGGCCTAGGTAGAGCGCCATGATGCCGCCGAGGGATGAACCGGCGAGACCGGTATTCTGCGGTCCGCGCTTGGTGCGGAAATGGCCGTCGATATATGGCATCAACTCGTCTGTGAGGAACTTCCCGTACTGGTCGAGCTTGCCGCCGAATTCGACTTCCTTGCCTCCGAACGTCATCTTGCCGCGCGTGGGCAGGTATTCGTCTCCGCGCGCCGCGCCGGCGTTATAGGCTGCCACGACGATGATCGGTTCGATCGCCTGGGCATCGATGAGCGCCTGAGCGGTTTCATCGACGCGCCACTCCTTGTTCGGCAGGAACGAGGTCATGCCGTCGAAAACGTTTTGGCCGTCTCCCATGTAGAGCACCGCATAGTGCCGGTCGGGACGGGTTTTGTAGTCGGGCGGCAAATAGATGGCTACGTCCCGGTCGTTGCCCAGGATGTTCGAGTGGAACGCGGCGATTATGCGCACGTCCCCGGTGAGCGAGCTGACGCGCTGCTGCGGGGAGTGCACGAGCGCGTACGCCGCCAAGGCAATGAAAGGAAGCATTCTGTCTAGTCTTCATACCATTCAGCGCGCCACTACGTCTAATGTTGTTGCGGCGAGCCGCTATCCATGAGCACGATCAGCATCCCTTGGCCCAGTGAGTCGGAGTGGCGGCGTCTCGCATGGCGGGCAGCTCTCGTCGTCCTTACGATTTACGTTCTGTACGTGGTGCGGGAAATCTGGCTGCCGCTTGCGCTCGCTTTCCTGATCGCCATGGTTTTGGACCCGGTGGTCGATAGGATGGAGCAGCGGGGCTGGTCGCGCGGGGCGGCGACGGTCTTCATCTTTCTCTCCTTCATCCTTATCGTCGGTGGGCTAATCGTGTTGAGCGCTCCGGTAGTCATCCATCAGGTCGAGGCGATGCGCAGCCAGTTCGGCCGTTACTTCCCCGATTCCTCGCATCAAGGCTTGGAGCAGGCGTTCACCCGGCTGAACGTGCCATCGGGGTTGGTTTCGGTGGCCGTGCAGGCGTACGAGGGTTTGCGGTCGGGGCTCGATCGGAGCAGCCAATGGCTGGTCAACAATGGCATGAGCTTCCTGAGCAACCTCATCTGGGTCGTTATCGTGCCGATCGTGGCGTTTTACGCCTTGCGGGACTTCCACCTTATCTTGGGCAAGGCGCTGCTGTTGGTGCCGAAGCGACGGCGCGACCTGGTGGAAACGTACGTCGCTGAGGTTACGGCCGTTTTCGCCCGTTACCTTCGCGGGCTCGCGATCGTTTCGGCGATGAACGGCGCGGCGACCTGGATCCTTCTTTGGCTGCTGGGGGTGCCGAGCGCTTTGATCCTCGGGATCATGGCCGGCGTGTTGTACACGGTTCCTTACATCGGCGCGCTGATGACGATCGTGTTGACGGCGGCGGTGGCGTTCGTGGGGGTTGGGCTAAAGACGATGATGATCGCCGTTGCGCTCAGCGTGCTGCTACATCAAATCGTGTTCGACCAAATCATCTCGCCGCGAATCCTCGGGGGCCAGGTAGGGCTGCATCCGATTCTCGCCATCGTGGCCCTGCTCGCGGGCAACTTGCTGCTGGGAATCGCTGGGATGGTTCTGGCCGTTCCGGTTGCGGCCTGCATCCAGATCGGGGTGCTGGCGCTCGTGCCGAAGCTCGCGGTCGAGATCGACTTTCCGAAGCCGGAGGCGGGGGCGGAGAAAAGCGCTGCCGTGCTGGGCGAGGAGACCAAGCAGAAACAGCTCGCTTCGGACGAAAACGCGGAGTTGCACCAATCGGTCGCCGAGGCGGTTTCGGAAGTCGAGCGTCAGGCCCAAGCGCCAGGAAACGCCTAGCCCGTCAGAGCGGATTCCACTCGCTGAATGGCGTCGCGGAGATCGGCCCGGTAGTTCAGGACCGTATTGATCTCATCGTCGCTGGCGGTGGTTCTGGGCTCGCCTGGAACGAACGGACCCATGAGCCCTTGAGTTTGGGGATTGTCGTCTAGCCCGAGAACGTGGCCGAGTTCGTGGGCTACAACTTCGCGGACCTCCGCTTCGGAGAGCGGTCTTCCGCCTTCGGTCGTGTCGCAGACGTAAACGGTGCTGACGACATGGTATCCGTGGGCGTGACCGCCCCAGAAGAACTGACGATCGATGTCGACCTTGCCCTGGATGTCGCCCTCCGATTGGAGGGTGGTTACGAACTTGACCAAAATGTCCGGGCGCTTTGCGGAGGTGCTGAACTTAAAGGGATTCTCGGAGCCGAGCGCATCGGACCAAATCCGGATGCCCTGGCGAACTGCGTCGGAGTGATCCCAATCCTGCGTCTCGAGACCGACCGTGGCTCCCGAATCCATCAGTTGGCTTTCAAGCATGGAAAGCGCCTTGAGCTTTTGGCCCTTGGACGACTCCACTTGAGCCTCCCGAAGACCTCCGGCAGCGTCGGTATTGAGGTTTACCGAGGCGCAGACCGATGCCGCGAGCGCGACAAAGACGGATACGAGAAGAGCTTTCGATGTCATCAGCCTGGGCCCATTTGGGTTATACGAATCATACACGCCTGTGCGCTTCCGCAATCACAAAGGCCGCAATATCCACCATGCTGCCTTGCCTGGAGGCATAGGACCCGGTCGGTGGCTTGATCGGCTCGGGCCGGGTCCGAGATCTGCGAGCGCTAGGCGCGGACGCCCTGCACGACTAGATATTCGGCGGCGACACTCGTCGTGCCGTCCGAGGCCTGGTTGTGTTTGGACCAGAGCTCGATGAACTCGTCCCTCAGCGCGGATTGGGCTTCGCCTTGCAGCGAGGCTCGCGCCTTGACCGTCGGGCCGTAGTGCGTGTCGAAGAAGTCGACGACATCGGCCGGCGGAAACGGGAAGGCGAGCGGGTACATGTGGCGCTTCATGTCGAGCGCCGACAATCCGCTGCCGAACCGCGCCCGAACGGTTTCCTCGTCTCCCCAGAGCACCGGCGGCGGGATGCCTGGCGGCGAGACGTGCTTGCCGACGACCTTGAACATCTGGCCGACAAAGCCTTCGGGCGTCCAGTTGCCCATTACGATTTTGCCACCGGGCTTGCACACGCGCAGCATCTCGGCGGCGACGAGCTCAGGGCGCGGGGCGAACATCGCTCCGATCAGGCTCATCACGACATCGAAAGAGCCATCCTGATATGGCAAAGCCTCTGCGTCGCCCTGGCGAATGTCGATGTCGAGTCCTTCTTGTTTCGCCCGCTCTTTCGCCCGGTCCACGAGATTCTGGGCAAGGTCGACGGCAGACACGCGAATGCCGCGCCTGGCGGCGGGAATCGTGAGCTGGCCTGCGCCGCACGCGATGTCGAGCAGTGAGACGCCGGACGCTACGCCGAGGCGGTCGAAGAATTCGAGAGCTCCGGGCTCGAGGTGCTTCGCGAAATCGGCATAGTTGCCTGACTCCCAAGTTGCCCTCATCCGAGCCTTTAACGCCTGCATTTCCGCAGGCATAGCCATGGTGAGCTCGCCCATTGATTTCCTCCCTTGCGCAACTTAATTACCGCGCTGTTCAGTTTCAGTATACTTTCGACCCCGGTGCGGGGGAGGCGGCGGATGCCATAATCGGGGAATGACCCAGCGGCTTCCGGAGTGGCTCACTATTCGACTTCCGCGGCCGGATACGATCAAAGAAGTCCAGGAAATGATGCGGGCCAAGAGCCTGCACACCGTGTGCGAGAGCGCGCGATGCCCGAACTTGCCGGAGTGCTGGAGCAAGCGCACGGCGACCTTTATGATTTTGGGCGACACGTGCACCCGGAGCTGCGGGTTCTGCGCCATCAAGGTCGGGCGCGGAGAGGAATTGAATCCTCATGAGCCGGCGGATGTGGCGAACGTGGCGAACGACCTGGGGCTTAAGCATATCGTCGTCACATCGGTGGCACGCGACGACCTGGCCGATGAGGGTGCGGGGCAGTTCGCGAGGACGATCGAGGAGCTTCACAAGAAGAATCCGGAGTGCATCGTGGAAGTGCTGACGCCGGACTTCAAGGCAAAGAAGTGGTGCATCAAGATCGTGACCGACGCGCACCCGGAGATCTACAACCATAACATCGAGACCATCGAGAGGCTCCAAACCGTGGTGCGCCCTCAGGCGAAATATGCGCGTTCGCTCGAAGTTCTTCGAACCGTGAAGGAGCTCGACTCGTCGATTTACACAAAGTCGGGAATCATGCTCGGGCTCGGTGAGACCAAGGACGAGGTGATCCAGACTCTGCGGGACTTGCGAGCGGCGGGAGTGGACTCGGTCACGATCGGCCAATACCTACGTCCGACCATGAAGCATCTTCCCGTGGTTGACTTCGTACATCCCGATGAATTCAAGCAATATGAGGGAATCGGGGAGGAGATGGGATTCGCTTTCGTAGCGAGCGGGCCTTTCGTGCGCAGCTCGTACAACGCGATCGAATTCAGCAAGAAGGTTATGGCCGAGCGTTTGGCGCGCGCGGGCGCTGCTTGAGTGTAATCCCGGGCGTACACGGTCGCTCGTCGAGGGGGAAATAAGATTCGCGCCACGTCAGGCGCCATCCGGTTGTTCGTGGTCTTGGCTCCGCTTCTGATCCTAGCGATCTGGAGCTCAGCCTATGTGCGCGAAGCTCTCGACGCACTCAGCGCTCCCGGCGTTCCGGTGGAGCTGAGGTACAAGTCCCAAAGCGGGCAGGTGGTGCGCCTGCATGCAGCGTCGTACGCGCTCGATTGGCGACGGGGGGAGCTGAGGCTGACCCAGCCCAAGGTTATCGATCCGGGTGGCGGAATCTTCGCCCAGATCGATGCGCTGCGCGTTTCCGGGCTGGGGGCGCTGCTGTTCACTCAGCCGGTCGTCGCCACGGGCTCCGGCCTGAGCGTGAAGATCACCCGGCTCAAATCCGGCCGATTTTCGATTCAGGACTACCTGCCCGTTCGCACAGGGCCGCCCTCGAAAGTGCCGTTCGATGTACGCATCACGAATCTCCGAGCTACTTTCGTCGACCTGGTGGATCCCACGCCGTATAGGATTCCGGCGCAAGCAGCCGAGCTTCGGGTATCCGGCGTCGGCGACGAGTGGGTGGCTTCGAGCCGGCCAGTCGTGCAAGGCATCGGCCGGCTCGAGCTCTACGTAGACAGCTACGCCGACCTGGGCCTCGCGATCTCGGCTCGGACTAAGGGGCTGGAGGTAGCTTCCCTGCTCCCTCGGATCGAAAAGACGCCCAACCTCCATCTGCCGAAGATCGATGCGGGCGCACTCAGACTGACCGGCCCGGTGCACGTATTCCTCCCCAAGGATCGACCCTACCGATTCGAAGCAATGCTTCAAGCCTCCGGTACCGACCTGCGGTACGAGGGGTATGCGCTGGACAACGGCAACTTCAAAGGGCTGGTTTCGTCGTACGGCGCCGCTGGGAGTCTCAACGGCACCGAAGGGGGCAGTCAGGTTAGCTTCGTCGGTTCGGAGATTTGGTCCAGCCGCAACGTGGGCGGAAACTTGAAAGTCGAAGCGCCGGATTCCGGCCGGCTGCCGGCTTGGGCCGAGCATCTCGTCCCGAAGGGGCTGGCATTTCGCGATGCGCGGTTTTCCGGGTGGGTCGCGTATTCGGGACCGAACGCTTACCGCGTAAGCGGGTCCGCGAGCACCGCGAGGCTCACGTTCCGGAGCGAGACTGCGACGAACGCCGACATGAGCGTGCGCGCCGACCCGAGCACGCTGTTCCTGGGAATATCGCGCGCCGAGTACCTGTCGTCGCCCATGCATGGGCTGGTCGCGTTCTCGCTGAAGAGCAAGCAGCTTCATGGCGCGGTGGCTGCGGAGAATGTGGACCTTCGGCCCGTAGCCGCGAAATTCGGGGTGCGCGGCGTGAGCGGCCAGGCGCAAGCCTCAGCGGCGATCGTGGGGCCGAGCACGAATCCGAACGTCAGCTTTGTCGCCAAGGGGTCGGGGCTAGTGGTCCAATCGGGGCTTCACTTGCCGGTGACCCATTTCGACGTTGCCGGGGTTTACCGGCAGGGGTCGGTGGTCGTGGAGCGAGGAGCGATCCGCTCGCCCGACGGACTGCTGGCCGCAAACGGGTCGGTGAAGCCAGGCGGCGGCCTGAACGTGGATGTGATCGGGCGCGGCCTCAAGCCCAGCGTCTTCAACCCCAAGGTGGGCGGCGAGGCGAACTTCGCCGGCAAAGTCATGGGCACCTTCAAGGCGCCCGTGGCGACAGGACGTGTCGAGGGTTATGGGCTGAGCTACAACGACCAGATCGTGCCTAGCGCGGCCGCGGACGTGCGTGTGGACCGGCAGAAGCTGGCGGTTTCCCATCTGGCGGCAACGAGGGGAGCCAGCCGCGTCGAAGGTTCCGGGTCGTACGTGTTCCGGACGGGCGGCATCAGCGGCGCGCTGAGCGCGGCGAACATTCAGGGCGCCGACTATTTCGGCGATGCCGTAGTGGGATCGTTCTCGGTGCCGAAGCTCACGCTGGGGGGCACATTGCGCTCTCCGACGGCCTCGGGAACGCTGTCCGCCCCGGACATCTTCGTGCAGGGCGTACGGGTCCAAGACTTGCTCGCGGACGCTTCGCTGCACGGAACCTCCGTGCAGCTTCTGAGCGCGAAGGCCTCGACTGCCGGCGGAGTCGTGACGGCCAAGGGCTCGTACGATCTGAAGGCCAAGCGAGGCACGGCCGGGGCTCAGGCCACGGACATGTCGCTTGCCGACCTCTTGCCTTCCCTCGAGGAGTCTGTCGCGCTTGGCGGACATGTTCACGGACAGCTCAACGTGTCGATATCGGACGCGAAGATCGCCTCAGCGAATGGGAGCGGGCGGATTGAAGACATGGTGATCAACGACACGCCATTTGGCAGCGGCCCCTGGCTGGTCTCGACGAACGGCCACGAAGTTCGAGCCGACGCAGAGGTCGGCTTGCTCGATCGATATATCTCGCTTAGCGGGTTAAGCTATAACTTATCGACTGAGGCGATCGGCGGTGTCGTGGATTTGTACCATGTGCGGCTGCAAGACTTCGTCGCAGCCTCGACCCGATATCTGCCTCACCTTTCGTTCAGCTCGCAGGAAGACCTTCAGACGCTAACCGGGCAACTCGACCTTGGAGCGACGCTGAGCGGCACGGCAAAGCGCCCGGAGTTCGACGTGTCCTCGCTGCAGGCCAACGACGTGACTTACAAGAAGCAGGGGTTCGGAACGATCAGCGGAAAGGTCGCTTTACACCAAACGACATTCACGATTCCGGAGCTCTCGATTGCGGGGCCGCCGGGCGCCGGAAGGGTCACGGGGAGCATCGATACCGAGGGCCCGATCAATATCAGCGGGGATTTCTCCAATCTCGACCTTAGAACACTTGGAGTTTTTGACCCGCGTCTGGCGCTGACCAGCGGCACTGGGCAGCTTTCGTTCGATGCGACCGGCTCATCTCGCAGCCCGGACATCCGTGCGTCGATCGAGGCGAAGGGGCTGCTGACCGACCCGTTGCAGCCTGCCAAGGACCAAGGCTTGCGCGTGCTGCTCGATACGATCCAGGTGTCCGAAAAGACGGGACTGCACGTAGCCGGCAGCTATTTCTACAACGGATTCCAAGGGAGCTTGGAGGCGAGTTCTCCGTTCGCTTATCCGGCGAGCCTGCCGCCGGGACCGCGCAACGCCAAGCTGACTTTGGCGAACCGCTCGCTAAAGGAGATCGCGCAATACGTTCAGGGGCTCGATGGAGCGCGGTCGGACGGAACGCTCGGAGGGGAATTCCAAGCACAGGGCACCAGCGATGCTTTGACGCTTTCCGGCCAGGCTAGCCTTCAGGCCGGGAACCTTGCCTGGAAGGGCGTGGACGATACGTTGAAAAACGCCAAGGCGACTCTGACTTTGCAGGACAAGAGCTTGGCGGCGCACGTCGAGGGCACATCGTCGCGAGGCGGCACGATGGTGGGGGACGCGTCGACGGGGGTGGAAGACATCCGGTCGTTGGTGAGGACATTCGACCAGGGCCGGTTTGCAGACCTTTTGAACAATCCTTTCTCGGGGAAGCTTCAATTTAACCAATTGTCCGCCCGCCAAGGGTTCCCTGGACACACGTACGTGGCCGGGACGGCAATCGGAGCGCTCGATTTCGGAGGGACGCTTAAGAAGCCGTCGATCGGCGGCTCGATCGACCTATCGAACGTGGACTCGGTCGTGCCTGCACTGCAGGCGCAGGAATCGCAGCCTTCGGCGCCACCGGTAAACCCGACCTTCGACGTGGCGCTGGGAGTGACGAACCCCGCTCACGTTCGTTCCTCTGCGGCGGACTTGTACGTCCTCGGAAACGGACGAATTCAGGGCACGCTGAATCAGCCCGAAATAACCGCAGCCATGAGCGTCGATCGAGGCACGGTGAGGCTGCCTGCGTCGATCGTGCGCGTCGAGCCGGGCGGCACCGTGACGGTGGATTATCGAGAGCAATCGGGCCAGACGCTCGCCTCGGTGCTCGTGGACCTCACCGGCTACACGACGCTCGCGGCGCCCACTTACGGAGACAACTTCCAGTCCTATGACATCACGCTGGGGATTCGCGGAAACCTGTTGGCGGACAACGGGCTTTCGCTGACCGCGCAAAGCGACCCGCCGGGGCTCGGACAGGACCAGATTCTTTCGATGCTGGGAGAGACGGATATCCTCACTGGGCTAGGTTCGGGCTCCGTCAGCGAAACTGAGGCACGGGTCCGGCAGGCGCTGGCCGGGTACGCGATACCGCTTGTGACAGACCCGTTTACTCAGCAGCTTGCGCGGACGCTCGGCCTGCAGTATCTGAACGTCGAATACAACCAGTACGAGCAGGCCACGATCTCGCTTGCCAAGATGATCACGCCGGAGCTTTTTTTGGAAGGCAGGCGGCAACTGTTTCAGCCGCCACCAGGATTCCCGCAACGCTTCGACATTCGGCTCGTGTACCGGCCGCGGCGCTTAAAGGGGATTTTGCGGCGATTTACTCTGTCGTTCGGCGCGGATCAGGACCGGCCGTGGAAGTTCGCGCTGGAGTACGGATTCCGGTTCTGAGCGCGGTCCGGGTGGTTCGAGAAGGCTCAGCGCAGCCTTTTGGCGAAACCGGCCCGCTCCTTGCGCATCTGAAAGCAGGAGCGGATAGGGGGGACTCCGAGCGGCAAGGAAGCCGGCGGCTTGGAGGGGTAAAGTTCACCGCATATCCGTCTGGGCCGAGTTAATCGCGCCCTACAACCGGGAGGGGACTTGACTGTAAGGATTGCGTGGATCGTAATGCTGTGGGCTATGTGCTTGGTCGCAATAGCTCAACAAGCAAGCGTCATCAAAGAGATCGTCATCACCGGCAACCAGCGCGTGACCCGCGCTGCCATCTTGGCGGCGATGCGCACCAAGGTCGGCCAGCCGTATGTGCAGGATAATCTCGACCAGGACAAGAACGCTCTGGAGGACCTCGGGTTCTTTTCGGCGGTCGACATCAGGCCGACATCGCTGGAAGGCGGCGATTGGCGCATAACCGTGAACGTCCAGGAGAATCCGGTCATCAAGGAGATCCGGGTTTCGGGGAACACGGTGGTCAAAACGGAGGATATCCTCAAGGTTCTGACCTTGAAGCCTGGCGATGTGTACAACTTCAACCAGGTGAGACCTAGCGCCGAAGCGGTGCGAAACTTGTACACAAAGAAGGGGTACTTCGCCCAGGTGGAAGAGTTCGCGCCGATGAAAGACTCGCCGAACACCATAAACCTCTCGATCATCGAGCTCCGCGTGGGCACGGTGGGATTCCAGGGCAACAAGCGCACGAAGGACTGGGTGATGCAGAGGCTCATCAAGATCCGTCCTGGGGACGTTTTCAGCATCCAGAAGTGGTCGAACGACCTCCGACGCATCTACAACACTCAGTGGTTCGATTCGGTCAAGAGCATTGAAAACGACCAGCGCGAGGTGGGCAAAGTCGATTTGACAGCCGACGTGAAGGAAACCCGGACGGGTCTCTTCAACGTGGGCGTCCAGCTCGACCCCCGAAGCTTGCTGGCCGGCGTTCTCAGTTTGCGCGAATCGAATCTGGGCGGTACGGGAAAAACGGTCGGGATCAACTTCCTTCAGTCGACCGTGGGCCAGGGTCCCAGCCTGGACCTGGATTATACGAACCCGTTCTACGATTCGAGGGATACGGCGCTCAACGCTGCGATTTACAGCCGCCTCATCTATCGGTTCTCCAGCAACTTTTTGGGTACGAGCAGCTCGACGCCGACGACGGAAAGCCAGTACACAGAGCGGCGAACAGGCGGCTCTTTGGGCTTCAACAGGCCAGTAGGCGACTACCTGAACCTGGGCATCTCGGGTCGGTTCGAGAACATCAAGACATCCGGGCTCAACTCGAGCACCGATCCGGCCACGGACCCTACGATCACAAACTTCATCCAGCAGGATGGAGACGTCGGAGTGCTCACCTTCGGCGGCACGCTCAACCGTCGGGACGTGGACCTCGATCCTTCTCGGGGAGACTGGCTCCAGATTCGATTCGAGCCGGGTTACTCGAATGTGACGAGCTCGCTCCTGAAGTCGAATGGAGTCGTCATCGCACAGGGCGCGACTGGCGCGAACCTCTTCGGCAGAGTGACCGCCGAGTATCGCCGGTATTTCTCGCCGGGGCCGCCTCGCGGGACCGATCTGGAGGCTCCCCGGCGCGTATTCGCGTTTCGGCTACGATACGGCGGCATCACGGGTGATGTGCCATTCTTCGAGCAGTTCTTCGCCGGCGGCGCGGAAACAATCCGCGGCTATGCGGAAGACCGATTCTGGGGCAAGCAGATGCTGCTCTCGACGGTCGAGTATCGGCATCCCATCCAAAAGGCGTTCAACCTGATCGGCTTCGTCGACTACGGCGGGGCCTGGGGCGGCTACCCTTCGGTGGGAGATTTTGGCCAATCTGACAAGCTCAATCTGCACCTCGGGTATGGAGTGGGGCTGAGCTTCCGTACTCCTCTTGGGCCCATTCGGTTGGACTTGGGCTTCGACGAAAATGGGAAGAGCCGAACGCACTTCCTTATCGGTAACAGTTTTTGAGGCAAAATTAGACACATGAAAATTGAACGAATGGGATGGATCGTGGCTGCCGCGCTTGGCGGCGTCATGGTCGGCACAGGCTTCCAAGGCAATAGTTCGAAGATCGGCACGGTCGACATGGCTCGAGTTTTCAACGAGAGCGATTTCGCGAAGAAGGAAACCGACCAGCTCCACAATCTGGCAGCGGCGCGCCAGGGCGTGCTCGAGTTCTTGCAGTCGTTTCGGACGCTGAAGCCCGAGGACTCACAAAAGTTCAAGGATTTGAGCTTGAACGCGAGCCCCTCGGCAGCGGACAAGGCTGAAATCGAGCGGATTAAATCGGAAGCGAAGACAGACGACCAGAGCTATCGCGACCTGACGACGAAGCAGAATCCGACGGCGGCCGACAACCAGCTTCTTGAGGAGTACAACAAGCGTACGCAGCAGAACACCGCGCTTCTCGGCCGCTGGCAGCAGGAGTTCACCACCGAGCTGTCGGGCCAGCAGGATACGATGCACAAGGCAGCGCTGGACAAGGTCAAGGCGGCGGTCAAGCAGATCGGAGCGGCCCAGGGTTACACGATGATCCTGGTGGACGACGTCGCTCCTTACTCGGCGAACGACATCACCGACGAGGCCTTGAAAACTATGAACAAGAAGTAAAGGGGGGGTCCGGGGTCGCTCGGATCGGCTCGAATCGGTCGGCCCCACTCCTAGCTCCGCTCCGGATATGGGACGGCCGCGAACCATTCCATAGCAACTCCTCGGCCCAGACCGAACAGCACCACTCCAATAATGTCCAATCTTAGATTTCTGCAACTCGGGTGGGTACTCGCCCTAGCCCTTATCGGCGTCATGCTCGCCGGCGGATTCCAAACTCCGACCGAAAAGACAGGCGTCGTGGACTTCTCGAAGTTCGTCGACGACAGCGACGTAGGGAAGCAGGTCAAACAGGAATTCGCGGATATGAAGTCGGCGCGCGAGGGGCTGCTCGAGTTCATCGACACGTACCGCGTGCTGACCCCGGAGCAGGCTCAGAAGATCCGCGACCTCAGCCTGAAGACGGACCGAACTCCGGCGGACAACGCCGCGCTGGATTCGGCAAAGGCGGATGTCATCGCCCAGAGCAAGAAATCCACTGAGCTCTCGACCAAGTCGAACTTGACTCCCGAGGACCGCGCTCTTCTCGAGGAGTACGCCCGACGGAGTCAGAACATGAACGATACCGCTCAGCGGTGGCTCCGGGAGTTCGGCAACGAGATGCAGAGCTGGATGGACAAGCAAAAGCTGATGATCATCGACAAGGCCCGAGTGGCGATTGCCGACGTGGCAAAGCAGCAAGGGTACACAATCGTATTCGAGGTGGGCGTGGCGCCTTACGGGGCAAACGATTTAACTCAGCCGGCGCTCGATGCGATGAATGCTAAGAAGTAGAGCCCTCGGGTGGCTGATCGTCTTGGTGGCGGCGGGTTGCGGACGCCCTGCGGAAGGGGTGTACGTGGACGTCCAGTCGGTCTTGACCTCGCAGCCCGCTGCGGCGCACCCGGGGGTGACGCTTCCTCGGCCGCCTTCGCCGCTTCCGGCGCAATCGCTCACCGTTCCCGGGCGTCCTGCCGAATCGCTTTCGGACCCTTCCAACACCGGCAAGCAAACGATCGGCGAGACGATCGCGGCATCTCAGCAGAAGGCTTACCGAAAGCTGGTAGCAAGGCTGCACGACTTCTACCAGACCGAAGTGGCGCGCTTCGGTCGGGAGCAGGAGAAGCAACTCGACGTCGAGCAAAGGAAAATCTACGATTCGATCGCGCTACAGGTGCGCAAGGCGTTCGAGGATTACGCCGACAAGCGCCTTCCGCTCGCAGCGCGGCTGGCGCTGCTGGCCGGGGCGCCCGATCCGAATCCGCAGTCGAACCCGCCACCCAACACAGCGAAGCGGTTCACGAAAGAGCGGTACGCGGAGGCTAAGAGCATCCGCGAGCAAATGGCCTCACTGGAGAAAGCGTTCGACGCGGAAGCCGTGTCGCTGCTCGCTTCGGCTGAGGAGCAGTCGGCGATCGCGGCCGGCTCGGTACGTCTCAAGATCGAACTGTTCCGGTCGCAGCTCGACAAGAAGGCGGATGAGGAGGCGCGCAGGCAGGTGGAAGTCACTCCCAAGGAGTTGGGACTGGTTCTCGCGACACCGGAGAAAATCCAGCTGAAGGCGCTGGCGCCCGTCAAAGTTTCGGTAAACGCCGAGCCGCCTCTTCCCGCGGCGCCAGAGGTCGGTAAATACCGTGTGATGCCGGCCAAGCTGGATCCTGCGGCGGAACTCGATCATCAGCTCAAGATCTGGCTCGCCATCAACAACTACCATCTCGTTCCGGTTCGGGGACTTGGACGAGATGCAACCGAGGAGTTTCGAGATTGGAAAAAGCAGCACGAGCCTGGACGCTAGGAGAGCTCGCCGAGCTTCTCGGCGGCTCGGTGGAAGGACCTGCGGACGTCGTCATCGAGCGTCCAGCCCCTGCCGGATCGAATGATCCGACCGGCCTGACCTTCGCCGAGAGCCAGCAGAATCTGAACGCTGTGGAGGGCTCTGATGTGGGCGCGGTGATTCTCGGCTCCGATACGGGGTCGAGCTCAAAGCCGGCTATCCGAGTTCCGAATGCGCGCAAGGCATTCGCCGAGTTCTTGGGCCTGGCTCGCAGAGAAATGCCTTTGGCGCCTGGAATCCATCCGAGTGCGGTGGTAAGCCCCGAAGCGAAGATCGCACCGAGCGCATCAGTCGGTCCATTTGCCGTTGTGGAGCAAGGCGCTGAGGTGGAGGATGGAGCCCGTGTGTTTCCGTTTTGTTACGTGGGGCAAGGCTGCCATGTGGGAGCAAACTCCACGCTTTACCCCCATGTCGTCTTGTATCAGGACGTGAGGGTGGGGGCCGGGTCGGTGATCCACAGCGGAGCGGTGATCGGCGCAGACGGATTCGGCTACGCTTGGGACGGCGCGCGGCACGTCAAAGTGCCTCAAGTGGGCGGCGTCCGGCTTGGAGACAACGTCGAGGTCGGCGCGCTTACGGCGATCGATCGATCGACGGCCGGCGACACGGTAATCGGGTCGGGATCTAAAATCGACAACCTCGTGCAGATCGCGCACAACTGCTCGGTAGGCGAGAACTCAGTGATCGCGAGCCAAACCGGATTGAGCGGCAGCACCCGGATCGGGAGCCGTGTGACGATCGCCGGCCAGTGCGCCACAAGCGACCACACGAGCGTGGCCGACGACATCGTGCTGGCAGGACGCACGGGCGTCATGGGAGATCTGACCGAGCCCGGCACGTATTTCGGCGCGCCGGCGCGGCCGTATGGCGACGTCATTCGCAGCATGGCCCTGACCCTCAAGCTGCCGGAGATTTACTCGCGCATCAAGGATTTGGAGAAGAAAGTCCGGGGGCTGGCGAAGGAGTGACGTTCCAGCGTGCGACGCTGAAGGCGCCGGTCCAATTCGAGGGGCTCGGACTGCACGGCGGAGAGCCCGTGCGCGTTCGTGTGTCGCCCGGCTCGGAGGGGATTCGTTTCCGCTACGCAGGCGAGGTCGTCGCCGCTCGTCCCGAGAACGTCACCGACACGACTCGGAGCACGAAGCTGGGACCCGTAGGGACGGTCGAGCACATGATGAGCGCTTTCGCGGGGCTCGAGATCACCGATGCGGATGTAGAGCTCGATGCGCCTGAAATGCCGGGGATGGACGGAAGCGCGACCGAGTATGTGCGAGCGTTCGTCGAGGTTGGGTTCGAACCGCTGGGCGAAGTCGAGGCTCAATCTCTCTTCGCGCGCGTCTTCCACAAAGAGGAAGGAATCGAGATCGCGATCAGCAAAGGGGACGGGCACTGGCAGTACCTTTATGACACGGGAATGCGGTGGCCACAGCAGCAGCTCTTCGAGACCGAAGATCTGATCGGGACGTACCGGAGCGAAATCGCGCCTTCGAGGACGTTCGCGCTGGCCGAAGAAATTCCGCAGATCATTCAATACGGTCTGGGTAAGGGCCTGGATGAAAGCTCGGCGCTGATACTGGGGATCGAGGGGTACAAGAACGAGCCGAGGTTTCCCGATGAGCCCGCGAGGCACAAACTGCTCGACCTGATGGGCGACCTTTACTTGGCGGGCGTGCCGCTGAGACTGCTGAATGTGGTCGCGGCGCGATCGGGGCATCGGGCGAACGTGATGGCGGCGGCAAAGCTTGCGGCCTTCATGTCCGGCGAGGGATCCTAAGAGCGCGGAGCTAGCATGAACGACGTCGCGGAGACTTTGAGGCAGATCATCGTCGGCAGAGATTTCGAGCCGGTCGAACGAATCGTGATCAAGGACGCAATGCGCGCAGTGACGCGGGCGCCGCTCTGCCCGTATTCGATAGCCGAGAACGTGGCGCACGCAAACTTTTGGCAGCAAACCTGGCTCGCGAAGCTCAAGGGGGAGCCCTCGATTCGCGTGGGACCCGAGGGCTCGTGGCCGCAGGTTTCAGCGGAGGAGTGGCCTTCGGTGCGGCAAGAGTTTCTCGATGGCTTCGGCGAAGCCTACGAGATTGCGCGCGCCGAGCCGTTCGTGCATTCGATGCGCACGGAAGAAGCTGCGCTCAAGGTGCTCTCGCAGATCGCTTGCCACAACGCGTACCACCTAGGACAGGTCGCTTTGCTGAAGCGGCAGAGCTGGGAAATGATCAAAGCGCGAGGCTGATCGCTCGGCCGCTTCCAAGATTCGCGCGATTGGGGCAAACTGGACGGGATGGCTCCTCGGCTTGGTTCGGCCGGCCTCGTCCTCGCGGCTGCTATTCCTTTTTGCACGGCGGACGTGCCCACGATCGTGTCGGGCAGCGTTCGTGTGCAGTTGCTTTCCCCGACGGTCGTCCGGGTTGAACAGCGCGGTCCGCACGGCTTCGATGACCGAAAGACGTTTGTGGTGCGGAATCGCACCTGGCCCGGCGTGAGGTTTACTTCGGGCGTCGAACACGGCGCGATGATGTGCAAGACCGCCGGCTATACCGTGCGGGTCAAGCTGAATGCCGAGAGCCTGCAGGACGTGACGATTCTTTCGCCGGCCGGTAAGAAGCTCGCTCAATTCGGCGCCAAGCTGCCGGACGACGCCCTGCTGCCCGCTCCGGGCGACCACGCGAAATCGTACGAACTGGTGGATCGACCGCGGATCGTACCGGCGCCGTGGGGAGCCACGCCGGCCCCTGTTCGAAACCTGGCGAACGACGGCTGGGACCTCGGCAACGACGCTCCCGATGTGTACGTCATGGTTCCCGGCAATCGGGGTTTCGCGCAGATTCGCAGCGACGTGCTTCAGCTCACCGGCCCGACGCCCATGCTGCCCGAGAGCTTCTTGGGGTTCATCGACAGCCGGTACCACCCGTACACGCAAAAGGAGGCGCTGGACTCGATCGACGCTTACCGCACGAGGCACATCCCACTGGACGTGTTCGTCGTGGACACCGACTGGAGGGTCAACGGCTCGCACGGCTACACCGTGGACACCGACGACTTTCCGGATATGCCCGGCTTCATCCGGGATGCGCATGCCAAAGGCGTGAAGCTTATGTTCAACGACCATCCGGAGCCGCAGTCGGATGGGGCGCTGGACGAGAAGGAGCTGACGTACCGGTGGAACGGTTTGACGTCGCTGATGAAGTTGGGTCTGGATGCGTGGTGGTACGACCGCAATTGGTCCGTCAGCGTGAAATCTCCTTCGCCGTCACTTCGGCACGAGGTTTGGGGCCAAGAGGTGTACCACGACATTACGCAGCAATTCCGGCCCGGACAGCGGCCTGCGATCATGTCGAACGTGGATGGCATCGACAACGGATTTCGGCATTATGCTCCGCAGCCGGCCAGCCATCGATTCCCGCTATGGTGGACCGGAGACACGCGGTCGGAGTGGCGATTTCTCAGGTTCGGCGTCGAAAACGCCGTCGACTATGGCGCATTCGGCTTGCTGCCGTACATGAGCGAGGACCTCGGGGGGCACGTGGGGCAGCCGTCGCCCGAGCTTTATGTCCGGTACCTGCAGTTTGGCGCGTTCTCTCCGATCATGCGCGTGCACTGCACGCGAGGACAGGACCGGCATCCGTGGGCTTTCGGCCCCGAAGCTGAAAAGATCGTGACCGACTTCATTCGGATGCGATACCGGCTGATGCCGACGCTTTACTCGGCTTCGAGGGGCGCGTTCGAGACGGGCGTGCCGCTGCTGCGGCGATGCGACCTCGAGTGGCCGACATTCCCGGAGGCGGCAAGCAACCATCAATACCTATTCGGTGACGACGTGCTGGTCGCGCCGGTGCTGGCGGGCATCGACGGCGATTCCGAGCCGGTACCGGCAACGCTGCTGCATACGCCCGATGGAAAGCCTGGGCTCGCCGCCGAGTTCTTCCCGAACCGGGATCTCCAAGGCACTCCGACCTCCACAAGAGTGGATCCCCAAGTTCAGTACGATTGGAGCGCGACCCGAAACAAGCTGGGGCTGCCGAAGGGCGGCTTCTCGGAACGCTGGACGGGCAAGATCGGCCCCATGCCCCGAACGCAGAATTACCGGTTCGCCGTTACGAGCGACGACGGCGCAAGGCTCTTTATCGATGGCCGGAATATCGTCGATGCCTGGCGGGACATGCCGGAAACGACGAACGTCGGCGAGATTCGTTTGGAAGCCGGCAAGAGCTACGACATTCGGCTGGAGTATTACGACGCCGGGGGAGAAGCGGTCTGCCGCCTCGGATGGTTCGGCTCGAGAGAAAAGCCTACAGAGCCGTCGACGAACGTATGGATCCCGCCGGGGACATGGATCGGCGCCTGGACCGGTCAAGTTCTCACGGGCCCCCGTCAGTTCACGGTGCGCTCGCCGCTATGGCACATGCCTCTTTTCATTCGCCGGGGCTCGATCCTCTTCCTCGCGGATCAGGTCGAGAAAGTGGCGGATATCCCTGAGAGCTCGGTGATCGCCGACATTTATCCTCCCGCGGCAGGGGCATCGGTGAAGCGTACGCTTTATCAGGACGACGGATTGAGCAACGGGTACCTGAGCGGGGAGTATGCGAAGACCCAAGTCGCCTGCACGAGAAGCGCAACGGGCCTCAGAGTGGATGTCGCTCCGAGAGAGGGCCCATTCGGGAAACCGGACCGCGCAGTGCGCCTTCGAATTCACCTTTCTCCTGTCGAGCGCGTTTCCGCGGTGAGGGTGAACGGGAAGCTGGTCGAGTCGACGACGTCCGATGAGCCCTACGCTCCCGGCGTCACCCCGTTTCAAACGGAGGGCGGCGGTGGGCGAATCTGCACCGTGCAAATTCCCAATGCCCCCTCTGGACAACAGCTCAAAGTGGAGTTCGTTGTCGGCGGCTTTCGCGGCTAATCCAGCACGAAACAGATGCCATCGAGCAGGATCACATGAGCCTGCCCCTGCTGACGTCTGCGGATCGAAGAGAAGATCGCCGATCCGCATCCCCTCTACCCCGAGGCCGCCGGCGTACAGCTTGAGAACGGGTGTAGAAGCACGTCCGCGCGGGCAAGCAGCGCGCCGGAGGGTTGGCTTCCGATCTCTCCAAGGCTGGGCGTGGGGAGCCAGCGCAGCTCGGGGCACGGGAAGCGCGATCACCTCTTGCCGCCGAACCGGGTGAGTCAAACAAACCCGTGTATAGTGAATTATCGACTGTCTCGGCGCGCGAACCTGCAATGCCGTACCACATTAAGGAGCTTTCGGCCAGTGAGAGCGTCGCGATCTTTCGCGCGCTCGCTTCGGAGTCTCGTGCGCGGATCATAGAACTGCTCGGCGAGCGAGACATGAACATCAACGAGCTGAGCGCCGCCGTCGGATTGGCTCAGCCCAGCGTGACGAAGCACGTGCAGATTCTGGAGGAGGCCGGGCTGGTCGTCAGCGACTACCTGGCCGGTCCGCAAGGCACTCAAAAGCGGTGCCGTAGGGTCCACGACCGGCTCTTGGTGGACATGGCGGGTACGCCGCAGCGGCAGGAATGTGTCGCAGAAATCGAGGTACCGATCGGGATGTTCACGCATGTGGAAGCGGTGCCCACATGCGGGTTGGCGAGCCGCGAGCGGTTTATCGGGCATCTCGACAATCCGGTGTCGTTCTTCCTTCCGGAGCGCGCCACGGCGGAGATCCTGTGGTCGTCGGCCGGATATGTGGAGTACGTGTTCACGAATTCGCTTCCGCTGGAAGCGCGCATCGTAGCGGTGGACTTAGCGATGGAGGTGGGCTCAGAGGCGCCAGGCTACGATAACGACTACCCATCAGATGTTACGATCTGGATGGACGGGCGCGAAGTGGGCACCTGGACCTGCCCGGGGGACTTCGGAGGCGTACGAGGAAGGCTGAACCCCGCATGGTGGCACGACAACCTGAACCAGCATGGGCTCCTGAAGGTGTGGCGCGTCGACTACACGGGGACGTCGGTCGACGGGATGAAGGTTTCGCATACGGTCATCGATGATCTCGAGCTGCGGCCGTGGCACACGACCCGCGTGAAGATCGGCGTGAAGCCGGATGCGCTGAACCGCGGCGGGTTTACGCTCTTTGGCAAAGGGTTCGGCAACTACGAGCAGGACCTGATCCTTCGGCTGCACTATGTGACCCGAGCCGAGGAGCCTCGGCTTCGCGAACGGCCGGAGCCTCTGGAAGAGCTGCCGCGCATGGCCGTTTAGCAGTCAGTCGGCATGTATAGTCATATTCGACGATATACATTCCCATTTGGCTATAAGGTGTTGTAAGATGACTGTTGAAGCCGGTCGGCACACGGTTGCCCGCCGGGCTATAGGTTCGCTTATCACGTATCCCTCACTGCAGAGGCAATCATGAAAATCAGCAGAGCGTTTACTCTCATCGAGCTGCTCGTCGTGATCGCGATCATCGCGATCCTCGCAGCCATCCTATTCCCCGTCTTCGCTCAGGCGAAGGTTGCAGCGAAGAAGACCAACTCGCTCTCGAACATCAAGCAGATCACGCTCGCGTGCATCATGTACGAGGGGGACTTCGACGACAACTTCCCTTCGGCGGACGAGTTTAACGACGGTTCGGGAAACATATTCTGGTTCCCCGGCGACGGTCTTCCCTTGGGCTGGATCGACCCCAACGCTACGCAGAACTGGGCAGCCGAGACGCTTCCCTACGTAAAGTCGAGGCCACTGTACGTGAACCCCGCGGCAGCGAATATCACCAATAACATCTTCGGCGTGGTACCGGCGCCTCCTGGCGCGAATACGAGCTACGACTGGAACGGCGCGGCGGATCGCAAGAACGCGACCTCGGTGAGCAATCCCTCGAAGCTCATGCTTTTCCAGGCGACCGACGGCACCAGCCGGGACGCTTATATCCAACCGACGGTCTTTGGTGGAATGCACGCGGACGGCTCGCTTTCATTCGGACATAGCCACAATCCGGATGGCGTGCCGGTGTGCAACGGAATCGACATCAACTGGATGGGCGGATCGTTCAAGGACGGAGACGTGTACGGCATGTCCGACGGCCACGCGAAATACTACAAGCGCGACGCCGTGACATGGCAGATGATGGGCATCAGCAGCCCTTGGGTATGGCACTTCGACGGAACGAACTGGACCCAGGTCAACAGCACGACGACGTTGACCGCGCGGACCCCAAATTCCCGGAACAACTGGGAGAGCTGGGGCCAGTGCGAGCTTTCGTCGATTCCATAAGCCTGCGGCCCGGCTGCGAGCCAGCCGGGCCACCACCGCACATTCGCATGAAAGAATTCAAAATCTCCCAGATCGTCTTGTTGTGCTGCCTTTTTGGCTCAGCCCTTTGCGCTCTAGCCGGCTGCGCCGATAAGGATGCCGAAGACCGCGCGGCGAAAATGTCGAACACGGTCATGAGCCAGCGGGCCGGGATGCACTCTCCCACGACCGCCGTGCAGGGCAAAGGCGCAGGGCAAGGCAAGTAGCCGATCGGGCGAGAGTCTCGATGCTTCTAGTCACGATGTTGGCAGCCATGGCACTGGCCCAAGCCCCGCTCGCGCCCGCGACGACCGACTGGTCGGCTTTCCCCGGCGACGACGCCGTATCGGTCGGTGGCGAGAACGTGCACGACCCCACCATCGTGGAGGTCGGCGGCAAGTATTTCTGTTTCTGCACGGGCAACGGCCCGTTCGGCCTTGTTCGATCGTCCTCGGACTTGAGGTCCTGGCGCTTGGAGGGAAACGTGCTCTCCACGTTCCCCGCATGGCTGACCGAGCGTTACCCTCATCGCTCGGTCTGGGCGCCGGACATTTTGGTGCTCGGCCACACGCTGCGCATGTACTACTGCATGAGCAATTGGGGCACGAACAAATCGGTGATCGGCCTCGCCCAATGCGACTTGTTCGATCCGGCGCACCCTACGGCAGGCTGGCGCGACCTCGGACTCGTGATGGAGAGCCGGCCCGAGCATGAAACGTACAACTGCATCGACCCTGAAACGATCGTTGACGAGCAGGGACGGCAGTGGATGTTCTTCGGCTCGTATTTTGCGGGAATCTTCGTAGCTCAGCTCGATCCGGCAACCGGAAAGCTGCTGCATCCCGACGATCCGCAGCCGGTGCTCGTGGCTCGAAATACGAGCGAGAAAGGCGACCCTCTGGAGGGCGCGGCAGTGTGCCGCCGCGACGGCAACTACTATCTTTTCGTTTCTTACGGGCTCGCCGGGCAAGGGGTGCGCAGCACTTACCGTGTTATGGTGGGCCGCTCGAAAAGCGTAACGGGGCCGTTTGTGGACCGGGATGGTGTCACGATGGCCGACGGCGGGCACACGAATGTGCTCAAGAGCTCCCCGCCGATGTTCTCGCCTGGGCACTGCGATGTGTTGAAAGACTCCAGCGGGCGCTGGCTAATGCCCTACCACTTCTACGACGGCCGAAAACATTGGCACGGAGACGTGTGGGGGCGGCCCGTTTTGCAGGTGCGGGAACTGCTTTGGGACGAACAGGGCTGGCCGTTGCCTGGGCTGCCGGTGGAGTTTGACGACTCGCGCGCGCCCGGAGGCAATCCTGCGGCGGGAACCTGGGCCCACCAGGCCGATTTTGGCGACGTGGGCGACATACGGTTGATGCCGGACGGGTCGGTGAGAGGCGGTACGATGCCGGGTAGGTGGCATCAAAATGGAGATTCCCTGACCATCGACTGGTCTCCGCAGGAAGCGGGCTCTCAAACGTGGACCGATCATTTGATGCTGGCTTACGGGGGTCGGTACTACGTGGGCCGCAACCAATCCGGGGCAGTGATTCGAGGCGCAAAGATCGAGGGCCCGTGAGATGACGCCCAAAGCCGCATTAGGCGCGATGGCGATCGCATGCCTCGGGCTCGGACTCCTTCAGGCCGGTGTCAACCCGGTCGCTCCTTCGAAAAAGAAGCTCGAGCTCAACTTCTGGAACGGCTGGACCGGGCCGGATGGGCGGATCGCCCTGCTGATGATCCGCAAGTTCAACGAGGAGAATCCCGACCTGCACGTGAGCATGCAGCGCATGCCGTGGGACACGTATTACAACAAGCTGATGGTGGCGTGCACCGACGGGCGCGGTCCGGAGATCTTCGTGGTGCATGCGAGCACGTTGCCGCGAATGCAAAGGGCGGGCTTTCTGGATCGAGTCGACGACTTGTACTCGGGGCCGGAAGGCGTGCCGAAATCGGACTTCGAGCCCTACGTGCTAAATCAGACCGTGTTCGACGAGCATAACGTCGGCCTGCCGCTCGACATCCACCCGCAAGGGATGTATTGCAACATGAAGTTGCTTCGCTCGGCCGGATTCGACCGGCCGCCCCAGACCAAAGTGGAGTTCTTGCGCGCGGTTCGCGCGCTGACGAAGGACACCGACGGCGACGGCTTGCCCGATCAATGGGGCTTCTCGATGTCCCAATGGCAGAACAATTACCAGTCTCTCGTGCCGCAATTCGACGGGAGATATCTGGACGCCGACGGCAACCCGACGCTTAACTCGCCTGCGGACGTAAGGGCGCTCGAATTCTTCGAGCAGCTTGCCAAGGAGAAGCTGTTGCCTCCTCCTGAGAACATGCTCGGGTGGATCGGGTTTCGGCAAGGCAAAGTCGCGATGGTGTGGGACGGCGTGTACATGCTCGGCGATCTCAAGAGGCTGAACGACCTGGAGTATGTCGGCGCACCGATTCCGGTCATCGGGAATCACCCGGGCACGATGGCGGATTCGCACGTGCTGTGCGTTCGCACGGACCTGACTCACGAGCAGCGCGAGGGTGCGGAGAGGTTCATCCGGTACTTCTCGGCGCACAGCGTGGAGTGGGCGGACGCGGGGCAGGTTCCGGCGCGGCTGAGCGTTCGACATTCGGCGGCGTTTGGCAAGATGCAAGTTCAAAGCGCTTTCGCGAAGCAGATCCCCAACATGCTCTATCCGGCGCGCACGCCCGTACTGTTCGAGATCGCGCTGGAGATCAATCTTGCCGTTGAGAAGGTGATAAGGGGCCGGGCCGATGCCCAGGATGCTCTCGACGTAGCCAACAAGAACAGCCAGGGGTTCATCGCGCGGGACCGGGCGGAGCAGCGCAAATGACCTACGTTCAGAAGCGAAGTCTGAGCGGGTTGCTGTTCCTGGCTCCTTACGCGCTGGCATTCGCTGCGTTCGTGCTGGCGCCGATCGCAGTGGCGCTGGTGCTCGCGTTCATGCAGTTCGATTTGACTTCGCGCAGCACGATCCACTTCGTCGGAGCGAAGAACTTTTCGGATGCCGTGAAGGACGACTATTTCCGCCAGGCATTCGTGGTGACTCTCCGATATGTGGTGCTGATGGTTCCCGGGCTGATCGTGGCCTCGCTCGGCATGGCGATGGGGATGAACGCGATGACGCGGGGCCGGAACACGGTGCGAGCCCTGCTGTTTCTGCCCGGGATGTTCAACGTCGCGGTCACGGCGATTCTGTGGATGTGGTTTTACGACGGGCAGTTTGGGCTGTTCAACTATTTGCTCAAGGGGATGGGCGTTGGTCCGGCGCCGTGGCTTTCGGACAAGAGCTGGGCAATGGGCAGCATCGTTCTGATGAGCCTTTGGTGGGCATGCGGCGGCACGGCGATCATTCTGCTCGCCGCTTTGCAGCAGATTCCGAAGCAGATTTTCGAGGCTGCCGCGATCGACGGCGCGGGGCCGGCGCCGCTGTTCTCCAAGATCACGCTGCCGCAATTGAAGCCGGTGCTGCTGTTCGTAGTGGTGACGAATACGATCGCGGCGTTCCAGGTGTTCGGCCAGCCGTATCTGCTGACTCGCGGCGGTCCCGAGCTTTCCACTCGCGGCCTGGTGCAGTACATCTACGAGACGGCCTTCAACAACTACCGGCTCGGCTACGGTGCGGCGATGAGCTGGCTGCTTTTCCTGGTGGTTGCGGCGTTTGCGCTTGCGCAGTACCGATTCCTGAGACGGGGGTCGGTTTGAGAAAAGCTTTGCAGAGCTTCAACACCGCGTCGATGTGGCTGCTGGCGCTGCTGTTTCTCACGCCCGCGGTGCTGATGATTCTGACGGCGTTCAAGCCGGAGGCGGAGGTGCTGAACCCTGCTTCGGCCATACCCAAGCATTGGACTTTGGAGAATTTCGCCTACGTGCTGGGCTGGGCCGAGGAAGCGCCGTTCACAAGGTGGCTTCTGAACAGCCTGTTCATTTCGACGAGCGTCACTTTGCTCGTGGCGGTTTTCTCGTCGATGGCGGCGTTCGCTATCACGCGTCTGAAGGCTCCGGGCGGGGGGCTGTTTCTCGGCATCGTGGTCGCATCGATGATGATTCCGGGACAGCTCTTCCTAGTGCCGCTGTATCTGATGTTGAGCCGGCTTCATTGGCTCGACACACCGGCGGCGCTGATCGTTCCGGCGACAGCCGGCGGGTTCGGTGTGTTTATGCTGAGCGCGTTCATGCGCAGCATCCCCGGCGCGGTGGAGGAGGCCGCGCTGATCGACGGCTGCTCGCCGCTTGGGCTCTACCTTAACGTCAGTCTGCCGCTTTGCGCACCGGCGGTGGCCACGCTCGCCATCTTCACTTTCATCGGATCGTGGAACGACTTCATGGGGCCGTTGGTGTTCATGGATTCCGTTCGAAACTACACGTTGCCGGTCGGCATCGCGCTTTACCAGTCGTCGTACTACGCCGAATACGGCAAGACGCTGGCGACGAGCGCCTTGGCGACCGCGCCGCTCATCATCGTTTTTCTGGCGTTTCAGCGCCAGATCGTCGACAGCATGGCCTCTACGGGCCTGAAAGAGTGACTCCCTGGCGTAATGAATACCAAGCTCCACCTCCACACGGCATTCCAAATCGACAAAGTCGATCCGCGGATCTTCGGCGGATTCCTCGAGCATATGGGACGAGCCGTAAACGACGGGATCTTCAATCCTGATAGCTCGCATGCGGACGACATGGGTTGCCGCAAGGATGTCCTGGCGGCTTTGAAGCGCTTGGATTTCACGACCATGCGGTATCCGGGTGGCAATTTCGTGAGCGGATACCACTGGCTGGATGCGGTCGGCCCTCGCGAGCAACGACCGACTGTGCGGGACCTAGCCTGGCAGAGTATCGAAACAAACCAGTTCGGTTCTAATGAGTTCTTGGAGCTGGCCCGGCGAATGGATTGGAGCCCGATGCTGGCTGTGAATCTGGGCACAGGCACGCCTGAGGAAGCGCGCAACTGGCTGGAGTACTGCAACATCGACGGAGGATCGAAGTGGGCCGACCTGAGGCGAGAGCATGGCTATGAGAAGCCGCACGACGTTCGACTATGGTGCCTCGGGAACGAGATGGACGGCCCGTGGCAGATCGGGCACATGCCGGCGGAGCAGTATGCGATTCTCGCGCAGCAAACCGCCCGCATGATGAAGATGTGCGACCCGAGCGTCGAGCTCGTCGCCTGCGGATCGTGCGCTCCCGACCTGCCGACATACCTGGAGTGGGATCGGAAGGTTCTGGAGCACGTTCGGAACGAAGTCGAGTACCTCTCGCTGCACCGCTATGTGGGCAACCCCGAGGACGACACTCCGGACTATTTGGCGGTGTCGAACAGCATCGACAGGCAGATAGAGGCGACCGACGCGGTTTGCAAGTCGGTCTATCACACGCGGAAGACGAAGCAGCGCGTCTACCTGAGCTGTGACGAGTGGAACGTTTGGTATCGCGCCCGCCACGGCGAGCATGTGAACGGGCGTGGGAAATTCGCCCCGCACCTACTGGAGGAGCATTACAACCTGGAGGATGCCTTGGTGTCGGGCTGCTTCCTGAACTCGTTCATCCGACACGCAGATTCGGTAAAGATCGCCAATCTGGCGCAGATCGTGAACGTCATTGCGCCCATCTTTACTCGAGGGGACGACATGATGCTCCAGTCGATTTTCTACACGTTCGAAATGTTCAGCAGCCGAAGGAATGGTGTCGCGCTTCGGACATCGGTGGAAGGGCCCGAGTACACGTCTTCGACCTACGGGAAGGTTCCCTACCTAGACTCGTCGGCGATCCTGGATGGGGACAAGCTGAGCGTGTTTTTGGTGAACCGCAGCTTGGACCAGCCGATGGAAGTGCGGGTGTGCCTCGCGGGGGCGTCGGTGCAATCGCTCGTGGGCGCGGAGTGCGTGTTCGGGTCCGATCCAAAAGCTGCGAACACTTTCGAGAGCCCGCGCGAGGTGCGAAGCTGCCCGCACGACGACGTTGCCGTTTGCCGTGGCGAAGCGGTGATTGCGTTGCCGCCGATGAGTGTGTATGGTGGAACGTTTCTCTTGGGCTGAAATGGGCGGGCGACGAGTTACGAGAGTTCGGGCGAGCACGTGCCTTGTGCGGCACTACGATGAGGGCATGGTGGGCTTCGGTGCTGTGCTTGTCGTCGGGCTGCTCTCCTCGTCGGCTCGGGCGAGTAACTGGGGAAGCGACTTAAGTGGCAGCGGGACGATCGTCGCGACCCGTGATGGAGTGCCACGTCGCGCCAACATCGGGCGTCTTGCCCTACCATAGCGCGAATGTGATCGAGGCCCTGTTTTCGATGCCAGTAACACCGTGTGAAGCTGCGTCCGGCGAAACCTGCTTCACTCGGGCAAGATCAAGCACTTGCTTGGAAAAGCCATCGAGGGCCTCATGCTAAATCCGGATCCGAATGCCGGAAGATTTGCGACCGAAGTCCGGGAATACGCGGCGAAGAGCCACCTTGCTCTTCCTTCATCTGGATCGCGCAGCCGCTCTTTCGATTAGCTTCTGCACGACCATGAACATAAGCAGCAGAGCGCCGATGACGATCTTTGTCCACCAGGAGCTGAGGGTGCCCTGGAATGTGATCGCGCTCTCCACGATGCCCAGGATGAGCACTCCGAGAAGGGTGCCGAACACGGAGCCATAGCCGCCGCTGAGCAGCGTGCCGCCGATGACTACGCAAGCGATCGCATCGAGCTCGAGTCCGGTGCCTGAAATGGCGTCCCCCGACGACGTGTACAGCGTGAAGACTGCTCCGCCGAGTGCCGCGCACAGACCGCTGAGCGTGTAGGCGCCGATAAGCGTGCGCCTCACTTTGAGCCCCATCAGCTCCGCGGAGGCCATGCTCCCGCCGATCGCGTAAATCGTCCGGCCGAACCGGGTCTGCCTCGCCACGAACATGCACACGATGAGAACCACGAACAGCACGATGGAGGTCGCCGTAATGGACGCACGGCCCGGGAGCTGAATCTGAAACCCGGCGAGGCTGTTGAACAGCGGATTATCGATCTGGACGGATTCCTGGCTGATGCGAAGTGCCACGCCCCTGCAGAAAAACAGCCCCGCGAGCGTGATCAGAAACGACGGCAGCCGAAAGAAAGCAACCAATGCCCCTTGGCACCAGCCTACGAGCGCGCCGAACGCCAGTGCGGCCGAGAGCGCTGCGAACGCGGGCCAGTGGCCGTTTTGCATCAGCGAAGCCGCCATGATGCTCGCGCAGCCCATCATGGAGCCGATCGACAGGTCGATGCCGCCCGTCAGGATGACGAATGTGGTCCCGATGGCGATCACGCCGAGAAACGCGTTGTCTGAGAACAGGTTGAAGAAGACGCGCAGCGAGAAGAATTTGTCGAATCGGAGTCCGACGGCGACATACATCGCCACGCAGACGGCAGCCGTGATCAGAACCGGGAGCCTTTCTCTCAGGGCCGCGCGATTCAAGCCGGCCTCCTACGTGTGATGCCGACCGCCCAGGACCGGAACGCAGGCGCCTGAAGCAGCACCACAGCGACAACGACCAACGCCTTCATGACCAGCGTCGTCTCGGGTGACACGCCTCGCGTCAGAATGGTCGTCGTCAGAGCCTGCATAAGCAGCGCGCCCACGATCGATCCGATCAGAGAAAACCTTCCACCCATGATCGACGTGCCGCCGACCGCCACGGCCAGAATCGCGTCGAGCTCGAGATACAGACCCAGGTTGTTGGCATCCGCGCCCCGAATATCGGCGGTGCCAATTACTCCGGCCAGACCGGCGCACACGCCGCAAAGGGCGTAGACGGCCAGCTTGATCCTCCTGGCGTCGACGCCTGCGTATCGGGCCGCCACAGGATTGCTGCCGACGGCCTCGATGAAGAGTCCGAATGCGGTCGATCTGACGAGTACTGCAAATATCAGAAACGTGAGCAGCACGATCCAAACCGGGTTTGGAAAGCCCGCGAGGGAGCCCGTAGCGATCGCGGAGAAGGAGGGCAGGTGGAACGTGACGATCTGCCCATTCGCGAAAAGCTGGGCGATGCCGCGTCCCGCGACCATGAGCAGCAGAGTGGCGACAATGGGCTGGAGGTCGAGCCAGCTCACCAGAATGCCGTTGAACAGTCCGCAGAGCAGCGCGGCGAACAGCGCCGCGAGCAGGATCAGCGGCGTCGAGCGGTGCAGATTTATGCCTCCGAGCGGACTTTCCGCCGGTCGTGCGATGAGGCATGCGGCGACCGAGCCTGCGATCGCCATAACCGCTCCAACTGAAAGGTCTACGCCGCCGGTGCCGATGACCAGCGTCATGCCTATAGCGAGCAGGCTGACGGGAGCCGAGCGGTTCAAGATGTCGATCAGGCTGCCATAGAGCCGGCCGTCGCGCTGCTCGATATGGAAGAAGCCGGGTGTCAGAACTAGGTTAAAGAGTAGGACCAGGGCAAGGACGGCCAGCGCCCAAGCCCATTGCGGGAGCCTCTTCAAGCCCCGCCCTCCGCGATCTCGCGGACGACCCGCTCTTCGCTCACCTGTCCACCTTCGAGCATGCCGACTGCCTTTCGGTCGCGAAGGACGAGAACCTTCGTGCTGGTGCGCACGACCTCAGGCAGCTCCGAAGACACGAAGATGACCGCTCCGCCGTCCTGGCGAAGCTCCTCGACAAGGGACATGATTTCGAATTTTGCCCCGACGTCGATGCCTCGCGTGGGCTCATCGAGCATGAGAAGCGCAGGCTCGACCGCGAGCCAGCGAGCTATCAGCGCCTTTTGTTGGTTTCCGCCGCTCAGCCTATCGATCGAGCCTTCCAGGTCTGGCGGATGGATGCGAAGCCTGGAGGCGAGGTCGCCTGCCAGCGCCGACTGAGAACGGAAGGACAGCTTTCGCAGCCACCCCCGCTTTGCCTGGAGCACGAGGATGATGTTTTCCCGCACGCTGAGATCGGGAAAGATGCCTTCCCTCTTGCGATCCTCGGCGCACAGCGCAAAGCCCTCGCGGATCGACTGCTTTGGGTCGAATCGGCGAATCGGTACGCCGCTGCGCTCGATCTTCCCCATGTCGGGCTTGTCCAGCCCGAACACCATGCGAAGCGTCTCCGTTCGGCCCGAGCCGAGCAATCCTGCAAGGCCAAGCACTTCTCCGGGGCGGATGTCGAACGAGACATCGGAAACTCCATGGCGCGTGCCTATCTGCTGGGCCGAAACGACCGGCTCACCGGTCGCGGCCACGCCTGCCGCAGCCTCCTCCGTGCGATCGAGCTCGGAGGCGTCGCGCCCGATCATGTTCGTTACCAATTCAAGGCGCGAGAGCTCGTCGGCACGCCAGGCGCCGACCTTGTGGCCGTTGCGGAGCACGGTGATTCGATCGGACAACTCGTAGACCTGATCGAGGAAGTGCGTGACGAACACGATTCCGAGCCCTTGGTCCTTGAGGGATCGAACAACGCCGAAGAGCTGCGCGACCTCGTTAGCGTCGAGGCTCGAGGTGGGCTCGTCCAGCACGAGAACCTTCGCGGAAACATCGAGCGCGCGGGCGATGGCGACCATCTGCTGCAGCGCGATCGAGACCGAGCCGAGGGGCAATCGGACGTCGAGCTTCAGTCCGAGGCGATCGAGCGCGATTTCGGCTCTGCGGCGCAAATCGCTCCATCGGATGCCGAGAGGTCCGCGAGCCTCACGACCCAGGCACACGTTCTCCGCGATGCTCAGATTCGGTGCGAGGTTCACCTCTTGGTACACGGTGCTGATACCGAGGTTGACCGCGTCCGAAGGTGAGTGGGGGTGGATGCGCTTTCCACCCAGCAGGATTTCGCCCGCGTCGGCGGCGTGCACGCCCGTCATCACCTTGATGAGCGTGCTTTTGCCTGCACCGTTTTCACCGAGCAGCGCGTGGACCTCGCCCGGCAAAAGGTCGAAGTCCACCGACTGAAGTGCGGCGACTCCAGGGAACGTTTTTACGATTCCTCGGAGCTCGAGCAACGGCTCGCTCAACGTGATCACTGTCGACGGGATCTCGACTGGTAGTCCTGCGCCGGCAGAAGCCGCAAGATCGTCAGAGAATTCGGTCCCAGCGTCCACTTGAAGTGGGTTCCGACCGTCGGGATGCTGTGGCGCACGGGCACGACCCGGTTCGGGTTGTCGAGCGAATTCTCATCGGTCGGTGAACCTGATGTCAGCACGACGGCTTCTCCGCCCGCAATCCATTGGGTGCCGTCCAGGTCGATAGCGACCTCTTCCGGCGCACTGGAAGCGTTGACCGCCTTGAGAATGATCGCGCCGCCCTTGTCCTTGCCGGCTATTGCATGCGTCAATTTCAGCCGCTCGGGGGAGCGTTCGAGCGAGAGCTTGCCATCGATATAGCACTTGATCGACTCGGGCGAGTAGTCGATGCGGAGGTCGTACCAACGACCGGTTTCGATCGTGCCTTCGATCTGGTTGCCCAGCACGCTTCGCCCGCCCTGCTGGGACCGCTCGATCGCCGATTGCTGGTTTCCCCATCCGCCGACGTTCCACCAAAGGAACGTGCCATCGTTCTTGCGGCCCACGGCCACGAGAAAGCCCTCGCGACCGCCGAGTTTCTTGGCCTTCAAGGTGAACGTGTAATGGTCCCAACCCGCGCCGGTTGCGGAAGCCATCACGCCTTCGTCGGGCCCGAGCTGCGCCAGCGCGCCTTCCTGGACCTGCCACTTGCCGCCTTCTCGGGATAGTTCGTGGCCATCGCGGGAGGAGAATAACGTCTTACCGTCGCGCTGGACCTCAAGGTCCTTGAACTCGGCTTGGGTTCCCCAGGTTCCGACCGCGATGCCGCCGGGCTCGAACGGCTGCGAAGATTCGGCGACGCCTTCGAGATCGGAGGCAACGACCTCGCTCGGTCGATAGTTCGAGAATAGCTTCTGAACATAGTAGGACGGCGTTGGCGCGACGCGCGTGGAATCGAAATAGATCAGGTCCGGGCTCCAAGACTTGCCGCTGACGTTGGCGAGGAGCGGTGCATAGGAGGCCATGCGCACCACGTCCGAGTTGCGCTCCATGCCCATCATGAATGCCGACTCGGCCAGCGCGGCTTTCAGATTGCCCTTGCCCGATCCCTCGGTGACGGCGTATTCGCCCACGTAGATCTTAGGACCCTTTCGGTCGTATTTGTCGTACCGATCGGCGTTCTTCAAGAAGAATTCCGGGTTCGAGTACCAATGCTCGTCGATCATATCGACCGGCGAACGGTGAGGAATGCCTCCCCATACGTCGGCGACGATGTTGATTTCCGGGTGAGCCTGCTTGATCGCCTTGTAGAAGAGAGCGTAGCGGGCCTCGTAAGCCGGGCCGCCGTTTTCGTTGCCTACCTCGATGTACTTCAGTCCAAACGGGGCCGGGTGGCCGTTCGCCGCCCGGACGCTGCCCCACTTCGACGAGGCGGGTCCGTTCGCGTATTCGATGGCGTCGAGCGCATCTTGAACATAGTCGCCCATTTTGTCGAGGGGGACGGCGCCGTGGTGAGACATCCCGCAATTGATGACGAAGAGCGGCGTCGCGCCCAAATCGTCGCACATCTGGAGATACTCATGGAAGCCGAGCCCATTATCGGACATGTAGCCCCACAAGTCTTGTACCGGTCGGCGCTGATCGAGCGGTCCGATCGTGTTCTTCCAGCGGTAGGAAGTGGCCATCGTGTCGCCTTCCACCCAGCATCCGCCGGGGAAGCGCACGAACGAAGGATGCATAGCATCGAGAACATTCGCAAGGTCCGGCCTGAGCCCGTTCGGGTGGCCCTTCCAGGTGTCGGCTGGCATCAACGAGACGCCGCGCAGCTTGTACTCCCCCGGCTTGTCGAAGCGCAGGACGAGCGCGGCCTTGGAGTCGTCGGCGTCGGCTGTAAGCACACTCGACGCCTTGAACGATGAAAACGCGCCGGCGGCGAAGCGCTCGGCCCGTGAGGGGGACTCCGCGGAGAGGTCGATGCGCGCCGAAGCGAGCTGCTCCCCCTCGGACGACTTCAGGCTCGCCTGGCACTGCGCTCCGTTCGGTCCGCCACCGTCGATCCGCAGTACGAAGCGCTGGTTCTTCTTTGCGCCAATACCCCAGTAGCCGGGGTTCGAAAGCTCGACCGTTTCGCCAGGTTTGACGTTCAGCGTAAGCGTGCCATCGGCGCCAAGCGCGCATGCCTCCGGCGACGAGCACATCCAGGGATCGATGGTGCGCCCGTCGCGGAAGCCGGGATTTTGAAGTAGCTCGGCGTACAGGCCGCCGTCCCCAGCATGGTTGATCTCCTCGAAGAACATGCCATACAGGGTCGAGGGCACTTGCACCGTCGGCCTGTCGCAGTGGACGGTCCAATGCAACGTTTCGGGCCGATTGGACAGAAGAGCAGCAGCCAGGAGAGCGCCGAGCACCATTTGCCTACCTCAATACTTGCGGTCCGGGAGAGCCTTCGCCGCGGTCGTCTGGTCGAATTCGCCGTCCTTCATGACAGTTCGCTTCGGAACGGTTTCGTGGTTCAGGACCTTCTTAGCCGTGTCCATGATCACCGGCCCGAGGAGCGGGTTGCACTCGACGACAAAATTCTCCTTGCCGTCTACGAGGGCCTGAAGGGCATCGTGCACTCCGTCAATCGACACGATGACGATGTCTTTGCCGGGCTTCTTGCCAG
This sequence comes from Fimbriimonadaceae bacterium, assembly GCA_025934835.1. GTDB lineage: Bacteria > Armatimonadota > Fimbriimonadia > Fimbriimonadales > Fimbriimonadaceae > Fimbriimonas. The sequence goes on from JAICWL010000022.1 coordinate 37,156, forward strand.
CCTCTTCGATGGCCTGAATTGCACCGAGCGCCATGTCGTCGTTGTGGCAGAACAGGGCGTTGATGGACTTGCCGACATCGCTCTTGAGCAGCGCCTCGGCGACTTCCTTGCCTTTGGCGCGGGTGAAATCTCCAGTCTGGGAGAACACGACTTTCATGCCGGGATAAGCCTTGATCGCTTCTTCAAACCCTTTCGAGCGGTCGTTGGCCGGCGCGCTTCCGGGCGTGCCGGTAATTTCGGCGATGGTCGCCTTGCCGTTCATGTCTTTGGCGAGCCACTCGCCCACCCGCTTGCCTTCTTCGACAAAGTCCGATCCGATGAACGTTACGTACAAGTCGTCGGGTACATCGGGCCTGCGATCGGAGACGATGACCGGGATGTTGGCCTTCTTGGCCTCTTCGAGCACCGGCTTCCAGCCTGTCTCGACGACCGGCGAGAACGCGATCACATCCACGCCCTGAGTGATGAAGTTCCGGATTGCCTTGATCTGGTTCTCCTGCTTCTGCTGGGCGTCGTCGAACTTGAGGTCGATGCCGGCCTGCTCCGCGGCGGACTTGATGGATTCGGTGTTGGCGGTTCGCCAACCGCTCTCCGAGCCGATTTGAGAGAAGCCCATCACGATTTTCTTGCCGGAATTCGTCGCTCCTCCGGAGCTCGTCGTGGTGGAATTCGTCGCCGAGGTGTCGCCCGAATTCGAGCAGCCGACCATGCCGATGCTCAGCGCAGCGATGATTCCAAGGGCCGCCGCATGTCGAAATTTCAATCTAATAGCCATACCGCACTTCCGTCGTCGGGGCCGGAGCCCCCGTTGAATTATGTTGTACACGGCGAAACGCGCGTGTTGCCGCGCCTGCCGGGCACCAAACTCCAAGTCATCCGAACCCGAATCGTTTCCCTCGTTCAAGTTCTTTCCGGCCAGAGGTACACAGATTCAGCCTCGGCCGTACGTCGAATCGTTCCAGCGCATCTCGTTTCGAAACTCGCGAAGATCGGTTTCGGCGTCGATGACGAGCGCCTCGATCCCTGCGATCTCGGCAAAATCGAGCAAGTGCTCGGTCGTCACCGCAGCGCTGTAGCCAGTGTGATGGGCTCCCCCTGCGTAAATCCACGCGGCCACGCCATCCTTGAAATTCGGGAGGACCTCCCAAAGCGCCCGAGCGACCGGCAGCTTGGGCATGGGCGGCACTTCGACGGCCTTCACTTCGCTGACGATCAGCCGGAACCGATGGCCGAGATCGACGAGCGAGGCATTCAGTGCTTTGCCGGGCTTCGCATCGAACACCAGCCGAACAGGGTCTTCTTTGCCGCCGATGCCCAACGGATGCACTTCGAGTGAAGGCTTCCCTTTGGCGATGGTGGGGCAAACTTCGAGCATGTGCGCGCCGAGCACCTGCGGACCAGCCGGGTCGAGGTTGTAGGTGTAATCCTCCATGAACGAAGTGCCGCCAGGCAATCCATCGCCGACGACTTTCATGAACCGCACGAGCGCGGCGGTCTTCCAATCTCCTTCGGCGCCGAACCCGTAGCCGTCGGCCATCAGGCGCTGCACGGCGAGACCAGGAAGTTGCCGGAGGCCGTGGAGGTCTTCGAAAGTGGTTGTAAATCCCTTGAATCCGCCTTCGTCCAGAAAGTCGCGGAGCCCTAGCTCGATTCGGGCTCCTTCGCGCAGCGAATCGTGCCGGCGGCCGCCTTTCTTCAGGTCCGCCTGAACGGCATACTCGCGCTCGTAGACGGAGCAAAGATCATCAATCTGCGGCTCGCAAACTCGGGACACAGCCGCAGCGAGGTCTCCGACGCCATAGCCGTTTACGGAGAATCCGAACGTAGCCTCTGCGGAAACTTTGTCCCCTTCCGTCACCGAAACTTCGCGCATGTTGTCGCCGAACCGGCAAATCTTTGCGCCTTGCAGGTCGGACCAGGCCCTGGCGACTCGCGCCCAGGCGCCGAGCCGCTGCAGCACTTCGGGATCCTGCCAGTGCCCGACGACCACCTTTCGCCGCAGCCCGATGCGCGTGTGAAGGTGGCCCGCCTCACGGTCTCCATGAGCGGCCTGGTTCAGGTTCATGAAGTCCATGTCGATGGACGCCCAAGGGAGATCGCGGTTGAACTGCGTGTGGAGGTGGCAGACCGGCTTGGCGAGCCGGGTGAGACCGCCGATCCACATTTTGGCGGGTGAGAACGTGTGCATCCACACGATGAGGCCGGCGCACGCTGGGGAGGAATTTGCCTCGATGCAGAGATTGCGGATGGCGTCCGGGTCGGTCAGCAAAGGCTTGTAGACCACGCGCACCGGCAGCTCGTCGGCGTCGTTCAGCGATCTGGCGATTTTGGTGGAGTGGTCCGCCACGGTGCGCAGCGTCTCATCGCCGTAGAGGTGCTGGCTACCGGTTACGAACCAAATTTCCTTCGGGTCGAGTTTCATGCTTCGCTCGATGCTCGTAAACAGGATAACCCGAGAAGCCGCCGGATTGCCCCGATGTTTCTTAGGAGTCTGAAATAATACCTGCTCTTTAGCTCATGTCAGGATCGGCCCAACCGATGCGAAAACCTTGTCGAGCAAGCCAAGCAGCACCCCGCCGAGTTTGTCGCCCCGGGCGCGAAGGATCTTGACATCGGCGAACGACGGGCTGAGTGCGCGCATAGCGGTTGCGGCGCGAAGACGAACGATTAGGTCCGGGCTAAGGTCCAATAGCTTGCCGTGGATAAAGATCGCCTCCGGGTTGAAGAGGTTGGCAATCGCCGCCAGAGCGATCGCAAGATAGTCGATCGTCCGCTCCATCTCGCGAAGGGTCTGCGGGTGGCCGGCGGCAGCGAGGCCGGCGGCCTCCGGGAAATCGAGAGGCTCTCCGCGTATGGCAGACACGGCAGAAAGAAACGCTCGATCCGTAGCGACGGTCTCCAGGCAGCCTCTGTTTCCGCAGCCGCAGATCACGCCGTTCGGCTCGACCGTGACGTGGCCGACCTCGCCGGCGTATCCCTGACGGCCATGCATGTAGGAACCACCCGAGACCACGCCCATTCCCATTCCGTCGGTCACGTCCAGCACGGCGAAATCGCGTACGTGTCTGGCTCCGCCGAAATGCTGCTCGTCGATGCAAAGCGCATGCTCCTCTTGGGTGCACGTGACGTCGAGGTCGAGCCTCTCGCGAAGGTCCTGGCCGATCGGGCGGCCATCCAGATAGTGCAGGTTCGGGGAGAGGGCGACGACCCCGGAGGATTCATCCAGCAAGCCGGGTACTCCGAGGCCGAATCCGAGGCATCGCTGAATGGGATCGGAGCCGAACCGCTCTGCCTCTCGGGCGAGCGAATCGAGCAGCCGGCCATAGTTGGACGGAGTCGGGAACGACACGATCTTGGAGGCTTCGAGGCGTCCGTCGAGCCCGGCGGGGGCGATGAACACTCGGTCGACCTGGATCAGCGCCCCGACGACAAAACAGGAGGACGTGGCGAGGCGGAAAACTTTTCCCGGGCGGCCCTTCGAGCCGGGACGATCGAATGCGGGCTCGAGCCAGCCGCTATCGAGCAAGTCGGCGATTATGGCCGAACTGGTCGGTGGCGCGACGCCGATCGCTCGGGTCAGCTCGGCACGCGTGCTCGGGCCGCGTCGCCTCAGCTCCTCCAGGAACCGGCGCATGTTGATCCGCTTGAGCGTCGCGGGCCGGGGCGGCCCATCGTGGAGCTTGGTTGTCCAATCCTGAGTTTCCATGGCGCTCGAGTTCAGTATCGCTCAGGTTTTCACGTTCGTTTTACGATTGGAGCCAGATTTATTTCAAAGTGTTAAATTTCAATGATATAATGTCGCTCGACGAACACCGTCCGATCTCACCAAAGGAGTCCTAGCAATGACGCCTGATAATTATCACGCTCCTTCTTCGCGACGCACGAGGCTCAGCGGCTTTACGCTGATCGAGTTGCTCGTCGTCATCGCCATCATCGCAATCCTTGCCGCTATACTGTTCCCGGTATTTGCCCAGGCGAAAGCCGCGGCCAAGCGCGCAGGGACCCTATCCAACCTTAAGCAAAACGTTCTCGCTGCGATCATGTACGCAGGCGACAACGACGACATGGCTTTCCTGCCCTGGCAAGACGGCAACTGGTGGCACCAGTGCTGTCTGAACGACCCCAACGGCGGAGCCTACGCTGTTCAGAAGCTGTATCCGTACACCAAGAACATCGATATTCCGTGGGACCTGATGTCCGGCATCCCCAACTTCGCGGGCGGCCGACCGATGGGACCGGGATATTGGGGCGACTGGACGGTCAGCGGCACGCTCGGCTGGGCTAACAACGGCCTGATCGGGAACGGCGACCCGCGGAACTTCTCGGCGATCGAGAACCCGTCCGAGCTCATGATGATCCACTCGTGCAAGGACGATCCGGTAGGTTGCTTTGCCACCGACTCGACGCAGGCCTCCTGCTACAACCCGAACGACAAGCGCGGCGACCCTGCGCAGAACTCTGCGGGAATGGCAGCGCGGTACTGGCACAACAACGCGCTCCCGAGCGGCCACGTCGACGGTCACGTCGCCACCGCGAAGGGCATGATCTACACCGCTCCGAACAACGACTGCGACGCACAGACCTTCCAGTGGTGGGCCGGCAAGAGCAGCAAGGGAGACTACACCCCGAACAACGATTGGTCCGCGTTCTATCTTCAAGATCGCGTCCTCAAGTTCTGGGGCACCTGGTGGGATCCGTCCAGATAACTTAGTCTAAATGGATAAAAAACTTAGTCCTGGGATGGTAGCTCTGGTATTGGGCGCGGTAGCCGTGGTGATTATCATCGTGGCCATCGCCGTGCTCAAGCCACAGATTGGCGCTGGGCCGGTCATCAAGCCGAGACCCTTCTCTCCGCCTGGAGGAATTCCGAAGGGGTTCAAGGGGACGCTTCCGAATGGGGCTCCCACCCAGCCGCCCCCAAACGGAGGCTAAGGACCAAAAAAAGATCGGGCCGTACTGCGAGACGGCCCGACTTTTTGTTGCTTCACGCGCTGCCCGCCGAGGGTCAGCTCTTCCGGCGGACGAGTCTGGCGCCGGCGATGGAGCCGCTCGTCTTGCCCGGATCGGATTGGATCCTGATCGTTACGGTCTGCTTGCCGCTCGTCATCGACCCTTGCATCGGGTAGGTCACGTCGTAGAACGTGTTGTTCGGCCTTCCGCTCAGGTTCTCCGAAGCCAGGGGCGCGCCGTCGACGAGGATTTGGAAGGATGGGCGCAGCCTCTCGTTGCCCCAGTAGGTCAACACGAGGTCCATGGGCGCCGACGGGTCCGTCTTCAGTTTGAACTCCATCCAGCCATCGGACAGAGGAGTTCGGAACCCTCGCCCGTTCG
>JAICWL010000138.1 GCA_025934835.1 Fimbriimonadaceae bacterium
ACATATAGCGTCAACCTTCAAAATGCCACATTTCTCCACAAAGCCGTGTCATTCGTCTGACCTCGTAGTGTGCAATACCAACGCACTTACTACATGAGGCAAGCTGTTAGTTTAACACCACTTGGGATCGACAGAGCGATCAATTCTCCAACCAGAAAATAATCAATGCGATTGTTCGGCAGTCCGACTTTGTCCGAGTAGTGCGAAGCTAAAGCTTGTCAAGGCTTGGGTGCGCTCGGCAATTCCGCCGCATGGCAGCATCGGCGCGCTCCCCTGGCCCGGCGTTTTCGAGATCACGCTCAACTACAACGAGGGGATCGCCTTCGGTCTCATGCAAGGCGCAGGTGTGCTCATGGCGCCGATCGCGGTCGCCATAGCGGGAGCGGCCGGCTGGTACAGCATTCGGCATCCGCGCGAAGCTCCTCTCAGCCACATCGCCATGGGGCTGCTCGCGGCCGGGGCGCTCGGCAACCTCGTCGACCGGCTCGTGTTTCGCCGCGTCACGGACATGTTCTATTTCCGGCCGATCAACTTTCCCGTCTTCAACCTGGCCGACGCATGCATCACGGTCGCCACCGTGCTGCTATTGATCGGTTGGTGGCGCGATGCGTCCACAAATGAAAGCGCGGCTCGGGACTTTGAGCATACGCCTGAAACCGACCCGGCCTCGGGCGAGTATCCCGCTTAGGAGAATGTGCAAATGAGCGTTCGTGGATCAATTCCCTCAGGCCGAGCGGGGCTTGTCGTGCTCGGCATCGCTCTGATACCTATCGCCATACGCAAAGGCGGGCCGCTTTCAAAGGCGTTCGGAAATGCGCTTATCCGCGTGGGGACCGTCATCAACGAGTACGTCGACAGCGATGTGAAGCCCCGCGAGGTAGTGGCTCAGCCCGAGCCGGAGCCCGAGCCGAAGCCAATCGAAAGGCCGAAGAAATCGGCGACGAAAAAGAACCCCTAGCGCAGCCTGCTCGTCAGGGTAGGCACTCGCCTCGCTCGGAGCTCACCCATTCGGCGACCTCTTCCATGCCAAGCTGCGAGGCGATCTGCTCGAAAGGCGCGCCAGGCTGGTTAACGAGCTTGTCGTACGTCGCCTTGTCCTGGTAGCAGACCACGGCCGTCGAGCCCGAGGCCCCCTCCGGCGCGAACCCTTCGAGGAAGACGATGCCCGGCAACTTCTTCATCTGTGCGCGAGCCTGGGTGGCCCTCTTTAGGAATTCCTGTTCTTGGCCCGGCTTGGGCTTCCAACGAGAAACGACACAGTACATGGTTTAACCTCCTCTTACCAGTGCCATTATAGGCCCGCGGGCGGCGCTAAGATGGAGAAGTGAAGCCAATCTCCCTCCAGCTCTACACCGTTCGCACGCTCACCAAAGACGACCCGCTCGCGGTTCTCCAAAAAATCGCGGACATCGGATATGCCGGCGTCGAGGGCCACGGCTTCGGTATGTCGAACCGGGAATTCAGGCGAGTGGTGGAAGACATGGGGATGCGCGTGTCCTCGTATTTCGGGCCGTTTCCCAATGCCGAGAACGTTCAGGAGTTCATCGACGCCGCGGGGGATCTTGGAACCGAATACACCGTGTCCGGCTTCTGGATTCCGGACTTCGAATCACGCGACGCGATCCGCAAATCGGCCGACAAGGTGAATGCGGTTCTGCCTGCGCTGCATCAAGCCGGCCTCTCGTTCGCGCTGCACAACCACTGGTTCGAGTTCTGGAAGATCGATGGCAAACTGGCCATCGAATGGCTGCTCGAAAGCGCCCCGGACGTCGATTTGGAGCTCGACATCTATTGGGCCTCGGCGCACGGGCAGAACCGCTCCGAGCAGATGGTCGAACGATTCAGGGAGCGCGTGCCGCTATTGCACGTCAAAGACGGGCCAATGGTCGAAGGGAAACCCATGACCGCCGTCGGGAGCGGGGCAGTCGACGTGCGAGCGTGCATCGAGGCTGCCGACCCGAACAAGCTCGCCTGGCTGATTGTCGAGCTCGACGAGTACGCCGGCGACATGATGGAGGCCGTCGAGAGCAGCTACCGGTACCTTACGGGCCAAGGACTGGGCAAAGGCACGAAATAGGTCCCGATTCCGGCGCCCAATGAACCTCCGGGCCGCGAAGCCGGTTGTGCTCAACGTGAGCGCGAAGAAGTGGAGGCGGCGAGCCCTGGTATATGGCGGTCTGCTCGCCGGGCTTTGGGGCTTCTATGTTTGGCAGCCTTGGGAGTTCGATTTCGTCCCCCGCCAGCCGCCCCTGCCGAATCCGCCGGTCGATCCGGACAGCGGCCGGCTGTTCCTAAAGGGAGCGCGTGTGGCTGTGATCACCGCCCACCCCGACGACTCCGAGTTCTACATAGGGGGAGTCCTAACGAAGCTCCATGCGGATGGCGCCGAGATGTATGAGATCGTTTGCACCGATGGCGACAAAGGGTACTACCCGTTCAGCCACCCCGAAGCCTTGGGGGAGGTACGACGGAGCGAGCAGCGCAACGCCGCAGCCGTCTGGGGCGCGCGCCAAGTCGATTTTCTAGGCTTTCCGGATGGCCGTCTTCGCGTGAACGATGAGACGATCGGGGCCGTCGAAAGCCGGCTCGAACAAATCCAGCCCGAATACGTGCTGGCGTTCGACGGCGATTACGCGCCGCGCTTCAGCCACCAGGATCATCGCCGCGCGGGCGACCTCGCCCAGATCGCCGCGAGAAGGGTGCCAAGCGTGAAGTGGCTTCTTCGATTCTCGACGATCGCGCCGAACTACGCGGTCGACATCACCGACGAGTGGGACGCGCAGAAAGCGCTGCTCGCCCTGCATCGCAGCCAGTTTTCTGGAGACCATCTGACGTGGATCGAAAACATGGTCGGCAGCAATGCGGAAGCCGACGGCGAACGCATCGGGGTCGACCTGGCCGAATCCTTCCGGTGCTCGCGGCTCCATGGCTAGCCTAGCGCAAGTCCTCGCCGACGTTCGCCTTGCGGTCGACCGAGCTAAACGCGTCTCTAAGAACGAATACGGGCCATGTAGGCTCCTAGGCCCGGCCGGCTATTCCCCAAGCCGCGCAGTCTGCACCCTGCATGATTTACTCAAATTGCCGTCACATATTGCTCCTCCGCCTCCAATTTCTGTTGTCGCGGTTACGTCGCGAGAAACGGAGGATTTGTGAACCTTTTGATAAAAAGTTCAGCAGCTTTTGCTGCGATTGCTGTGGTTTGTTCCGCCTACGGTCAATTCACACCCGTCACCAGCCCTGGGGCTCTGGGGGGCAACGACACGATTAACTGGGCCCAGTTTGGGGCTGACGGAACCTCTGTCGCTAGCGGAGTCCATGGCACGACGACCGGAGGAATCGGCTTCTCGGTCGAGAGCGTGCATGACACCGGGGTAGTGCCCGACGGCGGCGCATTTGAGCGACTTTCGACTGGGAACGGGTGGACAGGCGACTTTCAACTCGGCGAGCCGCTGCTGTTCCACGAGAACTCGTATACCAACGACGGCTCGTCCGTTGATTCAGTTCTCCACATTCACTTCGACACGGCCGTAATGGGCGTAGGCTTGCAGGCGGACACCAATACACTTGGGGCCGAGACCGCCAATATGGGCCTCTGGACCAGCTTTCCTGGTAATTCCGTTGGATTTGCTAGCAACACAGGGACTTCGTCGAGCACGGTTGGAACCGGTGACACTTATGTGGGCGGCAAGGATACGATCGCCGATATCAATGACATTTATGTAGTCGCCTATATGAGCGACAATACGAGCAGTAATGATGGATTTGCGGTTGGAACCGTAGATGTGCTCACCCCCGTGCCGGAGCCCACCTCTTTCGCCGTTCTCGGCCTGGGCGTCGTGGCCCTCTTCCGCCGCAGGGGGCGTTCGCGCAACTAAGCATTGCGCACCGCGCCTGGCTCATGACAAAACTATGAGCCCCGACTACAACACTACAGTCTCGCGCCTTAGGATTCAACGGCGCGAGACTTAACGGCTTACTGGGCCCCAAGGTCACTGTACAAACGGGCCGTGTAAACCTTGCCCACGGCCATCGAGCAAACCGGGTCGTCGTAGCCATACGGGAGCTCAGCTGCTCCATTTCCCAGGCTCGTCATGCCTGTGCCCGATGTCCGAGGAGAGATCCCCTGGTTGTAGGAAAAGCTGCCGTCAGACAGAAGATCGCCCGTCACGCCCGCTCCGTCCCTTCGAATCTTCTGCGTCCCCACGGCAACCCGGCTCCCAAGCCCGTTATAAGTGTAAGACGTATAAGAGCCGTTTGAGGTGATCGAGGCCACACGGTCGTCATAGTCGTACTGAAGCTCGAT
>JAICWL010000047.1 GCA_025934835.1 Fimbriimonadaceae bacterium
GGCATATCATCAGCTTAGACGCTGCATCTTGGGAAAAGCATTTCCAGGGTGCTTGGCTTTCGGCCAGTCGCTCACCATTCAGCCAAAGATCCAATCTGGTAGCGGCGAGTGGACTCGAACCACCGACACTGCGGGTATGAACCGCATGCTCTAACCAACTGAGCTACGCCGCCAAACGAGGTGAGATTTTACCCGTCGAACCGGAGTTCGGCTAGGGTGCTTCCGCGCATCCGCTGTCGCTCGACTTCTTCGCAGCATCCAGGATCTTGCACGCGTCCGCCGATATGTAAGGGCTCAGGATCCCTTCCGGCTCCCGGTTTTCTCGAATGCATTCGAGGAAATACTTCGCCGGGTTTCGATTCGCAAGAGCAGGCGGCTCTTCATCCACAGGTTCTTTGCCGGCCACGAACCGAGTGATCTTGCCACGCGAAACCCCTAGCGTGCCCTCCTTGCCATGCACCACCGGATTCGGCCCCGTGTCGAACCCTTTCGTAGCCCATGTTCCCTCGATCTCCGTCGACAGCTTGTCGTACTTCAGCAGGCAAACGGCGTGGTCGTCGGGCACCGGATAATCCTTCGTCTGATTGCCCCGAACGCAATACACGCTCTCGGGCATACCGAAATACCACCGGCACAAAGCCGCCCCATAAGAGCAGAAATCGGCCAGTGCCCCCGCGCCGTTCTTCCGCTCGTTGTATAGCCAGTCGACGAAGTACTCGTCGCAGCCGATCTCCTTCGGTCCATGGTGGCCGTTTCGATACCGCAAGTGGAACACGTGCCCGATCTCGCCCGCATCGATCCGCCGTTTGAGGTCGTACAGCCACGCGTCCCACGCCAGCGGCCAGTTGATCATCAGCTTTACGCCGGAGCGCTCCATGGCGTCCAGCATCCGCTGCGCGTCGATCGAATTGGCAGCCATGGCCTTCTCGACCATGCAGGGGATCCGCCGCTCGAGCGCGTTGACTGCGATCTGCGCGGAGGCCTGGTTGTCGCTCGTCACGACCAAGGCATCGAGCCGCTCCTTGTCGAGCATCTCCAGATAATCGGCGTACGCTACTCCGAAATCGGGCCGCGCTTTGTCCAAGAGCGGGGTCCGGTCCGCCACCGCGACGAGTCTGGCTCCTTCAACTTGCTTCCACGCTTCGATGAGCCCCCAAACATGCCCGTGCGTAAGGCCCGCGACTCCTACTCTTATCTCGTCCGGCATGATCGAAAGTTACCTAAACCTTGCCGAGTTCGCGCCCAGCAGGCGCGTTTATCGACACAACTCTGCCCGAATCTCGAAACTCGATCGACACATGCCAGGCAAGGTTCGCGGGCAAAAGCCCGCCCGCCCGCTCGGCCCACTCGATGAAGCACACATAGTCGGCGAGGTAGTCCTCCAAACCGATCCCCTCCCAACTCTCCAACCGGTAGAGGTCGGCGTGCAAGATAGGCGGAGCCGTGTCGAACACCTGCAAGAGGTTGAACGTCGGCGATCGAACGCCGCCTTGATGCCCGGCGGCACGAACGGCGCCGCGTACGAGGGTCGTCTTTCCCGCGCCTAGAGGGCCCGTCAGCAATACAACGTCCCCTCTGCCGAGCGATGCCATCATTTGCGCGCCGACCCGCATCATGGCAGCCTCGTCCTGCACAAAGCGCTCCACGATGTGGGATGCTACCGTTACCGAAGACACCTCCCTTGGTGCGATCTATGGAAACCGTAACCAGCCCGAATGCCCAGATCCCTCAACTAGACCCATCGAACTGGAAAAACGACGGCAGGCCCGTGCCCGTGACCCGCGATGGCCTCAAATACCTCATCGCAGGCGAAATCCGGGACTGGACCGGCCCAACCGAGCAAGTCGAGAGCTGTCCGTTCTTCATCGAAAACGGGAACGTCGTGCGCCCACAGCTTGGTCCGACGCCGCTAATGGGCGAGGATGAGGCCATAAAGGCGCTCGATGCAGCCGAAGCCGCCTGGGCCGAGGGCCGGGGCCAATGGCCGACGATGACCGTCGCTCAGCGCATCGACGCGATGGAGGGCTTCGTCGAGCGTATGAAGTCGGTCCGCGAGCGAGTGGCCGAGCTCATCATGTGGGAAATCGGCAAGACCCAGTCCGATTCCTACAAGGAATTCGATCGCACGATCCAGTACATCCACGACACGATCGAGGCCCTCAAGAACCTCGACAGGCAAAACTCCGGCTTCAGCCTTGAAAAGGGTTTCCTGGCCCAGATCCGCAGGTCTCCGTTCGGCGTGACCCTCTGCATGGGCCCCTACAACTACCCGCTCAACGAAACCTTCACAACCCTGATCCCCGCGGTGATCATGGGAAATCCGATCATCTCGAAGCTGCCGCGGTTCGGTCAAATCCTGAACGCGCCTCTCATGGAGGCATTCCGAGACTCGTTCCCGCCGGGCGTGGTCAATGTCGTTAATGGCCCGGGACAAGATCTGATAACCCCTATCATGAAGTCCGGCAGGGTCGAGCTTCTTGCCTTCATCGGCTCTTCCAAGACCGCAGACATTCTCAAGAAGGAGCACCCGCATCCTTATCGGCTGAAATCCGTCCTCAGCCTGGACGCGAAAAACCTGGCCGTGGTCCTGCCGGACGCCGATCTTGACGTGGCTGTCCCGCAGCTCCTTGCCGGAGCGCTCACTTTCAATGGCCAGCGGTGCACTGCCATCAAGATCGTGTTTGTGCACAAGTCGCAGCGGGAAGCTCTGCTCGAGCGACTCTCTGAAGGCATTACGGCAATGGGCGCGGGGCTCCCATGGGAGCCGGGAGTGAAGCTAACGCCGATTGCCGACCGTGGTGCTGCGGACTGGCTAGAAAGTCTGCTGGTCGAAGCCAAGTCGATGGGAGCCACCGTCCTCAATCCGGGCGGCGGAGGCCGAATCGCCAATTACGTCCACCCTGCGCTGGTATTCCCGGTGACCGAGAGGATGCAGCTTCATCAAGTCGAGCAATTCGGCCCGATCATCCCCGTTCGGGAGTACGAGAACATCTCCGAAGTGCTCAACTACGCAGTCGAAAGCAACTTCGGCCAGCAGGTCAGCGTCTTCGGCTACGATCCCAAAGTGCTCGGCCCGCTCATCGACGTTCTCGTCAATCAGGTGTCGAGGGTGAACTTGAACGTGCAGTGCCAACGCGGACCCGACACATTTCCTTTTACGGGGCGAAAGGCCTCGGCGGAGGGAACGCTGTCGGTGGCAGATGCTCTGCGTAGATTCAGCATCCGTTCGCTGGTGGCCACCGATGCATCCGACCGAAACGTCGACTTGGTCAACGAGATCTTGGCGGCGCGATCGAGCAACTTCCTTCGCACGGACTTCCTCTTTTAGCCCCCCGGTAAACTCGCCCAGAATATGAAGATTCTTGTCCCGGTAAAGCGGGTGCTCGATCCATTCGCGAAGGTCCGGCCGCTGCCGGATGGAAGCGGCATGGACACCGCCGGGGTGAAGTTCGAAATGAATCCGTTCGACGAGATCGCCATCGAGGAGGCGGTGCGCCAGCGAGATCAGCATCCGGAAATCGAGATCGTAGCCGTCAGCATCGGCCTGCCTGAAGCTGAAGACCAGCTCAGAAAGGCTCTCGCCATGGGAGCCGACAAAGCCATATTGATCGAATCCACTGAAACTTTCGATCCTCCATCCATAGCGGACGAGCTTGCCGCATTGGCCCGTGCCGAGCAGCCAGACATTATCCTCATGGGTAAACAGGCGACAGACGACGACTCGAACCAGGTCGGCCAAATGTTGGCAGCCAAGCTCGGCTGGCCCCAGGCCACTTTCGCCTCCAAAATAGTGATTGTGGCGGGCTCGGTCCAGGTAACCCGCGAGACGGATACCGGGGACGAGGTTCTCGAGTGCGCGCTGCCCGCCGTCGTAACCGTGGACCTTAGGCTGAACGAGCCGCGGTACATCGCCTTGCCCGGCATCATCAAGGCCCGAAGCAAGCCACTCGACCGCCGCGCCCCCACTACCTCGCCGAGGCCCAGGACTCGCGTCCGGCGCCTCGACCCGCCGCCTGCGAGAGCGCCTGGCCGAAAGGTCGCCTCCGTCGACGAGCTCGTCGGTGCGCTACGCGAAAGAGGCGCCATCTGATGGCGAAAACCCTCGTAATCGCGTTCGATCCTGCCGAAGTCGCTAGCGGGGCCGGCTTCGCTACGGCATTGGGCCAGCCGTTCGACGTTCTCCTCATCACGGGAAACGCGGCGAACAACGCGGGCGCCGAAAGAACATTTTTAGCGGGCCTCGACTCAGTGCCTCCTGCCGACTCCCTTACTCCCTCGCTGGTTGCCCTTGCGCGCGGATACTCACATATCGTCGCGGTTTCGTCGATGCGCTCGAAGGACATCATGGCAAGACTGGCCGGCGCGCTAGACGCCGCCATGGTCACGGACGCCATCGCAATCGAATCCCCGACCGTCTACAAGAGGCCGATCGTTGCCGGCGCAGCCATAGCGACAGTCGAAACCCTGACAGAGCCTGTCGTCGTCACATTCCGCCCGGCTGGCTTCCCCGAGCCTGCCCAGCAAGGAGAAGCGACGCTCGAGCCCATAACTCTCGAGCTGTCCCAAGGCTCCAAACGGATCAGCGAATCCATGCACGGCGGCGGGCGGCCCGACCTTACCCAGGCGCGCGTGGTCGTCAGCGGTGGCCGACCGCTGAAGGACGCAGCGACCTTCGAAAAGGTGATCGGCGGACTGGCCGACCAGCTTGGAGGGGCCGTCGGCGCAACTCGAGCGGCCGTCGATTCCGGCATCGCCTCGAACGAGCTCCAAGTCGGTCAAACCGGCAAGATCGTAGCTCCTGATCTCTACATCGCCGCCGGTATCTCCGGCTCGACCCAACACATGGCGGGAATCAAAGACAGTAAGACAATCGTAGCTATCAACAACGACCCGAGCGCCCCTATCTTTGAGTTCGCCGATTTGGGGCTCGTGGCGGACCTGTATGATGCGATCCCGGCAATCCGGGCCGCTCTTGACAGGGGCAAATGAGCCCAACCGAGGAAATCACCTGGAGATGCGAAGCGTCTTTAAGCATGCGGAACGCCACTGAGCTGCGGCCCGCGCGTCAAGGAGGAATTCGTTTTGATTCGTAAAATACTTCTGTCGGCCCTAGTCGGCCTCGCGTCGATCGGTATGGGTCAGGTAGACCCCGATCGCACAGTCGCCACAATCAACGGGACACCTATCAAAGGCGCTGAATACTACCGCCGCATGGAGTTTTTGCCCGGTGTCGGCAAGCTCATGGGCAAGTCGTTTGCCGAATTCCCACCCGGATTCCTAACGCTCGACCGATTGTTCACCGAAAAGCTCGTGACCCAGCTCGCCAAGGCGCGCGGAGTCTATCCGAGCGATCTCGAGGTCGCCGCTGAGCTCAAGGCACGAATCCAGGACGATCCGAACCTCCTTACGAACTGGAAGGCCAGCGGGCAGACCGAGGCGGAGCTGAACGAACAGATTCGTTACGAGCTCTCGCAGTTCAAGCTCGCTACGTTTGGCGTGACCATTACCGATCAGGAAGTCACCAAGTTCTACAACGAACATCCCACGATGTACACAACGCCGAAGCAGGTCAAGCTCCGCGTCGTGGTGGTCGACGACCCCAACGAGAAGAAGGCGGTAGAAGGCGAGCTGTCCGCGGGCAAACCGTTCGCCGATGTCGCGAAGGCGCACAGTATCGACGTGGGCCGCGAACGCGGAGGCGAATTCGGCACGGTTCCTGTCACCGTGTTCTCCGACCAGATGTCGAAGGCTATCGGAGAGACCAAGATCGGCCAAACCACGCCTTGGCTCCAAACAAAGTCCGGCGAGTCGACGAACTACGTCAAGTTCCTCATCGAAGATGTGATTCCCGAAAAGCTCTCGCCCCTCAATGATCACCTCAAACGAGCCATCCGCAGACAGCTCCTCACCGACAAGGGCAAGGCCAAGAACAATCTCGAGCAGGAGATGGTCGAGATGCGCAAGAAAGCCAAAATCGAAATCTCGGACCCGGCGTTCGCGGACGTTTACAAGAAGTATTCGGACGAGTACCTGAAGGAAAAGGGCGGCTAGCGGCTTGGTGCACGTCTTGCAGCTCGAGCCGGGCCCGCTTCCGGGTGACCTCGCCGATAGTTTGCGGCACAAAAGCGTCGTTTGCCTCAAGCCGAGCGGACCCGGATACGAAGCCCTTCGAGCCGCTGGAATAGAGCCCACGATCGCCCGGAGCGGTGAAGTGCCGGATGGCGCGACCTTGCTGCTCGAACGATCTCCGCTCGATCATCTCGCGCATATCGTGGATCGGCTCCTCGGCCCGGGCGGCTGCCCGTGGGACCGCGAGCAAACTCACGAGAGCCTGAAAAAGTATCTGCTAGAAGAAGCGTACGAAGTGCTCGACGCAATTGACTCGAGATCATCGGAGAAGCTGCGCGAGGAACTGGGCGACCTCTTGCTGCAGCCGCTCATGCACGCGCAAATGAAGCAGCGGGACGGCGAGTTCGGCACCGACGACGTAGCGCGCGAAATCTCGGAGAAACTCGTCAGGCGGCATCCACACGTATTCGGTGAAACCAACGTCGCGGATGCGGACGAGGTCCTGCGCAATTGGGATCGAATCAAGAAAGCTGAAAAGGGTGAGCCCCGGTCCATCTTGTCCGGAGTGCCCGTCGGCATGGCCTCCCTGCTTCGAGCGCACGAAATCAGCAAACGTGCAGCCAGGGTCGGCTTCGAGTGGCCGAACATCGATTCAGTCTTCGACAAGCTGGACGAAGAGATCGCCGAACTCAAGGAAGCGCTAGCCTCCGGCGACCGGGACGGCTCCGAGGCCGAGATGGGCGACCTATTGTTCACCGCTGTCAACGTCGCGCGTTGGGCCGGCATCGAGCCCGAAGAGGCGCTGCGTAAAATGCTCAACCGCTTCACTGCGCGCTTCATGTCGATGGAGCAGTCGGCATCGGGCGAGTTGGCCGACCTCTCGGCGGAAGATTGGGACTCGCTTTGGAATCAGGCCAAGCAAAGCACGTCCGGGTAAAACTGCCTTCGTGAAGCTTCGCAACCTGCTCGCGAGCTTGCTGCTTACCGCGAGCCTCGCTCCGTCGGCCTGGTGCTGGTTTGACACCGGCCATATGGTCGTCGCATCGATAGCGGAAGACCAGCTCTCGACTTCGGCCAGAGCCGAAGCCGACCGCCTCTTGAAAATCGGAAGCACCGACAAAGCGTACGATTTCATCACGGCCGCTCCCTGGGCCGACGACACCAAGACCCAGCAAACCGGACCGTGGCATTACTACGATGTCTACTTCCGCGCCGACGGCGGCTCGACCGATCTCAAGCCGGATCCTGAGAACGCGATCGTCGCCATCGATCGCTTCAGCAAGGTCCTAGCGGATAAGTCCAAGCCGGACGCGGATCGCGCCGACGCGCTGAGATACCTTATCCACATCGTCGGGGACCTGCATCAGCCCCTCCATGCCGTTTCGCGCGTAACCGATGCGCAGCCCACGGGAGATCGAGGTGGAAACAGCTTTCAGATTTTGCCGCCGGATGAGTTTGCCTCGATGAGACGGCCGCCTCGAAATCTGCACGCCTTGTGGGATTTTGGCGCGGGATTGTTCACCTCAATCCCGAGGCCGCTGACGGTCCAGGGTCGCGATCAGATCGTGACCGAAGGGCGTCTGCTCGAGGCGGCAATCCCGGCCTCGTCGGTGCCCGAAGCTGCCGACCTCGTCCCCTTGGATTGGGTGGCCGAGAGTGTCGATTTGTCCAAGCGCGTGGTATATGATACGCCCGAAGGGCAAAAGCCCAGCCAGGCATATTTGGCGAACGCCCGGCAGGTTGTAGCCAAGCGGATCACGGTAGCCGGATACCGCCTGGGAGCTCTGCTGAACAAATTGCTCGGATAGCACATAGGGAACCGGCAATGCCCGAAAGCTTCAACATAGCGGTCTTGATAGGCAGCCTTAGACGAGGAGCGTACTCGCGAATGGTGGCCAACGCCCTCATCGAGCTTGCCCCGGCCAGCCTCCACTGCTCGATCATCGAAATTGGCGATCTGGCGCTGTACAACCAAGACCTCGAAGAATCGCCGCCTCCGGCATGGTTGCGGTTCCGAGATGAGATTCGACCGGCCCACGGTGTGCTGCTGGTTTCACCCGAATACAACCGCGGTGTTCCCGCAGTCTTGAAGAACGCCCTCGACGTCGGCTCGCGGCCGTACGGCGCCAGCGTCTGGGAGCGCAAGCCCGTCGCCGTGTTGACGAACTCGCCGGGAGGGATCGGCGGCTTCGGCGCAAATCACCAAATCAGGCAGTCGCTCGTCTTTTTGAATATGCCCACGATGCAGCAGCCGGAAGCGTACGTCGGCGGTGTGGCCAAGATGTTCGATGACCAGGGCAAGCTAATCGCCGAAGGCGCTCGAGGATTCTTTTCAACCTTTATGGTGGCCTTTGCCGATTGGGTCGCGCTTCATGCCAGGGCATAAATGGCCGACTACTTTGCCAGCGTCGAGTGGTTGCGAGGCGATCAGCCTTTCATAGATGGCCGCTATTCCAGGAGGCACACGCTCCGGTTCGACGGCGGGCTCGAGGTCCCGGGCTCTTCTTCCCCTCACTCGGTCCCGATCCCGCATTCCGACGCCGCGGCTCTTGATCCCGAGGAAGCGCTGGTGGGAGCACTTTCGAGCTGCCACATGCTGTGGTTTCTCGCGATCGCGGCGAAGCAGGGCTTCCGGGCAGACCGCTACTCCGATTCGGCTGTTGGCTCGATCGGAATCAATGATCAGGGCCGGGAATGGATATCCCGTGTAACGCTGAAACCGTCGGTCGAATTCTCAGGCGACTCGATTCCCAGCCGCGAGCAGATTCAAACTATGCATCGCGAAGCACATGAGCTTTGCGCCATCGCGCACTCTGTTCGCGCTGTCGTCCGCTGCGAGCCTGTATTTGCGCAGCAGTCCTAGCGGCGAACCGGGCGGCACGACGAAACTTTCGCGAACATAAGCGGCTCAAAAACGAAATAAAAAGTCGGTTTGGTCCCAGTTCGATCTATCATTTATGCGGTGCATTGCCGCTATCGAGCAGCATGCCCAAAGCGCCCCAGGGACTGTAGGGATGCAGGACCTCAGGCAGGAAGGAGTCGATTCGCAAATGAAACTCAGAAACCTTTTGCTCGCCCTTGGAATGACGCTCACGCTCGTATGCTCGCTCGCGTCCGCCCAGGGGCCCAAGAAAACTCATAAGACGGCCAAGACCACTATGAGCTCGAAGTCGCACAAGATGGTCCCGGCGCGAGATGCCAAAGGGCGATTCATGAAGAAGCCTGCCAAGGCCGGCCACAGAATGATGCCCGCCCGAGACCCCAAGACTGGCCGCTTCATCAAAAAGTCGCAAATGGGCGCTCACAGAACGATGCCGCCGCGAGATCCAAAGACCGGCAGGTTCATGAAGAAGCCTATGATGCCCATGCATCCCGCGCACCCCATGCACCCCATGCACCCCATGCATCCTATGCACCCCATGCCTAACGGCCACATGAAGAAGCCGATGCAGTCGATGATGGTGCCTGGGCACATGAAGAAGCCGATGCACTCGAAAACGGCGCCCGGGCATATGAAGAAGGCCCACACCAAGAAGAAGTAGTAGGCCCTCCGGACCGATCGACCTTTCATGGGAATCTGGGGCACCAGATTCCCATGATGTCGTTTTACGACTTACTTGTCACACTTTTCCTCAATTCCCTAGCCTCTTGCTCTCGCTAGGCCGTATCATGCCTAAGGACGCGCGCCGGGTCTTGCCCGACTGGATGGTAGATACCCGGGCGCACTGGGAAGATGGACGATGATGTATCCAGCGACAATCAAACCATTGCTTTCGTCACTTGCGTTCGCCGCGGTGGCATTTGTGCTTGCCTCCTCTTGGCATGGAAGTAGGTCTCAAACCAACCAAATCAAAGCGACCCGAAACACCACGGAACCACCCGTTCCGGCTCGCGGCAAGCTCGGTCAGGACCTTTTCCTGGCCATCGATCACCGCGACACTTCCGCCGTAAAGGCGCTCATCGAAAAGGGCGCCGATCCGAACTCACTCAATGGCCTCGAATTCAGACCCCTCTATATTGCCGTCGCATCGCACCAGCCGGACGTTGTCGATGCCCTCCTCAAGGCAGGCGCGAAGCCGGATGCCCAGAGCCTATACGGAACTCCGCTCACTTTTGCTGCGCTCACGGGCAACGACGCGGCCGTGGACAAGCTCCTGAACCTTGGCGCCAATCCGAACTTCCTCCGGGCAGACGGAAACAGCGTTCTGATGATGGGAGCGTACACGGGCAATCCGTTGGTCATATCCAAGCTCCTGGAACACAAAGCGAATATCGATTCGAGGAACTACGCCAAGGCAACCGCGCTCAGCTACGCTTGCCGTGAAGGCAATGCCGCAGCCGCAAAGCTGCTGCTCGATGCCGGCGCCGACGTCGATCCGTCCGACTGCCTAAGCCAGACGCCCCTCATGCTTGCAGCGCAAACGGGCCGAGCAGATCTCGTTCCTATGCTGCTCGCCCATGGCGCAAGCGTCAACGCTCGCGACGCGAGTGGCGAAACGCCGCTTATTCTCGCAGCGAAATACGGCGACTTCCCCGACGTGGTCCGCTCGCTGCTGAATGCCGGCGCCGACAAGGACGTCAAGGACGCGGAAGGCAAAACGGCCGCCTACTACGCGGCGGCTCGTGAAAACCGAAGGACATCGGCTCTCTTGGGCACGCCGGCCGAAGCGCCCGCAACACCCCCGACCCCCCGTCAGTCGATCGGCAAGAGCCTCGAGGCTCTCGAATCCTCAATGAAGGCATTCAATCAGAATGCCTCCTGCATCTCGTGCCACCAAGAAGGTCTCGGCCGGATGGCCACGGGCGCCGCCCACGACCACGGCTACATGCTCGACGCGACGCTCACCAAAGTCCAAAACGAACGGGTCGGCGGTGCGCTCCAGGCTATGGAACCGCTCCATAAGCAAGCCCTCAAAAACAGCGAGGTCATGAAGCAGGTTCCGCTGATCGAGATTAACGAGGTCAATACTACGGACACATGGCTCCTCGCCGGCATGGCCGCGCAGAAAACGCCGGAATCGTCCGCAGCGGCGGCGATGGCGGAGGTTCTCGCCAGGCAGCAGAGCCCCGCGGGCTACTGGTCGTTCAGCCTTCCCCGCGCACCGATGCAGTCGAGCTATTTCACATACACGGCTCTGTCGGTCCGCTCGCTGAAGGCGTACGGCCCGAAAGATAGCGCCAAGGAAACGGCCGAGCGCATTCGCAAAGCGAGGGCGTGGCTGGCAACGGCGGCGCCGAAATCCAGCGACGATATGGCGTTCAAGCTGCTTGGCCTGCATTGGGCCGGCGGTACGGTCGCCGATCAGGCCAAAGCGGCCGCGCTGATTCTCAAAGCCCAGAATCCGGACGGAGGCTGGTCGCAGCTTCCTGGAATGCCCAGCGACGCCTACGCCACTGGCGAGTGCCTGACCGCCCTGCGTGAGTCGGCACGGCTACCGGCCACCTCGAAGCAGTACAAGGAGGGCATGAACTACCTGCTTCGCAACCAGGACGCCGACGGTTCGTGGTTCGTCAACAAGAGGGCTTTTCCCGCCAACAACTACTTCGATGCCGGGTTCCCACACGGCGAAGCCCAGTTCGCTTCGTTCAATGGAACGTGCTGGGCCATGATGGCCCTGCTCGACGGCCTGCCGAACAAGTAGAGGCAACGAAGGCGGGGGCCAACGTCCCCGCCTTTTGAGCAAGCAACGGGCAAAGTCACGGACGCTTCTTAACCGGAGCTCAGGGCCGCTCGCCCAGGTCGCGCAGCATCGCCATCGATTCCTCGATATGCGCCTGGAAGAATGCCCGCATCTCGTCCAGAATGCGCCCCAAGAGCGGGTCCGCCAACGAGTAATACACTTTCGAGCCGGAGCGGCGGCAGATGACCAGGCTACGCGCGCGAAGCAAGGCTAGATGCTGCGAAAGGTTCGCCGGCTCTACGCCTACCTCCTCCAAAATCGATCCTACCGGCTGCTCGCCTTTGCGAAGGCATTCGGCGATGTGAATGCGGGTCGGGTGGCCGAGCGCCCGAAATACCTCGGACTTGAACTTACGCAGCGCTTCGGCCCGAGAAGGGCCGTGCTCGTCGTCAAATCGCGTGGGCATGCAAATATTCTAGCTCGATATTAGATATTTCGAACAATCGCAATTAGTCGAGCGGGCGCCGACTGACTGATTACGAGCCGCCTTGAGTACCCTAAGCGGCGAATGTGACATCTTGTGCTGTTGACACGCAACCACACCGATGACGGCGCACCGCCGATGGCGAGCGAAGCCAGGGGGACCCCCGGCGCGGCAGCACGAAACCTGTCGAAAGCGCGCAGCTCGAGGACTGCCGCCCGCTCCGCTTGGGACTACCTGGCTTCGATCATTCTAGTCGCGGCTGCCACCGGCGTTTGCCTCGCCGTCTACGGATCGCTCGATCCCTCGAACCTGATCCTCATCTATTTGATCGCAGTCGCTTTCGTCGCCAGTCGCTTTGGGGTCGGCCAGAGCGTACTCGCCGCGGTGCTCAG
The DNA here is from genome assembly GCA_025934835.1 of Fimbriimonadaceae bacterium. Taxonomy (GTDB): domain Bacteria; phylum Armatimonadota; class Fimbriimonadia; order Fimbriimonadales; family Fimbriimonadaceae; genus Fimbriimonas. The sequence continues at coordinate 12,567 of JAICWL010000047.1, forward strand.
CGTTCTGCTTTTCGACATGCTGTTCGTTCCGCCAAGGTTTACACTGGCAGTTTCGAATCCACAGGCCGTCGTGACGTTCTGCGTCATGCTCGGCGTCGCACTGCTCATAAGCACTCTGACCCTCCGCGTGCGGCAGCAGGCGCAGGCATCTGAAGAAAGGGAGCGCACGACATCGGCGCTTTACACGCTGAGCAAGGAGATGGCGCGCTCTCGGAGCAAGCGTGAAATCTGCGAGGCTGCCGCCAAGGAGATTCGTGGTCTGTTCAACCTCGATGCCGCAGTGCTGCTGAATGATGCCGGGCTGAAGCCGATCGCGCCCTCCCTGAAAGGATTCGAGGTCCTGCCGGAAGAAGCTTCGGCTGCCGAGCGCTGTTTCGCCGAAAACGACGCGGCGGAAGGCGCCCGGGGACTCTACCTGCCGCTCCGCGGAAGCCAAGGCGCGGTCGGCGTCCTCGCGCTCATTCCAACCGAAGCGAGTTTGCCGCTGGACCCCGCACAGCGAAACCTGCTGGAGACCTTTGCGAACGGCCTCGGCCTGGCTGTTGAACGCACCTTGCTCGCCAAGGAGTCACACGAGGCCCGCCTGCAAGCGGAAACGGAGCGGATCCGGAATGCGCTTCTGAGTTCGATTTCACACGACCTTCGCACGCCGCTCACGGCGATCTCGGGGGCTGCCAGCTCGCTCAAAGATGGGCTCGGAGATCCGAAGGAGCTGGCGGAAACGATCTTCCACGAATCCGCCCGCATGAATCTCCAGGTCCAAAACCTTCTCGACATGACCCATTTGCAGTCTCCCGAGATGCAGCCGAAGGTCGATTGGCACTCTGCCGAGGAGATCGTGGCCTCGGCGGTGGACCGCTCGCGCGAGTTGCTCCGAGGTCGAAGAGTGCATGCCAGACTCGATCCCGGCCTGCCGCTGGTTCAGGTCGACGGAGAGCTGATCCAGAAGGTGCTCGTAAACCTTCTGGAGAATGTGGCCACGCATACGCCTCCGGGCAGCCCGGTCGAGATCTCGGCGGACGACATGCGCGAGGTGCTTCGCCTGAACGTGGCCGACCGCGGGCCGGGAGTCCGGCCGGGCGAAGAGGCTAAAATCTTCCAGCGGTTTTACCGGCGCGAAGAGCGGCCGGCCGGCGCAAGGTTCGGGCTCGGCCTTGGGATCTGCCGCGCGATCATGAAACTTCACTCGGGCAGGATTTGGGCAGAAAATCGCCGCGATGGTCCGGGCGCTGTGTTCCACGTGGAGATCCAAAAACCCTCCAGCCAGCCGGAGGTTCCCAGCGGATAGCAAGCGGCCGTCGGCATGGCAAAAGAGGAGCGGATGAATTGAGCGAACCACGCAGGGTTCTCGTGATCGACGACGAAGTGGCAATCCGTCGCTTCCTCCGTGCCAGCCTGCTGCCTGGCGAATACGAGTTGATCGAAGCGGAAAACGCCCAGCAAGGTCTGCACGCCACGGCCACCAAGAATCCGGAAGTCGTCCTTCTCGATCTCGGCCTCCCGGATGCGGACGGCGTCGATGTCGCGCGGTCCATCCGTGAGTGGTCCGAGGTGCCGATCATCGTGCTGTCGGTTCGCGGCAGGGATCAAGACAAGATTGCCGCGCTCGATGCCGGGGCGGACGACTATCTCACGAAGCCGTTCAGCATCGGTGAGCTTTTGGCGCGGATACGCGTAGCCCTTCGCCACGCGTGGAAGGGAGATCGCCGGGAGGCCGTGTTCGAAGCGGAAGGCTTGCGCGTGGACCTGTCGTCGCGGCTCGTTTCCCGCAATGGCAAGGAAGTCCATCTGACCCCAAACGAGTTCAAAATGCTGGCCATGCTGGTCCGGAACGCGGGCCGAGTCGTCACGCATCGTCAGCTTCTCGAAGAGGTGTGGGGCTCTGGCTACGGCAGCGAGACCCACTACTTGCGCGTGTACATGGCGCAGCTTCGCCAGAAGCTCGAAGACAACCCTGCCCAACCGTCCCTGCTGCTCAATGAATCCGGGGTCGGGTATCGGTTGAAGGCGGAATAAGGCCCGGCCGGCTACTTCCTGGACAGCCTCTCTGCGAAGCTTCCCTGTCCGCTCCAAGGATCGCCCCGATGCTTTCTCGCGTGCTATCCGAAATTATACGGGGCGGAAGTCTGAGCCACTGTCCGAACGAAACGGATAGAGTGGCTGCGCATAATTTGTATAAAATGGAGCCGACGACCGGATTTGAACCGGTGACCTGCTGTTTACGAAACAGCTGCTCTACCGCTGAGCTACGTCGGCATCTAAGACAAGCGAGGCGCCCGCCGGGGTTCATTATGGCTGTTGTCGCGAGTACGGGGCAAGCTAGAACCATAGCGATTATCGGCTCGGGGCCGCCGATCCCCAGTCAGGCGCGTTTTCCAGTCCATACTCTTCAAACGGAATGACACTATGAAGCAAGACAAGTTTCCCATCCGAAGGGTCGATCACATCCGCCATTACGTGGGGAATGCGCGCCAGAGCGCCTTCTATTACCAGAACGTTTTCGGCTTCAGCATCACCGGTTTTCATGGCCTCGAAACGGGTCTCAGACACGAAGTCGACTACCTCCTCGAGCAGAACGACGTCAAGCTGCTATTCTCTGCACCCATCCGCCCCGGCCACCCCATGGCCGAGAAGATCGCGCAGCACGGCGACTTTGTCGAGGACATCGCCTTCGAGGTCGACGACGTGGACTGGTCCTACAACGAAGCCGTCCGCCGTGGAGCGCAACCTGCCAAGGAGCCATTCAGCCTCACGGACGACCAAGGCTCGGTGCGCATCGCGTCCATTCACACGTACGGCGACACGCTGCACACGTTCATCAACCGCGATGATTTTCGGGGCCACTTCCTACCGCACTACCAACTTCGCAACGAACCCGGAGACGCCATAGGCATCGTCGAGATCGACCACTGCGTCGGCAACGTCGAGCTTGGCCGCATGAATTACTGGGTTCACTGGTACGAGCAAGTGCTCGGATTCCACAACTTGGTTTCGTTTGATGACAAGGACATCTCGACCGACTTCACCGCCCTCATGAGCAAAGTGATGGCGGACGGCGAAGGTCGAGTCAAATTCCCGATCAACGAGCCGGCCGAGGGCAAGAAGAAGAGTCAGATCGACGAATACCTGGAGTTCTTCGGCGGCCCGGGAGTGCAGCATGTCGCGCTACGAACAGACGACATTTTGCACACCGTTTCCCGGCTCAAAGCTAGGGGGATGGAATTCCTCTCAGTTCCGAAGAGCTACTACGAGATGCTCCCGGATCGAATTGGGGAAATCGACGAAGATATCTCCGACTTGGCCGAACTAGGGATCCTGGTCGACAGGGATGACGAGGGCTACCTCCTCCAAATCTTCACAAAGCCGATCACCGACCGGCCGACGCTGTTCTATGAAATCATCCACAGGAAGGGCGCAACCAGCTTCGGAAAAGGAAACTTTAAGGCCCTCTTCGAAGCGATCGAACGGGAGCAGGCGCTGCGAGGCACACTCTAGATTGAGACGGTCCCGGGGCTGAGCCCCGGGATTCCGAGCCCCTAGGGGCTGAGATCGTTGACCGTGATCGTGGTCGCGCCGCCTGTGTTCGAGAGCAGAATGATCGTCTGATTCGTCGCTGCCGAAAGGGTCACTTGCTGATCGAATACGATGGTCTTTGTGCCCGTCTGCGTGAACCGGATCTCGTAGGTACCGGGGACCAATCCCTGGTAGTCGGAGTTCGATGGGTAAGTCAGGTTCGCCAACGTGGGCTGAGAACCCGAAATGTCGGCGCCTGGAGCCGTAATGTAAACGTCCACGGCGCCGGCGCTAGACGCTACGTTCGCCACTCGGACCTTGGCCGTGTTGGCGTCCGTAGCTCTGTCGTCGTCCAAGATGATTGTCTTGAAGTTGCCGGTCGTTCCAGCGTCGACCACCGTGTAGAAATGATTGAGCTGGAACAGCTCGCTCGTACTGGTCATCGTGCCGTTGGTGCTGGCATCCTTCCAAAATATGGTGTGATCGGAATTAGTCTCAATCGTATAGGCGGTAGAGGCTCCGAATGCGAGATTTGTCGCGATGATCTGGCTGTCGATCGACACATTGGATGGGGTCGTAGTGCCGTTGACCACCCTGATGCGCGGATTGTGTGCGTTGCCGAGAATCGGCGAAGATGTCGTTCCGGCGCAGCCCACACAGATGAGCGCGGCGATGGCCGCGGCCAGCATCGAAGTTGGTTTAGTCATAGTTTTCTCCCTTAACTCACAATGAAAAAGGCTACGCCATGCAGACGACCGAAGTCGTTCGCAGGTTTCTGAGGCATGGAACTGGCAAACTCCGTCAACAGTCCGAACCGTTGATTTCGGAGCGTACATGTCAACGTATTACGGAGTGCTCAATTCTGTTCGCGATGCGCGAAACCTGGTGGACTTATTGCTGCGTTCCGGCGCAGGACCCGACGATGTCAGCTTGGTAGGGCCGCCGGACGCACTAGTGTCCAGTACGCTGGGCGCGATCGGAGGAAGAGGGCAGGCGCCCGTCCGTGGCGAGATCGACAGCATGAATCGGATGTACGAGGAGGGCTCGACGACCGGCGACACCAGCGCGTTCGTCGGTGCGCCCGACGACCCCGAGAAGTCGCGCCCATTCGATCAGGACCCAGAGTACGCCTGCTTCACATACCAAGAGGTCGAGCCGTACACGTCCGGTATCGATACGAGCAACCGGATTACCGATGTCGAAACCGTCGACCAAAGCAACGAGTCGCAGGAAGCCTTCGAGGACCTTGCCTCACCGCCCGAGGGCATCTCGCACGGCGAGCATGAGCACGATGACATAAATCTGACCGTTCTTACGGGCTTCCCCACCATCGTGCCGATGGAAGACGACGTGATAGACACTGCGACCCCCGAGCAGCTCGCGGCCACCCAAGGCTTCGAAGTCATCGTCGTTCCGGAAAAAGGCATCGTGGGAGGCGGCGGCTCGCTTGCCACCGCCGCGCTGGACGTCATGAAGCCCGGCTCCGACCCGGATGCCGATTGGAATCTCGCCGGCTATCTGAAGGATGAAGGGGTCGATGACGTCGCCGCCAAGGATCTCGTGGACGCGCTGCACAGCGGCAAAGCCATCGTGGCAGTCGAGATCACCCCCGGAGAGATGGACGAAGAGGGAGTTGAGCGGCTGTTCGCGGAAGCCGGCGCCCAGCAGGCAGCCCTTTTCGACGCGCCCCGTTACTAACACTCACTCTTTGCGAGCAACGATATCGACCCAAGGGTGGCAAAGCAACCCCGTCGCGCGCCCGATCCTGTCGCACAGCTTCTGGACCCCCGCCTTCACGCTCATCTCCTCTCGAACCGCCCACGGTTTGGTCCTACTCGTCCGGGTTGAAATCATCGTGTCTCCGCGCGCACAGATACCCTGGAACCCACACTCAACGAGCAGCCGGGAAAGGCTCTCGGCGTTGTAGCCGACTAGATATGGAAAGCTCAGGTGGTTATTCACCGCCTGCTCGGCCAAGGCTCTGCCTCCCATCCTGCGAATCCAACGCTTCTTGAACTCGCCGTTCGGCACGCGAACAACCAGCAGACCGCCCGGCTCCAATGCTGCGCGGATTCGGGCTAGAGCGTCCCGAGGACACGGTATCTGATCGAAAGTATTCCAAACGGCCGCTCCGCGAAACTTGCCCGACGGCTCCCAGTCGAGAATGTCCGCTCGCTCGACGCTAAGGCCGTGCGCCCTGCAGAAGTCGGCCGTTTCCTTTCCGACGTCCACCCCGTGCGCTTCCCAACCGTAGAGCGCAGCCGCTCGCAGAAACCCACCGACAAAGCAACCGACTTCGAGCAGCCTCGATCCCGGCGGAAGGTGGCAAGCAAGCTGGGCACACTTGTGCACGAAGAACTCCACATTGATCGCAGCCATCTCTTCGAGCGCCCCCTCGCCATACTGCTCGCTGCCATATTCGGCACGAACTTGGGCTGCCGAAGGTCGGGGATAACGAACGAGAGTGCCGCAGCGCAGGCAGTCGAGCACGAACACATCGTCATCCTGGGTGAAATCGGTGGGATCCTCGCTATTCCCCTCGGTGCGCGCGCGCACGAACGCTTCCGCTTCTCGTCTCTCGGCCCGTACGTCGCAAGGGCTCAGTAGGGGCCGCCACTCCCGGCCACTGCACACGGGGCAGGTCGGCGCATCCGACTGCCAATCAAAGCTCTGTTCCGGTTTTGCACCTCGACAGTCCTCCATCTAGAGTTTGAAACACCGAATCCGAAACGTGTTCACGCCTGTGAAACATTCCTGTAAGCTCTTTGGTCAGACCGCTGGGAGACGCAGATGAGGCGAATAGCATGGCTGGCGGTGCCGGCGGGGATGATCATAGGCTTGGTAGCGGGAACCCAAATCCTGCAGGCTGGCGTCGATCCAGCGCCGACCCCGGGAGCAAGGGTCGAAACGGGCGTCCTGGGTGGTCCGGAAGTCGATATCGTAGCCCGGAAGATCGTCACCTCGACCGACACGATGACGGTCGACCAACCTTGGTCGCACCGCGCCGAAAGCTTTACACCGACGAAGCCGAAGCGCCATCGCCACCACTGGCGAAGGCGTCGAGAAAAGGTTGTGGCTCCTCCGGTGGCCGTTACGAACGACGGACCCCCGCCGCCTACGGACCTGGAGCCCGCCGAGAACGTTCCAAACGATCCGCCCGACGAGTCGTATGGGGGCTAGGCTGCCGGCTTCTTGGCGGCGTGAGCCACCAACGCGATGCGGCTCTTGCGCCTCGCGGCCTGATTCTTGTGGATTATGCCGCGTTGAGCGGCCTTATCCAGCGCTTTGTTGGCGCTGCTCAGGGCCGCAGCGATTTCGACCTCGTCTCCTTTGGCCGCGGCCAAACGAACCTTCTTGATGTAAGTCTTGAGTGAGGTTCGGACGGACTGATTGACCGCATGCGCCGCGGCGCTCCGCTTCAGGTCTTTCTTGCTCGATTTGATATTCGCCATAAGTCTGGATTGAGTCGCTGAGTATACCGGAGGCTCGCTTTACTTCTTCACGAACTTGCGCTTTGCCTTGTCGAAGCCTTGCTCGACCTTCTTCGCGTCGAAGTGCCATACCGGCGAGCCGGACCGCTGGTAGAAGCACAGATAGCTCGAAAGTAGCGATGCGATGAGCCTTCGCGTCGAACGGCGAACGACGTTGATTTCGGCGAGGAGCGTGAGATAGTCCGCGCCTTTCGGCCAGTGGCCGAACACCTGCATGAGTAGCTCCAGGGTGCTCTTCCCTTCCGAGTCCGCGCCGATCTGCCTAAGCTCCTCCATGCGCTGCGAGGAGATGTAAACCACGGGGTCCGGCTGGTCAAGCCATTCGAACTCGAGCACGTTCGGCCGCGGAGTCTTCCGCAGCGTGAACACCGCGCCGCTCTCGATCGGCTGCTCATACCACCAGTCGATCCAGTTGTACATGAGCCTCGCTTCGGCATTGATCCACACCTGAAGCTCACGCCCGTTCGGATCGATGACCACGAGCTCCTGGATTCGAGGATCGGGATCGAGATACCCAGTGGGAAGTTGACAGAGCGGGAACGTGCCGAGCTCGCGATGGATCGATTTCAATACGAGGCGAACGGTCTCGGGAATCTGCTTCAGAGCCGGCTGCGGGTCTTCGTCGAGAACGTCCTCGGCCAAGGGGTGCATGAGTAGCTTGCGCAGTGTAGAACTCAGCCCTTCGTCGGTTAGCTCGACGTCTACAAGCTCTCCCTCTTCATCGACCGCAGTCGAAACCGGGAAGTAGAACGGCTCCGGAACTTCCTGGATGTACTCCGGAATGTCCGTCGATTTGCGGAAACGGTCGCCTCCCACCCACTGGATGCCTGTTGCCCCCTTGAGGGCCGCCATCACGTTGGTCAGGTCGTCCGGGTACGTCTTGTTCACCGGGGTGATCTCGTAGAATTCCTCCAGCAGCTTGGCAGCCGTGGTCGAAGCGTCGTTCGAGCGTACGCGCTGTGCGAGTCGCTCGGCGTCTTCCTTCTTGACCTCGATCGGCGCCGACTCTTCGAGCTCGATCGATGGAGCGAGCTTGTCCGCAACGCGGACTGCCGTCCCGATCCACTTCTTCGTCTCCGATTCGGGATAAATCACGCCGTCCGGCGCGAGAACGTAACCCGGCGTGGCCGCTGCCGCCGCCAGAAACTCGCGCGAATCGTACATGCGAACCGACTTTGGATCTGAAGAGTTCAGATTCACCCACGCCGCAGCGCCAAGCAGTTTCAGCCGAATCGGCGCAGCCATCTCCACCGCGGCTTGGATGCCCTCATCGGAGCGGAAATTTGCTTTGGCGAGCTTTTTCTGGACGGACGCCAGCTCCTCGGGCGTTACGTCGTTTAGCGCCAAGCCGCGTTCGACCGACTCGTCTTCGGCCACAAACCCCCACTTCGCGAGCAGAGCCTTGCCGTCGTTCGACACCACGAACTGAGAATCGCGTTCCAGGAATCGGCGCACCGCAGTATCCGAAGGAGCCTGCTGATCGGCGCGAATTCGATCCAGCTCTAGCTCCAAGAGCTCGATAGGCATCGGCCCGCCGAATCTCTCTAACACGATTCGAATCGCTTCGGAAAAGGGACGCCCTTGGCCAGCAAGCCTCGAGGCGGGGATCCATTTGCGCTCGAAGTACGCGAATCGCTCAGGGTTCGATGCGAGCAGCGCGCGCACGGTAGCCAGACCGACTCCTTGCGCCGACAGCTTGTCTGCAAGCTCGCCGAGCTTCACGGCTGCCTCCATTTCGGTCAACTTTTCGAGGATCAGCCGATCTACGTACGAACGTGCGAATTCTTCTTCGGGCTTGATTGCGGTAGCTTTTGCCAAGGGGAAAACCTCGTCGCGGGCACTAGCCACGCAACCTCCCATTATGGCATCTGAGGCATCCCGAATGCCCGCTGAATCAGTATGCTTGGCTCGTGAGCGGCAGCACAGTCATTGGGAGTCCCGGGGGCATCATTCTCGAAGAGGAGCTTCTCGAAGGCTTCGGAGGGTTTCCGAACCAGCTCTTCCTGATCTCGGTCGGCCAGGATAAATACGCGGCGAACAACGCCACGCTGCCCGATGGCCAAAGCGTAAACGGCCTCGCGTGCTTTCCGTCGGCCGACGATGCGACCTCATATATGGGAATTCTCGCGGGGCTGAGCGGAGAGATCGTGTCCAAGAGCTTCGAAGACGCTAGGCAGATCGCGATCGGCAAGCCGGTGTTGAGCTGCCTCTTTCTATTCGTGGACGGCCGGATCGTCGACGTCCACTGGGTCAGGTGACCGACCTCCGAGCGATGGTCCAGGCGTCGCCACGCGGCGAACGCATTGGAAATCGAATTCGCGTATAGTTCTTCCGGGAGTGAATGGGTGCTGGTGTGCTCCTCGGTCTTCAAAACCGATGTGACGTCCTAGCGGCGTTAGGTGGGTTCGATTCCCACACATTCCCGCCAAGTCCGCGGGGCCGCGTCTTGGCCCGGCACGGAACGTGGCGCATGAGAGGCTCGGTTGTGAAGCAACCTCGTTTCGATTTATGGGAAATGGGGAGCCTCTTCCGCTACAATGACGGCATGTCAGGCTTGGGGCGCGACGCTGCCATCCGAGCCAACGCAAGAAGGGTTTTGACACGGGAACGGGGGCTCCGCGATAAACATGAAGCGCTTGGCTCAGCGATTGATTGCCGAAGAGATGACTGCGCGCGCAGACTCCATGGATCGTCGCACCCCTGGAGAAGAGGTTTGCGCCAAGCTTCGCAATGCGCTCGTGCGGCTTGCGGGAGTCGACGGCTTCGTCGCCCTCATGCGCCGCTCCATCACCCTGGGGCGCAAAAATGATCCTTCGCTTCACGCCGTCGCGGTCGACGCGAACGGCTCGGTCAGCGGGGTTGATCAGGTCGACCTCGATGCCGCCGCCGTGCTCGTGGCGAGTCTTCTGGATCTGCTGGAAGTTTTTATTGGCGAGGCGCTCACACTGGGCGTAGTACTTGGGTCCTGGCCCGAACTCGAAGAAAAAGGCGAGCTGAACTATGAGACAGAACGATAACGAATCTCAAGGCCGCGTCACCATCAACCAGCTGCATACCGGCGTTCCGGGCCTGGATGAGATTCTGGGCGGCGGCTTACCCGAGTACTCCTTCAACATTATCGCCGGCGCGCCGGGCTGCGGCAAGACCACGCTCGCGCATCAGATCATGTTTGCCAACGCAACGGTCGAAAAGCCGGCGATCTACTTCACCGTCCTCGGAGAGCCCGCCATCAAGATGCTGCGGTATCAGCAGCAGTTCAGCTTTTTCGACAAGGCGCTCTTAGATGGCGCCATTCGGTTCATTAACCTGAGCCAGATCGTCTTGGACCAGGATCTGAACGCGGTGCTTGAAGCAATTGTGTCCGAGGTCGAAGCATCGAACGCGCGGTTCGTCATCGTCGATTCGTTCCGCACGGTGGTTCGCAAGGCCCAGGGTGTAACCGGTGAGTCTGAGCTCCAGGGCTTCGTCCAACGCCTGGCGCTTCACTTGACCACTTGGCAAGCGACGACGTTCTTGATTGGCGAATATTTGGAAAGCGAGCTGCGCGACAACCCGGTATTCACCGTCGCCGATAGTCTCATCTGGCTCTTCCAAAGCGTCGAGCGCAATAGCATCGTCCGCAAAATGCAAATCATGAAGCTGCGCGGGCAAGCGTCGGTACCGGGCATGCATACCTTCAGGATCACCTCGGACGGCATTCAGGCCTTCCCTCGCACGTTCGGCTTCAACGAGGAGCCGGAGCACCTCAAAGCCACGCGACGTCTTTCAAGCGGAGTCCCGAAGCTGGACGAAATGATGAACGGGGGCATTCCCGAAGGCGAAAGCGTCCTCGTCGCCGGCCCTTCCGGCTCCGGCAAATCCACGCTGGGAATGCAGTTCATCGATGAAGGGCTCAAGAGGGGCGAGAACGGAATCGTCGCCATTTTCGAAGAGCTGCCGGCCGAGCTTGTGCACCGCGCCCAGATGTTCGGAATCGACTTCGACACTCCCCAAAAGGAAGGCAAGCTGAAGCTGATCTACTTGCGCCCGCTTGACCTTTCGGTCGATGAAACCGTTCATGAGATCGTCAAAGCAGTGAAGGAGATCAACTGCAAACGCCTGGTAATCGACTCCCTGGTGGGTTTCGAGGTCGCCCTGGCTCCTGGTTTCCGAGAAGACTTCCGGGAGTCGCTCTACCGAATGATCGCCGCCCTTACTCGGCTGGGAGTGACCATCCTCAGCACCGTCGAAGTGGAGGACAACTTCACCTCGCTCGACCTGAGTAAGTTCACCGTTTCTTTTCTCGCGGACGATATAGTTCGGATGCGATACGTGTCGATTAATGGCCAGTGGCGCAAGATGCTCCTGGTCGTCAAGATGCGCCGGAGCACGCACTCGATCGACATGGTGCAGTATCAGATCTCAGATAAGGGGTTGGTGATAGAAGGGCCGCTGCGGGGCTATCGGGGCCTCACATCGGGAATTCCGGGCCCCTGGTCTGCGGATTCCGGGGCGTCGAATCCTTCCCCGGAGAATCCCGAATAGCTCGGCGCTTGTGCGTTTGCGTGAACGCGGCACTTGCGCCACAATGGTATCGAGAGGCAGGCTCGGGGCTTGCCTTCATGCGGGACAGAGGCAATGAGCCGAAGAAACGACGCGGAACCTGGGGCACAGAACGGCCACGAACGGCAACTCCGCGACATGAACGAGGCGCTGCTGGTTCAGTCGGTCAAGCAGCACGAACTTGCCGATCAAGCGCTCGAATCTGAGCGCCTGGCGCAGGCCAACGCCGCATCCCTGGAGCACCTCGTCGACCAGGCGCCATACGGAGTGTATCTGGTCGATTGGCAATTCAGGATCGCCAGGGTCAGTCAGGGCGCTCTCCGGGTGTTCGATAATGTTCGACCTCTGATCGGCAGGGATTTTGCGGAGGCCATTCACATAATTTGGCCGGCCGACCTCGCCGACAAAGTGGAGTCCATTTTTCGGCACACACTCGCAACAGGCGAGCCCTTTCTCGCGCCAAGCCTCACGGCCGAGCGCTATGACGTCGGCGAAATCGAGTCCTACGAGTGGCAAACCCATCGACTCACGCTGCCGGACGGGCATCCTGGAGTCGTATGCTACTTCTTCGACACAACCCTCATTCGGAAGGCCGAGGCCGTGCTCCGCGAAAGCGTATCCCAATTCCGGCAGATCGCGGACTCGATGCCCCCCATCGTGTGGACTGCCCGGCCCGATGGCTACGTGGATTACTATAACGAACGCTGGTACGAGTTCACGGGGTTTCCCAGGAATGAATTCGGCGACTCGAGTTGGATGCCGCTCTTGCATCCGGATGACCTCCAGCGCACCGCCGACGCGTACTATGCGTGCATCCGCGACGGCGCGCCCTACGAGGTCGAATTTCGGTTACGAGACCGATCCACCGGGGGCTACCGATGGTTCATGGGCCGAGCCCTGCCGATTCGCGACGAGCGAGGAGCCATCCTTCGCTGGTTCGGCAGTAGCACGGACATCGACGCATCAAAGCGGTCCGAAGAGATAGTTCGCGAGCGGCTGGAGGACGAAGTGACTCGGCGCACGCAAGATCTGCTGAAAACGAACGAACAGCTCCAGGGCTTCACCTATTCGGTCGCCCACGACCTTCGACAACACATCCGCGGAATCAGCACCAACGCCTCCATCATGCTTTCCGACTCGAGTGCGGATCTCGACGCCGACAGTCGCGAAACTCTGAATCGCATCGTCAACAACGCAAAGAAGCTCGCGACGTTCGTTGACGACCTTCTGGTCTATGCCCGCCTGGGGAGGCAGGAGCTAACCAAGGTTCCGATCGATATCACGGAAATGGCCGATACCGTTGTCGCGCTGGCCATCGAGCGAGGCGTCTGCAAGAAACACGTTACGTTTCGAATAGCGCGCGGCCTGGTGGGGCTCGGCGACCAACGGCTCGTCCAAGTCATCCTGGAGAATTTGATTGACAACGCGTGCAAGTATTCTTCAGCGCAAGAATGTCCCCTGGTCGAGGTCGGGGCCGTAGGACAGGCCATTTACGTGCGAGATAACGGTGTCGGGTTCGACATGGACTA
>JAICWL010000107.1 GCA_025934835.1 Fimbriimonadaceae bacterium
AGCTCCTGGACGATCGCATCTCCCCTGGCGTCGCCGACGATCTCGGTTGCCGCAAATTCGCCGGTGCTCGGGTCCAGCACGGCGAAGCCCACGCGGTCGTCCTGGACGCAGATGGCGGCGAGGAAATTGTTGTCGCTGCCGCCGAGCATGGAGTCCTCGACCAGCGTTCCCGGCGTCAGGACTCTAGTGACGCCGCGGCGCACGAGGCCCTTAGCCTGCTTCGGGTCCTCGAGCTGGTCGCACAGCGCAACTTTCAGCCCCTTGGCGAGCAGCCGGGCGAGGTACTTCTCGACGGAGTGAAACGGCACGCCCGCCATGGGGAGGCGACCGTTGCCGCCGTCTTCGCGCCCGGTCAGCGTGATCTCCAGCTCCCGGGAAGCAGTTACAGCATCGTCGCCGTAAAACTCGTAGAAGTCGCCCACGCGCATTGCGAGCAGCACGCCAGGGTGCTCGGCCTTCGCGGCGAAGTACTGCTGCAGCATGGGTGTGCGCGCTGTCACGGAACTGATAGTTTACGGCTTGCCGCGGATCACTCGGCGTACGTCACCCGCGCCTGCGGGAGATGCAGCTTTCCGACGAGATCGCGTGCCTCCGCCTCCAGCGCGGAGCGCTCGCCGCGGCTCAGCTTTCGGTGGGGCTCGACGCTAAGTTCGGTGTATCCGGCGGCCCGAGCCATGCGCCATGTGCCTGCCACGATGCCGTCGATCAGCACAGTCGCCTCCACTTGGCCCGCGATGCGGAAAACGCGCGCGTGATCCTGGCTGGGCAGCAGCAGCGTTTTGTCCTCGTACGCAAGGATCAGCGGATCGAATTTCGCGAGGAGACGCAAACCGAGCGGGCGGCCCCCAGGGGAGGGGAGGTTGTAGCCCCAGCGCTCGCCGTCCATACCCTGAATCTCACACCGAACGAGTTCGGCCTCGGCTTCCTTGAAGGCTGCCCGGACGTCCTTCATCGGCAGGCCGCTCCAGCGCCGAAAGTCGTAGATGGTCGCTGGACCATAGCTCTCCAGGTAGCGCTTGACGAGGTCCGGCAGCCCGAGATCGCTCGTTGGCTTCTCGATGAGCACGAACTTTTGGCCCGCTCCCTTGCCGATGATGCACAAGCGTCCGCGAAATGCGATTTCTTTTACGTCCAGCCCCCAGCCAACCATCGGCACTCCTCGGAATTCGGGCACGCGGTCGTGAAGCTCCTTGCGGTTTAGGGGCCCGTTTTGCAGCGCGGCTTCGACTTTGGGAAGCAGCTCCAGGCAGCCGACGGCGCGCATCCACTCGGTCACCTTGGGCCCGAAGCGGCTGCCGACGATGCCGAGCAGCATCGCGTGGTCTTCGCGAGTGTGAGCGTGCAACGTGTGCCGGACGCTCCACGATTTTACGAGAGGGCCATCGAGATCGATCGCCTTCTCATCCCAGCCTTTCGCAAGGCTGTTTGTGCGGGTTGCCACGGCTACTCCGAGGCTCGCGGCATATTGGGTTTGGACGGCGATCATCGCGCGCACGGCGTCCAGCGGATCGGAATATCGGGCGAGCAGACCTTGGCGCGAAAGCACGATCTCTCTCGCCTGTTCTTGTGTGAAGGAGGTCATGGCGCGAGGGCTAGTAGATGACCTTGTTCAGCGGATATTCGACGAGCCCGGTGGCGCCCGCCTTTTTCAGCGCGGGCACGAGGTCGCGGACTTCCTTCTCGCTCAGGATCACTTCCGCGGCGATCCACTCGGGATCGGCAAGAGGCGAGAGCGTAGGGGTTTTCAGGGCCGGAAGGATGCCCAGGATTTCGTTCTGCCTGGCCTGCGGCAGGTTCATTTTGAGGCCCACGAGGCGCGAGGCGTTCATTGCGCCTTCGAGCAGAATTTGGAGCGATTCGAGCTTCTGCCGCTTCCAGCCGTCGGCCCAGGCCGCTTCGCCTGCGATGAAGCGAGTCGTCGAGGTCAGCAGGGTCTCGACGATGCGCAGGTTGTGCGCTCGGAGGCTCGACCCGGTTTCGGTGTTCACGACGATAGCGTCGACGAGCTCGGGGACCTTGACTTCACAGGCGCCCCAGGAGAATTCGACTTCCGCGTGGACGCCATTTTCGCGCAGGTACCGTTCGGTGAGCCGCACGTATTCGGTGGCGAGGCGCTTTCCGTCGAGATCGCGAACCGAGTGCATCGGGCTGTCGTTGTGCACTGCGAGCACGACGCGGATGGGGTTCGAGGTCAGCTTGGAATACCGAAGCTCGCAGATCTCGTGAACGATGGCGCCGCAGTCCGCGATCCAGTCCAGGCCGGTAAGCCCGGCGTCGATGACTCCGCGCTCCACGTACCCGGGGATTTCTTGCGGCCTAAGCAAGACGGGCTCTATCTCGTCATCGTCGATCATGGGCTGATACGATCGAGACGAGACTTTGATCGAGTATCCGGCCCTTTCGAAGAGTGAGAACGTGGCCTCTTGCAGGCTTCCCTTGGGCAGCCCGAGCTTGAGCTTCATTTAGCCAATTTTACCGTGCGCCGGACTGCGGTCCCGTAGGAGTAAGATCCCGCTGAGGATTCTCCAAGCACGATGACCACCGTCCGCAACAACCCCGTTCGAATCGGCATGATCGGCTGTGGCCAGATAGCCCAGAGCCACCTTCGCGAGTACTCGAAGATTCCGGAGGCGAAGATCGTCGCCTGCGCCGATATCGACGAGGGCGCTGCGAGGCGCGCGGCCGAGCTCTCCGGCGCTGAGTTTGCGACGACCGATTTTCGGGCCCTACTCGCGCGCGACGATGTGGATGCGGTCGACGTGTGCCTTCACAACAACTTCCACATGCCCGCCACGGTCACCGCGCTCGAAGCGGGGAAGCACGTCTACTGCGAAAAGCCGATGGCCGGCTCGCTGGCGGATGCCCAGAACATGCTCGACACTTCCAAGCGGACGGGGAAGCTGCTGCACATCCAGCTCGCCCAGCTTTACTCTAACGCGACGAGAGCCGCCAAGACCCTGATCGACGCCGGCGAACTCGGCGAGGTGTACCACGCCCGAAGCAACGGGTTTCGCCGGAGAGGCAGGCCGTATGTGGACGGCTATGGAACCCCCACGTTCGTGCAAAAGAGGAACTCGGCCGGCGGGGCGCTTTACGACATGGGCGTGTACCACATCTCGCAGATCCTGTTTCTGCTCGGGAACCCGAAAGTGGAGCGGGTGAGCGGCAAGACTTACCAGAAGATCGACATGGACGCCGCCAGACGCGAAAAATCCGGTTACGACGTGGAGGAGCTAGGCGTCGGGTTCGTGCGGTTCTCGGGTGATCTGACGATGGACCTGTTCGAATCCTGGGCGGCGAACCTCGACTCGGTCGAGGGGTCGTGCGTACTGGGCTCGAAAGCCGGAGTTCGCCTCGATCCTTTCGGCTTCTTCCAGAATCTGGGCGATCTCGAGCTGAAGTCGACGGCGGATTTGGGCTCGGCGAAGTTCCGTTGGGACAACGTGCATGGGGATACCGCGGGGCTCGGAAGCTCTCAGGAGCACTGGATCGCCGCACTGCTGGGCCGCACGGCGCTGCTTCCCACCGCAGAGATCGCGCTCAACACGATGCTCGTGTCGGAAGCCGTTTATCTTTCGAGCAAGCTCGGGAGGGAAGTTACTGCCGACGAGACCGCGCGGGCCTCGGCGTCGACGGCGGTTGGGATGTAGGGGGACGGGGAGTTTTGGCCTTAGTGTCAGCAACAGGAGTGTCGGGTGATGGCCCGAACATCCGAGCCCCGAACTTGGGGTCCCATCGCCCGTCGAATTACCAGATTGTTTGTCAAACCGGCAATACAGGCGTTGCAAGCGCCGGCATTCAGGAAAGATTGCTTGGTTTGCCGTTCCAGTTGAACTACAATGGGCGTGTAGCTTTCGCCTAGTATTTCTAATCGGATGGACTGAAATGGAGATGAAGAGGACGATCTCCCTGATCTCGTTGTTTGTAGCTGCATTGGCTTGCGCCCAGTTCCCCGTACGGCAACAGCCTTCACCACTCAAACAGCTTGCTCGGGGGCCCATGAACGAAGTCGAGCCCGGCATGCTCGCCGTCCGGCTCAAGCCGGGAATGGTCAGCGGGTCGGCCAACGGCGTGGGGATTCTGACCACGATCCCCGGGGCATACAAGATCCGAACGATCGCGAAGAGCCAATGGACGCTTTGGCGCGTGCCCGAGACCGCATCACCCCAGGCGCTGGCGCAACTCGCTATGAGGGACCCAAAGGTGTCTTATGCCGAGCCGGTCAATAAGATCTATCCTCTGGGAGACCCGAACGACGGCGACTTCAACTCGATTGTCACCGACAGCTCGGAGCCTCTCGACAACACTCAGGTCATCATCTATTTCGGGGACGACGAGACCCAAGCACCCACTTTCCGCAGGCTGTGGCACCTGGACGACACGAACGCCATGGGTGCGTGGAGCATCTGGCCGAACACGTGGTACACGTCCGCGACCAAGCCCGCCAACTGCCCCACGATCGCCGTCGTCGATAGCGGTTGCGACATGAACCACCCCGATTTCATCAACTCGGGCGGCTCGGACAGCAACATCACGCATGGGGGCCAACTCGACTGGGCTCATAGCCAACAGTTCACGCTGGGCGCCATCGATCCGAACGGCACTCCGGAAGACTCGAACGGCCATGGCACGCACGTAACCGGGCTCGCGTTGGCTGCCGGCAACAACGGCTCGTTCAACGGCGAAGACGGCCAGCCTCATGGCGTCATCGGGACCGGATACGCAGCGAAGGGGATGATCCTTCGCGTGTTCGGAACGGGCGGAGTCGGCGACGACTCGGATGCAGCCGCAGCGATCTATTACGCGGCGGACAACGGCGCCGACATCATCAGCCTCAGCCTGGGCACCACGAACTATTCGCAGCTATTCCAGGACGCGGTGACGTACGCGTTCCAGAAGGGCTCTCTGGTGGTGTGCGCCGGAAATGAAAACGGCAACGGCGGCGGCGAACTGGGACCGATCTATCCTGCCGCATGCAGCGGCGCCCTCGGCGTGACTGCCGATGGGCCGGACCTCGTTCCCGCCACGGTCAGCTATGCGGGCCAGGGAACCTATGTGGACATAGGCGCCCCGGGCGGAGATTTCATCGAGAACGTCGACTCGCTGGTGATCCAGTACATGTGGTCGACGACGATGCGCACGCCCGGCGAGCTTTACGCGCTCAATCCGACCGGCCAGGTGTATCCGTACATCACTCTGAACTACGGCTGGCTTGCCGGAACGTCGATGGCCACGCCGGTAGTTTCGGGCGCAGCGTCGCTGTACTACGGGAAGAACGGGCTGCATCAATCGGACGGCTATACGAACCTGCGCGTGTACCGCGCGCTCGAGACTTCGGCTATCGGCGTCATGGGCGCTCCATATGGAGGCTGGGAGACCACGCAAGGGTACGGCGCTCTGGACATCCAGGGTCTGCTTCAAGACGCGAGCCCGCGCGCGCCCCAGGTGGGCGGTGTCGAAGGGATCGTGTACTACTTCGGCACCCCGGTATCGAACGTGGCTGTGAAGGCCAAGCTCACGAATAACTCGGGCGTGACGTACAGCACGACCACCATGGCGGACGGCACCTACCGATTCGAGGGCATGCCGGCAGGGGTGTATAACGTCACCGCAAGTCCGTTCGGCGCTACGAAGACGAAGAAAGCTCTGATCAAGCTGGGCAGCGATCTCCCCGGCCTCGATTTTTGGTGCGGGACTTACGACCCCAACAGCCTGCCGGACGGCACTCCGCCCGTCGTTGCGAAGTTCCAAGTCGTTTCGAACACTTCCTCCACGATCGACGTGAAGCACTGGGGGTACGACACCGAGACCGGTATCGACTCGATCGTATTCCGAGTCGGCACCAGCCAGGGCGGCAGCGACGTCATGGGCGACACGGAGATCGTCGTCGATAGCAACGTGGCACACCTGACCGGGCTCTCGCTTTCCTCGGGCGTGACCTATTGGGTCCGTGGCACCTACAAGAACGGCGTCGGAATGACTACCGTCGTCGATACCAGCTTTGGGACTCAGGGGCCGCTCGTATCCGGAACGGTGACTTTGCAGGACTATTCGGGTTCGCTGCCCATGGTTCAGATCGATCTGCGGACGCCGGGCACCCAGACGGTCGTCGAGACGCACACCGTGCAACTCGGGACCGGGGGCACATTCAGCTTCCACTCGAATCATCAGGGCTCATTCGACATCGCCGCGAAATGTTCGCACTGGCTCAGGAAGGATCTTCCCAACAGGACGATCGGTACGGGCGGGCTTTCGGGCCTCACGTACAGCCTGATCAACGGCGATATCGACGGAGACAACGCGGTCAGCCTGAGGGACTATTCGGCCTTCACGGCTGCATACAGGAGTCGCCCTGGCGACACCAACTGGAATCCCAACGCCGACCTCAATGGAGACGGCGCGGTCAGCTTGACCGACTATGGCATTTTCAACAAGAACTTCGGTAAGAGAGGCGATTAATGATGAATCTATTGCATTTGAGAGGTAAATCGACGTTGCGCCTTGCTGCGCTCGGGCTGGCGCTTGGCGCGTGTTCGCTCGCGAGCGCGCAGGTGTCCTTCTACTTCACCGCACAGGGAAGCTCGAATCCGATTACGAGCGTAGACCTATCCGGGCCTACCGACATGGTGAATCTGAGCGTCTGGTATCAGACCCCGGATGCGTTCGCCCATGTGGGACTCGACACGTTCGTCGGTTACGACAGAACCACCGACGGCACCACGCGGCTCGATAACAAGCTCACGCTCAACAACTTTACGGTCGTAGCTCCATACACGCAGCTTTCCGCAAATCAGGAAGCCGGCGCGGGTTCGGGCACCAGGCCTTTCGGCCTCGACTGGGAGGGGACCACGGGCGTCGGAGTGACCATCTCGTCGACCAACCCCGTGCACCTGCTGGACGTCACCCTCCAGGCGAACTTCAATCCGGGCGACACCGAGGATGTGGTGATTTACACGACGGGAAGCACCAACGACCTGTTCGACAATACGTACTTGGTCGATGCGGCCGGAGCCTTCGATATGCCCGCCAGCTCGACGGACCTCAGGGTTACGCTGGCGCCGGTTCCCGAGCCGGCATCGATGGCTGTGCTCGGCCTTGGGCTCCTCGCGTTCGTCCGTCCCCGAAGACGAGTCAGCCCGTAAATCTGCTGGTCTGCGGCCCTGCCGCTTGGACACTTTCAGGAACCGCCGTACAATCCAGGTCGTATTGCGGTTCCGGCAATTAAACGGTCCGCATTTTTGAGAGGAGAGGTTATGAAGAGATTGGTTTGCAGTGCCGGGCTCGTCGGCATCGCGGCGAGCAGCTTTGCTATCTTTGGCATCCATACAGGGCCGAACGACAGCTCCAGTTTTTCCGGCGTGTATTCGTTCGGAGTCGGGATCGGCGGTGCGTACGCGCTCACCGCCAAGCACGCC
This sequence comes from Fimbriimonadaceae bacterium, assembly GCA_025934835.1. Classification (GTDB taxonomy): domain Bacteria; phylum Armatimonadota; class Fimbriimonadia; order Fimbriimonadales; family Fimbriimonadaceae; genus Fimbriimonas. The sequence goes on from JAICWL010000107.1 coordinate 7,416, forward strand.
GCTCTCCACGTTGGAGATACCGCGATGATCGCGGGCACGCAGTACACGGTCACCAACCGCTTCGACGACAACCCGGCGGATCTGACCATGCTGCAATTCGACAAGGCGCTGCCGGGATCGTTTAGCCTTTACAACACCGTATTGACCGGCCAGCCCAATATCGAGACGACGATCGTCGGCTACGGTCAGAGCGGCATTGTCCGCGCGGATCACGCGGGGTTCGACATCGTCGGGGGCTCGGGCGGCACTCAGCGGTCGGCTACCAACACGATCGGTGACGTGGAGACCATCACCGCGACGCCCGACTACAACTTCACCTACGAAGGGCTGTTTTGCGACCTCGACTCGCCTTTCACGGACACGCCCAGCGGTTTTAACCGCGACTGGTTCGGCGACGGCAGCGCGACCGCGAACGAGGGCGGGGTATGGGCCGGCGACTCCGGCGGAGCTTGGCTGGTGGATACTCCGGGCGGCTTCCAGCTCGCCGGCATCACCACCGTCAATCTCTCGGACGACACGGCTACGTTCTACACCGGGGATCCCAATCTGGAAGGGCTGTTCTTTGGCGTTTCCGGCGCGGGCGCGGTCAATCTGACGAACCCGGGCGTGCATCAGTGGATCGTGTCGACGGTACCGGAACCGGCGACTTTCGCGCCGCTGGCGCTTGGCGCTTTGCTCCTTCTCCGCCGGCGAAAGCGCTAGGGGGGAGGATCGTCATTGCCTGGCGTTGGGTGTTCGGCCCCTGACTCACCGCTCGCCGCTGGCACTGTGACCGCGCACCTAGCGATCCCCGTACCCATTCGGGTGGCGGGCTCGCCAAGACCAAGCGTCGGAGACGATCTGGGCCAGGTCGGGGCGTTTGGGCGCCCAGCCCCAATCGCGGCGAATCCGCTCGGAAGAAGCGATGAGCCGCCCGGGGTCGCCGGGTCGTCGTGCGTCATCCTGCGAGGGGACCGGCATGCCGCAGGCCTTCTCGACGGCTGAGATAACTTCCCGGACGGAAAACCCCCGGCCATTGCCGAGGTTGTAGCGGCGGGAGTCGCCGCCGTCTTGCAGGTGGCGAAGAGCCAAGAGGTGCGCATCCGCAAGGTCGCAAACATGAATATAGTCGCGCACGCACGTTCCGTCCGGCGTGTCGTAGTC
>JAICWL010000096.1 GCA_025934835.1 Fimbriimonadaceae bacterium
CTCCCGCCTTTCGGGGAGAACGTACTTCTCAACAGCTTCCTCGACGAAGTCCAGAGGGGGGCGGCTCTTGATCTGGTCCGGAAGCTGTTCACGAAACATGATCGCGAGCTCTCCCATCGCATCGTCGGCGGCGCGCAGAGCGTGGTCGCGCGTGGAGCGATAAAGCAAAGGAATGTCCGCGCCGTCCCAGTTGGCAGAAGCGAGTGTCTGATGGATTCGGCTCCAGTACCGGGCGCACTCCTCCAGCAGCATCAGCGATCCGGAGTCCAAATCCCGGTGTAGCCGTCGCTTTTCGAGGCACTGCTGCATCGTCGACCCCGCCTCGCGAACTTGGCGCGCGAACATCTCCTCCTGCGTGCGAGGCTTCCGCCGCATCTGCCGGACGAGAACCAACCATCCGACGACGGCCACGGCCAACATAACCAAGATGAAGAGGGCCGACGAAATATGCAGGCCGACCCCGATGACGAGCGCGACGGCGCCGAACAGCATCAGGAACGGCGCGAGTTGCCCTTGGTCGATCTCTCGCACGCTTCGCCTGGAAACGTGCGAGAGATACCGGACGAGATTGGGATATTGCCTTGGGTTTCCCTCGAACATGCTCCAATAAAGTTTACGTCGCGCCCGAGAAAGCGTTGAGCTAAACCGGCGAAAGCCCTGGGAACTCATCGCGACGAAGGCGCATTATGGGAGCACAGGTAGGAAAGCGCTGCCGCTCTTGTCGGAGTAGAAACGGATGACGAGCACCGAAACGATCGAGTCGAACTCCCCTGAAGTCGTCGAGCAAAGCACGGCGGCGCCGGTTCGCGTGCCCACGTACAAGCATCCGCTTGCTATCCGATGGTTCCATTGGATCAACTTTCCGGTTCTGTTCCTCATGGTTTGGAGCGGCCTGATGATCTATTGGGCGAACCGCGTGTTCACGATCCATCTTTTCGGGTTGTCGATCGGGCCGCTGTTCCCCGACTCGTGGTACTCGCCTCATGCACCTTCCTGGTGGCCGGCTTTTCTCACCGCGACCGGCCAAGATGACAGTGGAAATTCGTATCGCGCAATGTGGTCCCTGGATCAGAGGCTCGCCGAGGGGATGGGTTGGCATTTCCTGTTCGCGTGGGTTTTCGCCATCAATGGATTCTTGTATGTGTTGTATCTCGCGCTCTCCGGCGCATGGCGCAAGCTGCTGCCGAAGCCGGCGGCGCTACAGGAATCGATTCAGGTGGTGCTGCACGACCTAAAGCTGCGGAAGCAGCCGCTGCCCGTGCGCAAGTACAACGCCGCGCAGCAGATCGCCTACACGGCGGTCATTTTCATGGGCCTGCTGATGCTGCTGACCGGCGTCGCCATCTATAAGCCTTCCGAACAGTCTTGGCTCACGCAGCTTTTGGGCGGCTACACGGTGGCGAGGTTCATCCACTTCTGGACAACTATGGCGCTGCTGGCATTCTTCGGAGTGCACATCCTCCAAGTCGCGAAGACTGGCTGGAATAACTTCCGAGCAATGGTGAGCGGTTGGGAATGGGTAACGCCCGCGGAAAAGGATGAGCTGGAGGCGCAGTCATGAGCCGCCGAGCGGATCCGAGGATCCTCTCGCGGCGCAGCTTCGTTTGGGCCGGCATCGCGGCCTTGGGAACATGGGGAAGCCTGCGGTGGCTCTTCACACGTCGTCTGGACGGCGGCGCGCAGTGGCCGGTGCGGCGAGCTCTCGAGGTCAACGAGGGTTTTTGGGGCGACCTGTTCTCGCGGAAGCATAAAGTGCCCGAATACACCGCTGACAAGCTTACGCCCGAACGTGAGAACGGCGACGAGGGGCTGGGGGACGACTTCGATCCCACGACCTGGAAACTCAAGGTCGATGGCTTGTCAAATCAGGACGGTCCGATCGAGCTAACGCTCGCCGAGCTGCAGGCGATGCCGCACACCGAAATGATCACCGAGCTGTTCTGCATCGAAGGCTGGAGCATCGTGCAGAAATGGAAGGGCGTCCGATTCGTGGACTTCGCGCGGAAGTACCCGCCAATGACCCTTTCCGGAGACCCGCCGGACCTCGACGGCGATCTCGAAGACGTCGTCCGTTACGTGTCCCTCAAGACTCCGGACGAGGGGTACTACGTCGGGCTCGACATGCCGAGCGCGCTGCACGAGCAGACGCTCCTCTGTTGGGAGATGAACGACAAGCCGCTCGCAATGGAGCATGGAGCTCCGCTGCGGCTTGTTGTTCCGACTAAATATGGCATCAAGAACATTAAACGAATAGGGTCGCTTACGTACACTGATCAAAGACCACGCGACTTCTGGGCCGAGCAAGGCTACGATTGGTTCGCCGGTCTCTGACAGGTTCGTTTTTGAGAACGCTCAAAATTGCTATTTGGTACAACCTTCCGAGCGGGGGAGCCAAGCGCGCCTTGTCCTACCATGCCCACGGGCTCGCAGGCAGGGGCCACCACCTGGAGTCGTGGAGACCGCCTACGGGGCGGGAGTGGTTCGCATCGCTTTCGGATGCCGTCCAGGAGCACGAAGTTGCCCTAGAGTCTGAACCGGAAAACCTCGGCTACATGGCCACTGTGGCGAAGTATCCGGGCCGCACGAAGCGCATGATCGCAGCCATGAAGCGCCACAGCGAGCTTTGCGCCCGGCAAATCCACGAGGGCGGGTTCGACTTGCTCTTTTCGAATACCTGTCTGCAGTTCGCTGCGCCGTTTATCGGCCGTTACGTCGATCTGCCTTCGGCCCTCTATCTTCAGGAACCTCACCGGCCGTTTTACGAGCCGATGCCGAGGCTGCCGCTCGTTGCTCTCGATGAGCAAACGCTCAGAAGATCGACGCCGAAGGCGATCAAAGCGAGGATTAGGGATCGTATGGATTTGAACGGCGCTCGCATACAGGCGAGAGAGGAAAGGAACAACGCGGCCGCCCACGACAGGCTGTTGGTCAACTCGCTGTTTTCAAGGGAGGCTATGCTACGGGCGTACGGACTGAACAGCGAAGTGTGCTACCTGGGGGTGGATACGAACTTGTTTCGCGATCTCGGTCTCGAGCGCGGCAATTTCGTGGTCGGCTTGGGCACGATCGGCCCGACGAAAAACGTTCGCCTCGCCATCGAGGGCGTCGGCTCGATTCCGCGCCATGTCAGGCCCAAGCTCCTTTGGGTCGGCAACATGACCGACGACGTTTATTTGGAGGAGCAGCGCGAGCTCGCGTTGAAGCTCGACGTGGACTTCGAGACACAAGTGATGATTTCGGACGAGGCGCTCGTCGAGGTTCTGAATCAAGCGAAGGCGATGATTTATGCGCCGAGGCTGGAGCCGTTCGGGCTGGCCCCGCTGGAGGCGAACGCCTGCGGGTGCCCGGTGGTCGCAGTGGCCGAAGGCGGGGTTCGAGAGTCTATTATCGACGGAGTGAACGGCTGCATAGTGGAGCACAATCCGGAAGCTGTGGGGTGCGCGGTGCTGAAGCTCCTTGAAAACGAAGACCTGGCGCGAGGGATTGGCGAGGCGGGGAAGAGCCTCGTTAGCGAGCGCTGGTCGTTGGAAGCGTCAATAGATAGGCTGGAAAACGCTCTGTTGCGGACCGCGGGATGAGCCCTACGTTTTCCGTGCTCATTCCGAGCTACAACCACGGCAAATTCTTGCCGACTTGCATCGAAAGCGTGCTTGCACAGACGACCGGAGATTGGGAGGTCGTGCTGGTGGACGATGGGAGCTCGGACGACAGCATTAAAATTGCGCGAAGCTTCGCGGACCCGCGGATCCAGGTTCATTCCAACCCGGAGAATCTCGGCACGTACGGCACTCTGAACCGCGCGCTTTCCTTGGCGCGGGGGACATACGTTGCGATTCTCGATTCCGACGACGCCTGGTTGCCGGAGAAGCTGGAAGCGCAGCGCGAAGCGCTGAATCGCTCACCTGAAGCGCTGGTCTGCTACACGCTCGGCTCAGAAGTGGACGAAAGCGGCTCGGTACTCAAGGGTCCCGAGGATGTCCACAGCTGCTGGCCCACATCGGAAACTCAGTCTTTGCTCCCGTACCTTCTGGAAGAGAATCGCGTGCTGGCATCCAGCGCCGTGTTCGTGAGGACTGCGGTGGCTTTCCACCCTGATTTGCGGTACTCGGGAGACTGGGTAGCGCTGCTAGAGGCCTGCCGGCGCCAGTGCGCATGCGTCCCCCGAGACCTCAGCAGGTGGCGCCAACACGGCTCCAACACTTTCCGTCGATCACCTGGTCAGGTGTGCGAGGAGATTCGCGTGCGCCGCTCGATACTCGGTTCCGAGCACATGTGGCTCGGAACCGGTATGCCGGCGCACGAGATCAGGAGCGGCCTCGGAAGGTGCGCGCGGCACCTGGCAGCCCTCGAAGTGTTGTGCGGATCGGTCGCCTCCGCCCGTCGAAGCGCGCTCCGCGGCCTGAAGCTGGCGCCCGGTCGCAGATCACTGTTGCGCCTTGCGGCAACGATGGTTCCGCTCGCTCAGGCGCGAGCGAAGCTGTGGCCGGGCGAGCCCGGCATGGACCCCTGTCCTCGCTTTACCGAGGTTCGGTGGTCAGCCCAAGAACCCCGAGAGCCAAGATAGGAGCCGCGACAAGGCGTCCGGATGGATTTTTAGCTCGAAGAGCCCGGCCGTGCCCATAAGCACTCCGAAGAAGGTAGGGACTAGGCTGAGCCAGTAAAGCCAGCGTTTCTGTGTCAGGGCCGTGATAGCGAGCAGGGATATCGCGAGCGCGAGCAGCGTGTCGGACAGATCGAACTGGTCGTCGCGATAGTTCAGGTCGTCGTAATCCTTGCCCGCCTTTTCGGCGTTCGCCTTGTCCTCCGCCTGGTCGGCGAGTTCATGCGCGCTGCGAGCCTCGAGTTTCTGCTGAGATTGCAGCACGGAAGCCCTCGCCGCGCCAGAGGCGGTTTGGGCGGTTAGCTTCGCGGTAAGCGCGCCGACTTCGTACACCTTCGCTTGCGTGCTCTTGGCCTGGTACGTGGCCCACCAATCCACTTTGTCCGCCTGGGCCTGCTGCATGGCTTGAACGATGTTGTCGTCCTTGACCTTGCAAATCCCCATGAACGTGGCGAGCAGCGCGATAGTCACCGCGACCATCGCGTTCAGACGGCTCTTGGCTTCGGCGGCTTCGTCGGCCTTGTCTTTGAGGTCCAGGGGGTCAATGTCCACTGAGTGGCATTTTAGCTTGAGCGCCGCGACAGAAAACCATCATGATTCGAACCGAGCGAAGCGATGCACCAGGGCCGTAGAATAGTGGGGAATGGCTACTGCCGCACGAGGTACGAGCGCGCTGCGCGTGTACCTCGAGATGATCAAGTTCGAGCACTCGATCTTCGCCTTGCCGTTCGCCATGGTCGGCATGATGTGGGCATCCCGCACTGCATTCGGCGCCGCATGGCCGGGCCTCAGAGTTTTCGCCTGGATCGTCGTGGCGATGGTCTGCTGTAGAAGCGCCGCCATGGCGTTCAATCGGATCGCCGATCGGCGCATCGACGCGATGAACCCGAGAACGAAGGGCCGGGCGCTTCCTGCAGGGCAGCTTCGGCTTGGCCAGGCAACACTTTTCTTCGCGATCAGCTGCGTCGTTTTCTTTATTGCGGCGGCCGAGCTGAACCCGCTTTGCCTCGCGCTCAGCCCGGTCGCGCTCGGCGTGACCCTTTTCTACTCGCTCACCAAGAGATTTAGCCCACTTTGCCACTTCGTGTTGGGGCTGTCCCTCGGCATCGCTCCGGCGGCTGCATGGATCGCCACGACCGGCCGGCTCGCTTTGGCGATCATTCCGATCACGGCCGCCGTCGTGCTGTGGACCGCCGGGTTCGACATCCTCTACGCCCTCCAGGACGAGCAATTCGACCGGGAGCAGGGGCTGCGTTCTCTTCCGGAAACCATCGGCGTTGCCCGCGCGCTGATCGTGAGCCGGCTCTGCCACGTCGGCGCAGTAGCGATGCTCGCCTGGGGCGGCATGCTGGTCGGCGCAGGGCTTTTCTGGTGGCTTGGCGTGGCGTTCGCCGCGCTGCTTCTAGGCTATGAGCAACGCCTCGTGAAGCCCAACGATCTCAGCCGGATTAACCTGGCATTCTTCACGCTGAACGGCTTTGTGAGCATCGGCGTGTTTGCATTCGCATTGGCGGACCAGCTTCTGCGCTAAACCCTTCGCGGGTACGATCAACCGTGGCACCCAGGCTGCTCGGGCGAACGAACGCTTCATTCCCGCCCGTCTGGCTGAGCCTTCGGGCCGAGCGAGCGGATTCTCTAGAGGCGATCATATCGGTCGCCGAGGAGAGCCAGACGCCGATCGACGTTACGACTCTCCCCGCGCTTTGCGGCCGCTATCTTCGCGAGGCTCGTGTGTTGGTCGCTGCCGAACTGCCTGCCGACTATGCCTCGGCAACGGGGGGCATCGAGGCAGCAGATTTGATGTCCGCAGGCATCTTGCAGACGCTATGCTCGCTGGGTCGGCCGGCGTTGGATATAGCGTTTCTGCGGATTTCGGCGGAAGACGAGCGACTGGATGGCGCGATGGAAGCCCTCGAAAGCGCCCGCGCGGAGGGGCATATCCGCTGGCTGGGGCTCCGATGCGACTCTCGAGTTGCCCTTAGCTCTTGGCATAGCCATGATGCGTTCGAAGTTGTGGATGTGCCGCGAAACCACTGGGCCGATGGGCTCTACCGCGAGGTGTTGCCTCTGGCCAAAGACCGCCGGGTAGGCGTGATCACATCGCGGCCGCTTGCCTGGAGGTACGGACTGCCCTTCATGCGGCTGGCGTCCGCCGATCCGGAAACTTCGTCGCGGCTGGCCACGCTCGCGATTCGCGACCTGTGCGAGGACCATCCGGTCGTTGTCGGCGTGCGCTCGGAACAGGAGGCGCACAACGCTATCGCCGCCCGAGACGAGCCGCTGTCGCCAGATCTGTCGGAACAGCTCCGTCCCTACCTGGAAGCTGCGAGCGAGCCCGCCGGATGGGAGGCGTTCGCCGATGAGGGCGATTCCGTCGCCAGACGCGCGTACCGCGCCTGGAAAGCCGACCGGCGAGAGGGCGTTGTTCGATGACCCGGCAGGAGTTCGATATGTTTCTGCTCGGCGCCGGGTGGGTTTGCTTTGTGATGGCGGCTTTCAATTTGCTGTCGTTCAAGCGGCGAGGGGCGTCGGCGTTCGTTCTCGCTGGTGCGCTGGCGCTCTTCGGTGTGGGAGCCTTGCTCTACCGGGCCGGGGTGGAACAGTGGCTGCTCGCGACTCTCGGCGTGTGCGTGTTCGTGCTGCTCGTCGCAGATTTCGCAATTCGCTCGGCGCACGGGGAGAGCCGATGAGAGTCGGCATCGTGGGGCTCGGGATTGCCGGGCTGCGGGCTGCCGCGCTTCTCGAGGCAGCCGGGGCCGAGGTAAGCCTTTTCGAGGCGCGAGACCGCGTCGGCGGCAGGCTTCACACGGTAGATAAGGGATACGGAGTGGTGTACGAAGCCGGCGGAGAATGGATCGACGCCGACCATCACCGGGTCCTCGCGCTCCTGCACGAATTCAATCTCGGCCCCGATCCCAGGGTCGGCTGGCCCAAACGGCTGTGCTGGCGCGGCAAGCAGACGCGGGAAGACCTCATGTGGAACGACGCCCTCGAAGACGACCTTCGCGTGGAGGCGGCTGCTCGAGAGATGTGTCGCGATCTTCGCCAGCCCCCTTGGGAAAACACGGCGTTCGAGGATCTGGACAATCGCCGGCTGGGGGATTTTCTGCGCGAGCATACGCAGAGCGAGCGCGGCCTCTGGTGGGTCATGGCGAAGTATCGGTCGGACGAAGGCGAGGACCCGGACCGGGTGGGGCTGCTGGGCTGGCTCGTCGGCTTTATGCATTACCTGGGGAGGGAGGGCGAGGAAATGAGCGCTTTCCGCATACCGGGAGGAGCCGGGGCGCTGTGCCAGCAAATGGCCCTAGCGTTAGGCGCAGAGCCAAACTTGAACTCGCCGCTCCGCCGGGTTCGCCAGGGCCCGGACGGCGTCGAGCTGATCTTCGAACACGGCAAGGAGAAGGTCGATGCCGTAATTCTGACTTTGCCCCCGCCCGCCTTGGAGCGCGTTGTATTCGAACCCGCTCTTTCGACAGCCAAGCGGTGTGCGATCGAGGCGTCGGAGATGGGTCGCGTCGTGAAGATCTGCTGGCAGTTCCGCGAGGCGTGGTGGCGAGGAGACGAGTGGAGCGGGAGCATGCAGTGCGACGGTCCAATCCAGCAAACCTGGGACGGTTCGATGGGCACAGCGCCAATCCTGAGCGCTTACGTTTGCGGCGACGACTCGGTCATTTGGCAAAACGAGCGCAACCCGGTCTTGGCCGGGCTGCGCGAAGTAACTCGATATTGGCCCGAAGCGCAGGAGCTGTACGTGCGCGGCTGGATGCACGACTGGACGCGCGATCCCTACGCCATGGGCGGGTTCGCGCATCTCGCCCCCGGGTACGTTCTCGAGCATATGAAGCACATCGCGCCCCCCGACGGCCGCATCCACTTTGCCGGCGAGCACACCGCCTCCTGGGTCGGTTTCATCGAGGGTGCGCTCGAAAGCGCCGAGCGTGTGGTGGGAGAGATAGTAAATTGAGGAAACGCTTAACCGATTTTCGCTGGGGCCTGGATGGGTCGCCCCAGGAGATGCTGATCGAGGATGGCCGCGTGCTTGCTAGAGGGCCGAGCGTGAGCGCCGCCGACGCACAGACTGAAAGTCTTCACGGCCGAACTTTGCTACCCAAGTTTGTCGACGCCCATTGCCATATTCTTCCGACCGGACTCGATCTTCAGAAGCTCAATCTCGGCTCGTGCGGGACTCATGAGGCGGTTTTGGACGCCGTACGCGATCGGCACGCAACGCACCCCGACGGTTGGCTGCTCGCTGTGCACTACGACCAGACCCGGTATGATGGCGGCCGGCACCTCACCCGAGCGGACCTCGATGCTATATCGGCGGAGAGGCCCATACTGCTCCGGCACGTGAGCGGCCATTCGGGCATAGCGAACAGCGCGGCCTTGGCCGTGGCAGGCGTCGGCGCCGAAACGCTCGACCCCGCGGGAGGCAGCTATCGCCGCGACCCATCGGGAGCACCGGACGGCGTCCTGCTCGAGAACGCCCTCGAACGGGTGTCGGCTGTGGTTCCCAATCCCAGCCTCGAAGAGATGGTGGAGGCGATTCTCGAGGCTGGCGCGGAAATGTCGGACGTCGGAATCGGGTGCGCGTGCGACATGATGACCGGGCGGTACGACCTTGAACTGGAGATCGCGGCGTACCGACTTGCGGCCGAACGAGGAATGCCGATCCACACGCGGCTGTACGTTCAGTGGTCCCGAGTCTTCGGCCCGAGGGGCATCGGACCTGAAAAACTTCGTGAGCTGGCCGTGCCGCCGAGCGGAAGCTCCAAGTCCGTCGGCATCGGCGGTATCAAGATCTTCTCCGATGGCGCGATCGGCTCCGGCACGGCGGCGATCTATGGCAGCTACGGCCCGGAGGCAGGGGACCGCTTGCGCTCTTCCGGACAGTTGATTTACTCCCCCGAGAAGCTGACCGAGATGGTGCTCAGGGCCGACGAGGCGGGTTTCCAAGTCGCTACGCACGCCATTGGCGACTATGCGGCCGACCTCGTGATGGATGCCTACGAGGCGACCGGCTCGCCGAGCATGCACCGAATCGAGCACGCGATGATCCTGAGCGACGCGCAGATCGAACGCCTGGCGAATCTCGACTGCATTGTAACGTTCCAGCCCGAGTTCCTGATGCGGTTCGGGCATAGCTACCGCCGGCAGCTCGGCGACGAGAGGGCTTCGCGGCTCAAGCGCACGCGGTCGCTTCTCGACGCGGGAATCCGGCTGGCGTTCAGCTCAGACCGGCCGATCGTCTCGGGCGACCCGATGGACGGTGTGCGCATGGCGTCGGATCGGCCCGATGGGTTCGATCCAGCAGAGAACTGCACGCGCTTCGAGGCCCTGCTCGCCTACACCAAAAGCGCGGCATTGGCGAGCGGAGTACGAGAGACAATGGGCTCGCTGGAACCTGGTATGCCTTCGGATTTTCACGTTCTCGGCTCGCCGATTCCCGAAGTTATACGCGGATGACGAACTATTAGCATTTTTGTCGTTTGGCCCAGAAGGTCCCTTTTTGGGGAACGGTAATTTGGCCTTGTTCGTCAACATAAGTGACGCATATCCTCCTTCCCTCTCGGGAATCCGAAGCGAGAGCAGAGGAAGACCCGACGGCTCCCGTCCCAAAGACGGGGGCCGCTTAACTTTTAGGGCAAGCGAAATCCTCGAAAAGCACTCGGACGCCGTCCGACTCGTGAGCTAGCACCCAACCGAATTTCGGAGCAGGCGAGTTGGGGAAATCGAGCCGAACCCGCTGTCCGGCAGGCACGAACCCTCCAACCTCGACTTTGGCGCCCGATTCCGAGATGTCCACCAGTTTGGCCGGCGTCCCCTCGAAGGAAACTTCGCAGCATGCGAGCCTGCGCTCGCCTGCCCGGCGGTCGGAAAGCCCCACGAACACCAGGTGGGCGGCCAGCATCACGTGCGAGTCGCTTTCGCGGGCGATCAGCTCGGCCCGAAATCGAGCCACACCCCTGGGGCAGCCGATCTCCAAGATCAGCGGCTCGCCGATGCGGA
>JAICWL010000090.1 GCA_025934835.1 Fimbriimonadaceae bacterium
AGTTGGAAGGCTTTCGAACCCTCACCCCTGCCCCTCTCCCCCAGGGAGAGGGGATGTCGTCTTGGTGCGCGGTTTTGTCGATAGCTCCGCGGCTTTCAAACCCTCACCCCTACCCCTCTCCCCCGGGGAGAGGGGCTTCGGAAACCCTCACCCCTACTTCTCTCCCTGCGGCGGGGGCTGCGCCTTTTTTGTCCGCACCAGCTCACAAATGAAGGGATAAATGTCCTCACCATCTGTGAAGGTCTTTTCGCTCCCGATCCGCAGCACCTCGAAGCCTTGATCCTCCAAGAAGCGCTTTCTCGCCCGGTCATATTCGACCGTGCGTTCGTGGCCAGCTCCGTCCAGCTCGATGACTAGCATCACCTCGAAGCTTAGGAAGTCGGCTACGTACGGGCCGACCGGACGTTGCCGGAAGAACTTGACGCCGCAGCATCGCCTGTCGCGCAAGTGACTCCAGAGCCATCGCTCTCCTGAAGTCGGCGCTTTGCGCATCTGGCGAGCGAAGCCCAGCAGGCGGTCCTGCTTTGTCTGCCGATCGCGTTCGGCCACAGGGTGATCTTACAACACCGCCTGGATCCGCCCCGCCGATGGTTGTCTCTCAGGGCCAACGGCTCGACTGCTGATTTCCGCGACTCTCGAACCCTCACCCCTACCCCTCTCCCCCGGGGAAGTCATCGTGGTGCGCGGTTTTGTCGGGAGTTCCATGGCTCTCGAACCCTCACCCCTACCCCTCTCCCTCGGGGAGAGGGGGGTTATTGCGAAGCAACGATTTTGGTCGATAGCTATGCGGCTCTCGAACCCTCACCCCTGCCCCTGTCCCTCGGGGAGAGGGGCTTCGGAAACAGGGCCTTTGGTTGACGCTGGTTCCCGCGCGAGGCCATAATCTATTGAAAAGCCAAGGAGCGCCAATGCCCGCTTTTCGCGAAGGTCTCAGCTTCGACGACGTACTTCTCATACCAAAGAAAACTACTGTCCTTCCCAGCGACGTCGACATTTCTTCGACGTTCATCCAGGGAATCTCCCTGCAAGTTCCCATCGTGTCCGCGCCTATGGACACCGTCACCGATGCCCGACTGGCAATCGCCATCGCCCGCGAGGGAGGCGTCGGAGTCATTCACCGCAATATGACCATCGACCTGCAGGCCGAGCAGGTGGACCGGGTAAAGCGCTCGGAAAGCGGCGTCATCACGAAACCGTTCAAGCTGGACCCCGAGAAGACGCTCCAGGACGCGGTCGACCTGATGGAGCGCTTCCACATCTCCGGAGTGCCGATCGTCGACGCCGACGGACGGTTGGTAGGCATCCTCACCAACCGCGATATTCGCTTCGAAACCGATTATTCGAGGCCGATCGCGGACCGGATGACCTCGAAGGAACTGATCACGGCCTCCGTGGGAACGACGCTCGAGCAGGCTCAGCAGATTCTGGCCGAGCACCGAATCGAGAAGCTGCCGATCGTGGATTCGGAGAAGCGGCTGAAGGGGCTCATTACCATCAAGGACATTCTCAAGGTGAAGCAGCACCCGCTGGCGACCAAGGACTTGAAGGGCCGCCTCGTAGTCGGAGCGGCGATCGGCGCACTGCGCCAGCCGTACGAGCGAGCGAAGGCTCTGCATGACGCGGGCGCGGATTTTATTGTGATCGACGCGGCGCACGGCCATTCCGCCGGGGTGATGAACTGCGTCAAGATGCTGAAGGAGAAGTTGCCGGACCTCAAGGTGGTCGCCGGGAACGTGGCCGCCAAGGATGGGGTGCGCGACCTGCACGCTCGCGGCGTGGACGGGCTCAGAGTGGGGATCGGCGCGGGCTCTATCTGCACGACGCGGGTCGTTGCAGGAGTCGGGGTGCCGCAATTCACGGCGGTGATGGACTGCTGCGAGGAAGCCAACCGACTGGGGATTCCGACCATCGCGGATGGGGGAATCCGATCGTCGGGCGACGTGGTGAAGTGCCTTGCGGCGGGCGCAAGCACCGTGATGATGGGGAACATGTTCGCCGGTTGCGAAGAGAGCCCGGGGGAGACCGAGATTTACCGGAATCGGGCGTACAAGGTGTATCGGGGCATGGGCTCCGTGAGCGCTATGCGGCAGGGTTCGTCGGACCGCTATATGCAGATCAAGGAAGCGGGCGGTGTGATCGTTCCGGAGGGCGTCGAGGGTCGAGTGCCATTCAAGGGGCTGCTCAGCGATACGATGAAGCAGCTCATCGGGGGACTTCGCTCTGGGATGGGATACGTGGGCGCATCCAGCCTGGAAGACCTTCGCAACAAGGCGGAGTTCCTAAAGATCACGAACGCGGCCCTGCGCGAGAGTCACCCACACGACGTGCAGATCACGAAGGAGCCGCCGAACTACTCATCTCCGTGGTCGATGGACGAATCCGAGTAGCTCTTACCTGCAATGGTCGGCCACGTTGGCCGCGGCAGACATCGCCGCCGCGTTTGCACTGACCGTGTGGTCCCAAATGCCGTACATCATGCAGCCCGCCACGATTACGACCGTGGTGAGAAGGGCAACCCGGCGAGGCGATGGGAGCCGCCATCCTTCATCGGGCGTCTGCCGCATGCCAAAGTCTGCGCTCGAGGGGTGCAGGCCCAGCACTGCCGCTCTGAGCAAGCCGGAGACCGCTCCGAAATGCTCGAGCCGGCGCTTGCAGCTCTTGCAGCGGATCAGGTGGAGCCACAAGCCGAGCTTGGCGAGGCCGTGAAGCTGGCCGTGGGCCATAAGCAGCAAGTCGGAATCGCGTCGAGGGTTACAGGCCATGTTCATTTGGATCTCCCACTGCCTTTCGCTCTCTCCACAAAATCCGGCGTGATTCGCTCCGCCGCGAGCTCATGCGCTCGATAAAACTGATATTTAACCGTGCTGAGGTTTCGTCCCAAGACGCGCGATATCTCTTGCAAGGTCAGCTCGGCGCCGTAGTACAGTTCCAGCAGCTCCTGCTGGCTCGGCGTCAGCCCGCCCCAAGCTTCTCTGAGCGTCTCCTTGAGATCGATTTCGGCGAATTCGGGTTGCAGGTAGAGGGCAGCTTCGCTCACGTCCATCGAAAACTCGGGTGAGAGCCGCTGCTGACGCCTCCAATAGTCCTTGATCTTGTTCACGCAGACGGCGAACAGCCAGGTGCGGAATCTGCCGGTACCGCTGAATTTGGAGAAATGCTCCCAAGCCGCGAGCATCGTCTCTTGGTAGACGTCCTCGGCGTCGGTCTGCGGGACCCTACGGTGCAGGAAGCGGCGGACGGACTCGGAGTGGCGGGAAGTAAGCTGCTCGAAGGCCATTCGGTCTCCACCGCGAACCGCTTTGGCCAGGTCGTTCTCCGCGCTTTCCCACGGAGCCGTCCGACCAAGGCCGATTCGCAGCATCGCTTGGCCGACGGCTCCAAAAATGATTGCTTTGGCAAGTGTGCGCAAGTATCAGTGCTCCCAAATCGTTCTACAGTTTATGTCGTTTCTTGAGAAATGAAAGTTGGGTCCGTGAGCAACCGCCCTAAATGCTATCGTCCGGGGATGGACGAACTTCGGCTGCGGGCCGAGATTTGCGACATCGGGCGCAGGCTCTGGCAGCGGGGCCTGGTCGGAGCTTTGGAGGGAAACATCACCGCGCGGCTGTCTCCGCTGCGGCTTCTGAGCACGCCCGCCGGCACGGACAAGGGTCGATTGCGGCCGAGCGATCTCGTGGTGACCGACCTGGCCGGGTCGCCCGTGGGTCCTGGCGAGCCGAGCAGCGAGATCAAGCTGCATTTACGCATTTACGAAAGGCGCGCGGACTGCCAAGCCGTGGTGCACGCTCATCCGCCGGTTGCGACGGCGTTCGGCCTTGCCGGCGAAGAGATTCCGGACGACGTGCTTCCCGAGTCCGCGTTCGTGCTCGGTTCGGTGGCGACCTGTCCGTTCGCGATGCCGGGCACGGACGAGGTCCCGGACAAGATCGAGCCGCTGCTGGAGGACCACAAGACTTTTCTCATGGCGCACCATGGCGCGGTCGTCATGGGAAGCTCGCTCGGAGACGCATACAACCGGATGGAGACGCTGGAGCGGATCGCCAAGATCGTGATGTACGCGCGCATGCTCGGCACACCGAAGCGCCTGCCCAAGAAAGCGTTCGACTATGTGCTCGCGGTGGCGCTCGACGGCCGCTTGTAGTCCTCAGTACCTGCCGGCTCTGGGGCGGCGAGGGCCGCGGCGCTTTTCCATGCCCAAACGTCCGTCGCTGGTACCGAGAAGCTTGCGCAGGTCCTGAATCTCGTCTCGCACTTGGGCCGCTTTCTCGAACTCCATCGCCTTGGCGAGGTCCTTCATCTCCTTCTCCAGCGAGGCCACGAGGATCGGAATCTCCTCTATGCGGATTGGCGCACCATCCTTGCCGATGCGCTCCATCGTGTCGCTGCTGTACTGCGAGGCCACGTCCGCGACGGCGTCGTACGACCGGACGGTCTCGCGGACCACCTTCTTGACCGTCGTCGGCGCGACTTCGTGCTCCACGTTGTAGCTGACCTGCAACTCGCGGCGGCGGTTGGTCTCTTCTATGGCGCGCTGCATCGAGCCCGTCATATTGTCCGCGTACATGATGACGGTGCCGTTGACGTTTCTGGCCGCGCGGCCTATCGTCTGGATCAGCGAGGTATCGGAGCGCAGGAATCCCTCTTTGTCCGCGTCCAGGATCGCGACCAGCGTGACTTCGGGGAGGTCGAGGCCCTCTCGGAGCAGGTTCACACCTACGACGACGTCGTACACGCCCAGCCGCAGATCGCGGAGGATCTCCGGCCTCTCGAGCGAGTGGACGTTCGAGTGGATGTACTGCACCTTGATCCCGAGGTCTTGGAGGTAGCCGGTAAGGTCTTCCGCCATCTTCTTGGTGAGGGTCGTGACGAGAGTGCGCTCCCCGCGCTCGACTCGCAGCTGGATCTCGTGCATCAGGTCGTCGATCTGTCCCTTGGTCGGCTTGACGACAACTTCCGGATCGACGAGGTAGGTCGGTCGGATGATCTGCTCGACGACCTGCGCCTGCGCTTCGCCTTCGAACGGGCCCGGCGTGGCGCTGACGAACACGACCTGGGGCACTCGCTCGAGGAACTCCTCGAACTTCAGGGGCCTATTGTCGAGGGCGCTGGGCAGGCGGAAGCCGTAGTCAACGAGCACGGACTTGCGCTGTTTGTCGCCGTTGTACATCGCCCGGATCTGCGGCAGCGTGACGTGGCTCTCATCGATGAACACGATGGAGTCGCTTGGAAGGAAGTCGAGAAGCGTGTAGGGCGCGGTGCCCGGCGAGCGGCCGTCGAAGTACCGCGAGTAGTTCTCGATTCCGTTGCAGTAGCCCAACTCTCCCATCATTTCGAGGTCGAACTCGGTTCGCTGGCGGAGGCGCTGGGCCTCTAGCAGCTTGCCCTGCGATTCGAACATGGCGCACTGAGCGTTCATCTCTTCGCGGATCTGCTCCATCACCAACTCGATGCGCTCCCAAGGCGTGACGTAGTGCGTGGCGGGAAAGATCGAGATCGTGGTGGGCTCGTCCAGCACGTCGTTCGTCAGAGGGTCGAAAAGCCGGATGCGCTCGACGGTGTCGCCAAAGAACTCGATGCGCGTTACGA
Source organism: Fimbriimonadaceae bacterium (assembly GCA_025934835.1). Classification (GTDB taxonomy): domain Bacteria; phylum Armatimonadota; class Fimbriimonadia; order Fimbriimonadales; family Fimbriimonadaceae; genus Fimbriimonas. Next base: position 5,587 of record JAICWL010000090.1, read on the forward strand.
CTTCCTCGTCCTTCGGTTGAATTTCGAGCGTATCGCCGCGCACACGGAACGTGCCTCGGTCCAGCACCATCTCGTTGCGCGTGAACTGCATTTGGACGAGCTTGGCGAGCGCTTCGTCGAGGTCGAAAGGCGCGCCGGTTTCGAAAGTAATGACCGACTCGGCGTACTCGGTGGGCGAGCCCAGACCGTAGATGCACGAGACCGAAGCAACGACGATCACATCCCGCCGCTCGAGGAGCGCCTGCGTGGCCGCGTGCCTGAGCCGCTCGATCTCCTCGTTCACCGACGAGTCCTTTTCGATATACAGATCTGCGCCGGGCACGTAGGCCTCCGGCTGGTAGTAGTCGTAATAGCTGATGAAGTACTGCACCGAGTTTTCGGGAAAGAACGCCCGGAACTCCTGGCAAAGCTGTGCGGCAAGCGTCTTGTTGTGTGCGAGAACTAGCGCGGGCCGTTGGCTCTGAGCTATGACCGACGCCATCGTGAAGGTCTTTCCGGTGCCTGTGGCGCCGAGCAGCGTTTGGAATCGGAAACCCGAATCCAGCCCTTCCGTCAGCTCTCGAATTGCTTTGCCCTGATCCCCCTTCGGCTCGAAGTCCTGGGAGAGCTTGAGAGGCTCGTCGTATCTTACGATTGCCATGTGTCTACGTGATTCTACGCCCCTTGGAGGGGGGAGTGTTGGAACGCTCGAGTGTCGAAGTGACGGGCGGTGGGCCGAAAATCCTATGCCGGCCACCCAAGGATTCGGCACCCAACGCCCCAGCTTTGAAATTAGGAACTATTTGCGACTTACACCGCAAGAATTACTTGCATCATGCCGATGAATAGCTTAGAATCCTTCGAAAAGCTAAACGGATCGGTTTTCTTTAGGGCCGCCGAAGCTGGAAAGAGGACTTGGGAACGTTCGGGGCTATTGGGCGTCGATTGAAAGTAGCGCCGACGGCGCGAACGTTCGGGCGGTAATTGACCGTGAATTCTGGATTGGCAATCGGAAGGAAGGGCGGAGCGGGGCTGAGCAGACTCGCTTCCAGGATTGACCGATGGTGCTCGAGCCATCGTGCGGCTTGGGCGCTGATATCGTCTATCTCGTGCCTGGCGGCGCTGGCATTGCTTCACCATCAGATCCGGGACGGCGGCGCCCTTAGGGCGCTTTACCTCTTGCCGATTTGGCTCGCGACGCGTAACGGCGGAAGGGCGGCAGGGCTCGCCATGGTCGGTCTGACGGTGGTTGTGGACCTGCTCGCGGAGGGCCAATTCGCCCAGGGATACCCGACGGTCGCCGCGGCTCGCGAGGCGGTGCTGCTGGTGCTCGCTCTGGGGGTGCTCACGATTTTGGTCGCCCAGTTGGAAAGCTCGCTAAGCCAGGTGCGGCGGATGGCGATGCTCGACCCTTTGACCGGTGTGCTGAATCGCCGGGCTCTCGGTGAATTCGCCCATCAGGCGTTTTACGGTGAGCCGGGCGAGACCGAGCCGGTGACCGTGGTGGTCATCGACTGCGACGGCTTCAAGGAGCTAAACGACAGGTACGGCCACAAGGCGGGCGACCACGTCTTGCAGATGCTGGCGCGCACTCTTCAGTACGAAACCCGGAAGCGCGACCTCGTGGCGCGCGTCGGCGGGGATGAGTTCGTCGTCGTTCTGCGAGGCACCACGGCCGCCGAAGCGAAGAGCATCATGGAGCGGGTCGAAGGGCTGTTCGAAACGCAGGTGCGCAATGCAGGCTATGCCTGCACGATATCGGTCGGGTATTCGCCTTCGTCCGATCAAACCGAATCGATCGAGGCTCTGATGGAGCAAGCCGACCGAGCGATGTACGCCAGAAAGGAGCGCAAGCGCTCCGGCGCCTACCTTCGCTAGCGATCAGAAAGCGAAGACCACCTTAATGCTCACTCGGGCGACCGTCGTGGCGGCGTTTGGGTCGCCCAGAATGAAAAACAGCTCTGTGCCTCCCAGGCCGCCATTGCGATAGGCCAGGTAAGCGTTGACGTCGCCGTTCTGGGCTACCATCCTGCCTGTGATCGACCGGGCAGGGCTGAGCTCAGAACCGATCGAAACGATGGTCTGGGAGTCGCTGCCGTTGTAGGCCAGAATCGACTGCTGCAAGCCCACATCCAGCTTCTTGAACAGCCGATAGGTGGCGCCCACGTTGTAGAAGTTGCTCGGCGTTCCACCCCTCGTTCCGGTCTCCCAACTTGCCGAGTACTGCCGAAATCGGTTCGAGGCGTTGAGGGTCGTTTGCACCGACCATAGATTGTCCAGCGCGTTGGAGTAGCTCGTCATGGTCTTGCCGACCGTTATGGCGACGTCGCCTCGCGTGGTTGCGGAAGCGAATGTTTCCACGCCCCGCTGCTGCTCCTCGCCCTCGTCGGTGAAAAAGCTCGAAACAAAGGAGTTGACGTCCAGATTTCGAAGCGGGCCATGCCGCCACTCCATGAAGTGGTCGAGGAAGAGGTATGCGCCTCGGCGATCGGTCCAGGGGATATAGGCGAGCGGGGCCTGAAAGTCGGGCTGGACCCATTCGTAGCGGAGGATGGCCAGATACCTGGGGACATCGTATCCGACGGAGAATGCACCTGCCGAATTCGGCGCCTGTCCGTTCTGGCGACTGGCTGAAAGCTGGGTGTCGGCCGTGAAGCTGCCGTGGCGTACGGACCCTGTCAAGCCCCAGAGGGAGTTCGTGCCTCCCGGGCGGTCGTCGAACGTCGAAAACACGGAAGCGGAGGCTTTGGGCCCGAAATTGTTTGCCGCGCGAAAAACGGCTGCGGTCTCGTTGCCGGTGTCGACCGTCGCCAGCGCCCCTACGCTGAAGTCCGGCGTGACGTTTCCGAATGCTTTCACCCCGTAATCGAAGGTCTCGATCCTTCGCGAATAGAACATGCGGCCTACCGTGAACTCTCCCGTAAGGTCAAAGTAGTCCGAGCCCTCGTTGAAGAACGGTCGCGACTCGTCGAGATACTTTTCAGTGTGCGAGAAATCGATGCCGGCGATTTGGCTCTCGATGTTGCGGAAGTCCGGCTCGATGCTGAGCAAGCCGGTGAGCAAAGGCGTGAAATGATGCCGCACGTTGAGGCCCGATCGCACAGTCGCATCGCCTCGCTCAGCCTCGGGCGCCACGTAGCCCAGGAACTCGGTCTTCTGCTGCTGGGAAACGGGCGGGGGATCGACGCCGACCCAGAAGCCGGAGAGCTCCGGGCGATCGTATACCGAGGTGCTGGCCCAACGCGAGGTGACCTGCCCCCTGGCCTGGAACCGAACGAAGTCCAGGTCCATGTTCAGGCGTTTGCCCGGCGGATAGTTCAGCACCTTCCAGGGGATCTTCATTTCCAGGCTGTAGCCGTCGGGCTGTCGCGCGACGGCGGATTTCCAAACGCCGCGCCATTCGCGTTTGGCCGCGCGGCCGCCGGCGATCGAGTCCTGCTGCGTGTTCAGCACGTTCACGGAAAACTGCGAGCGCCCGTCGTAGGTACGGGCTCCGTAGGGGTTGATGCGGAAGGTGACCGTGTCCTCGCCGTTGAATTCGGCGCCGGGGGTTATCTCTCGGCCGACTATCCCTTTCGGGTGCGAGTCCCGCGCGTAGAAAGCCACGTAGATCGCTTCGTCGGTATAGCCGATGTACGCGTCCGTTTGGTCTTGGGCCCGCTTACCGGTTACCGGATCTACGAACCCGGAGACCTTGGTGGCCTCCTTCCATTCGTCGGCTCCGATGTTGCCATCGATGACCGGAGCAACGGACATCCGTGCGGCCGGAATGCGCGGTGGGTGCTGGGCGCGGACCGCCGCAGGAAGAAGCGCCAAAGCAACCGAAATGAGGAGGGCCACACGTGCCAAGCACATCATTTTCGCCCACCGGCAGCCTCGGAGGGGGCATCAGAGCAATGTTTGGGCGCAAATGCGCAACGCTTAGAGCGTGGTTTTGGAGAGCACTTCGCCGTCGGGGCTCATGTCGTATACGAGCGGAACTCCTGTCGCGAGATTCAGCGCTACGACCTGCTCCTTGGTCAGCTTATCGAGCTGCATGACGATGCTGCGGTTCGAATTGCCATGGGCCACAACGAGCACGTTCTTGCCCTGGGCGATGTCTCCGAGGATGCAGCGGTCGAAGAACGGCAGCGTTCGGGCCGCAGTGTCCTTGAGAGATTCGCCGTTGGGCGGCGGCACGTCGTAGCTGCGGCGCCATAAATGGACCTGCTCTGCGCCGAATTTCTCCGCTGTGCGGGCCTTGTTCAGGCCTTGGAGGTCTCCATAGTGCCTTTCGTTCAGCGCCTGGTCTCGGATCACCGGGACGTCGAGATCGGCCGTCTCCATGATGATCCTCAGCGTCTCCTGCGCCCGGCTCAGATCGCTGGTGTAAGCGACATCGATAGGCATGCCCTGGAGCTTTTCGCCTGCGATTCGCGCTTCCTCCTTTCCGGTCGGAGTCAGCGGAACATCGACCCAACCCGTAAAACGGTCCTCGAGGTTCCAGAGAGACTGGCCGTGACGGATCAGGATTAGCTTGGGCATCGGTTCGAGTTTACCGAGCCTGTTCGAACCGGAGCATTTGCCCGGATGCGGGACCCAGTAGCTCTCCTTCGCGCGCCGCGACTCGCCCGCCGAGCACGACGGCCTCGACCGATCCGGTGAACGTTTCCCCTTCGTAGGGGCTCCAGGCGCATTTGCTGGCGATCATGCTGCGCTCAAGAACGTACGAGCGCGCCGGGTCCAGGAGCACGAGGTCGGCGTCGTAGCCGGGGGCGATTTCGCCCTTGCCCGAAATGCCGAACAGCCGGGCCGGGGCGCGCGAAGTCATTTGCACGATCGTTTCCAGGCTGAAGCGGCCATGGGCTGCGAACGTGGTGAGCGCAGGCAGAAGCGTTTGGACTCCGGGCATTCCGCTGGGGCTGCCGGGGTACGGCTTGCGTTTCTCTTCGAGAGTGTGCGGCGCGTGGTCGCTTCCGAACACGTCGAACACGCCTTCGCGAAGCGCCCGCCATAGGGCTCGACGGTGCTCGGCGCCTCGGATCGGCGGGTTCATCTGCGCCAGCGGGCCGAGACGCTCGTAGCAATCTGGAGCCTCGAACCATAGATGCTGCGGCGTGACTTCGGCGCTCGTGCCAAGACCGGCCCGCTTGGCCGCAGCGATGAGCGGCGGCTCGTCGGCCGTGGACACGTGCAGGATGTGCACGGGTCTGCCTGTTTCCTCTGAAAGGCGAAGCACCTTCTGGGTGGCGATGCGGGCGCTTTCGGCGTCGCGGAGGTAAGGGTGCTCGCGCGGGTGCGGGTGCTCGCTCAGCAGGCTCCGGCGCTCTCGGTTTCTGGGCTCGTCTTCGGCGTGGATCGACACGCGCTTCCGGCCCGATTCAAGAGCCCTGCGCAGGTCCGGCTCGTCGGAGACGAGCAGTGGGCCGGTGGAGCTTCCGACGAAGATCTTGATTCCCGGCGTTCCGGGCAGAGTCTCCAGGTCCTTCAGATCGTCCAGATTCTCGAGGCTCGCGCCGACGAAGAAGCCGTAGTTCGACCAGGATCGCTCGCCGGCCCTTTGGAGCTTGTCTTCGAGTTGATCACGGCTGGTGGTCGTGGGGTTCGTATTGGGCATCTCGAGATAGCTCGTGACGCCGCCCAGGAGCGCCGACCTGCTACCGGATTCGATGTCCTCCTTGTGCTCCATGCCGGGTTCCCGGAAGTGCACCTGGCTGTCGATAACCCCTGGGAGCACGCACAATCCGGAGGCATCGATCCGCTCTGCCGCGCTGGCGGCTTTGAGCGATCCGACGGCCAGGACTTTGCCTCCGCGGATCCCCACATCCGCCACTGCCCGCCCTTCCGGCGAGACGACCGTGCCGCCCTCGACAAGCAAGTCGAATTCCACGTCCGAAGTGTATCTGCGTTCGGGCCGGCGGCCATAATCCGGACAATGAAGCTAGCCACGTTCAACGCTGCCGGCATCCGCGCGCGGCTGGGGCTACTGCAGGAGTGGATCGCCGACCGAGAGCCCGACGTGCTGGGCATTCAGGAAACCAAGGTCGAGGACGGCAAATTCCCGATCGAGGCGATCGAAGAGCTCGGATACCAGGCGGCATTTCACGGCCAAAAGTCTTGGAACGGCGTGGCGGTGCTGAGCCGGCGGCCCATTTCGGGTGTGCGTACCGGCATGGGAGACGAGCTGTTCCCGAACGACTGCCGGATCATCGCGTGCGAAGTGGACGGGCTGCACATTTTGAACACCTACGTGCCGAACGGCTACATGGCGGGCTCGGAGAAGTTCGAATACAAGCTGGCGTGGATGGAGCGGTTCGCCCGGTACGTGCATGAAAACTACTCACCGAGCGACCCCGTTGTTTGGATGGGGGACATCAACGTGGCGCCGAAACCGGAGGACGTGTACGACTCGAAGCGGTTCTACGGCTCGGTGGGCCATAACCCCGAGGAGATGAAGCGGCTAGACGAGATCGTGTCGTTCGGCTTCGTCGACCTGTTCCGCGAACACCACACGGAGGGCGGCGCGTATTCGTTTTGGGACTTCACGCTGCCGAACGGCTTCAAGAGGAACCTCGGGTGGCGCATCGATCACATCTATGGGACCGAGCCGGTCGCGAAGCTTTGCACCGATTGTGTGATCGACCGGGAGCCTCGGGGCTGGGAGAAGCCGTCGGACCACACGTTCGTAGTGGCCACATTGGCGCTGTGAGACTCGTGCCGGGGGGATTGCGCGCCGCGTCCATTCCTCCCATAGCCACGTCAGTTCCTGCCGTTCTTGCGGGCGGTGGAGGGGTCGTAGTAGTGGTGGCCGAGGAGTTTTCGGCCGGAGTCTTGGTCTTCCTGGTAGCCGAACGGGCCCTGGGGCTTGTCGGTGGTTGCCACTAGCATGCCGAAGGCGTCGTACTGCCGGGTGGAAGCCGTGGTCTGCGAGTAGCTCAAAGCTTTCAAACCCTCACCCCTGGCCCTCTCCCCCGGGGGTTGTCTTGGTGCGCGGTTTTGTCGGGAGTTCCACGCCTTTCAAACCCTCACCCCTGCCCCTCTCCCTCGGGGCGAGGGGGGTTATCGTGAAGCAACGATTTTTGGCAATAGCTCCACGGCTTTCGAACCCTCATCCCAACCCTTCTCCCTCGGGGCGAAGGGCTCCGGAAACCCTCACCCCTGCCCCTCGCCCTCGGGGGTTGTCTTGGTGCGCGGTTTTGTCGGGTAATGCGTTGCTCACGGAGTACACGGAGTGGACTGAGAGCACTGAGATGCCGCATGGCGTCCTCCGTTTCTGTAGCCTTCGAACCCTCACCCCTACCCCTCTCCCTCGGGGAGAGGGGGGGTATTACGATGCAACGATTTTGGTCGATAGCTCTGCGGCTCTCGAACCCTCACCCCTGCCCCTCTCCC
>JAICWL010000179.1 GCA_025934835.1 Fimbriimonadaceae bacterium
AGGCCCACTCCCATCAGTGGCCGCCCTCCATGCCAGTCGCCGCGCCGACTTAGATGGTACCGCGCGGGCCATCGCGGAATTGCTCGCCGTCGTACCCGCTGAGCACGCTGTGCCGCTAGGATTTCTGGAGGCCGCCGGGACCCTAGCCAAAATCGACTCCTTCGGCGCAGGTATCGACAGCCTACTTGTTGCAGACCAGATTTCGATTTCGGCAGGAGCCGTACGGTTCCGGCATTCGAGCCTCAGGGAAACATGGCGAGGCACCTACGGAGGCGTCGTCCACAACAAGTGGTTGGGCATATGGTATGAGGCATTCCGGCTGGCCGGTTATGAGAGTAGGCTTCTCAGCTCGAGCGGCTTGGTTCAACCTCTCACTACGTTGCTGGTTGAACATCGACCGGTCGATCTCGGCGGACTGGTCGGGCAGTTGCTGCAACACGGCGCTCAGGAAGACGCCCTGGCCTTGCTTGATGGAGCTAGTCGGGATGTCCAAGGTGGGGGCGCAGGGGGCCAGGACGTGATCGAAAGCGCGCTAATGGCTGCCCAAGTTCGAATGGACCTGGGTAGGTACTCGGAGGTCCAACAAGATCTTCGGATGATCGAGACCGCTCGTCCCGACTCGAGCATCCAGCGACGAGCTGACTTAATCTCGATGAAGCTAGCCTTGCGACTGAATACCTATGAGGCGGTCTGGGCTCTGTCCAAAAAATTAAAGACCGGTCTCGACTACGATCAAGAAGCCGAGCGCGAGCTTATCGTGAACACGGCGCTCCGTGACTTACTCGATCTGGAAGCTATTGCGACGTCTGTCGAGCGGCTTCGGCAGCTGGCAGATCACGCCCCATCCAAGAAACCAGAGATCTTACGGGCGACCGCCCGTTCCTACGCCAAAATTGGCCGCGCCGAGGACGCATGCAAAGCCGCGACAGACGCGCTGAAACTAGCCGAGGAATCCGGAGACGTCCGAGCAATGGGGAATGCTCACTTGGCCTTAGCGGAGGCTCTGAGACACGCAGGTGATCGCGAGAACGCTGTTGATCATTATCGGAAAGGCGCACTTCTAGCCAAGAGCTATGGCAATCGCGACAGTTTACTTTGGTGTCGGTTAGGGGAAGCCTGTGCTTGGCTCGAGGCGAATGATTTTGCCCAAATGGACACTGCGTTAGCAGAGGTTCGTCGAATCGTGGACGAGCCCGGTTTTGAACACCCTTTGGAAGGAGCTCACGCAAGCTTGATCGCCGCAGTAGCGGCGATAGTTCAAGACCCGGAATCAAATGCAGAACCGGCTCTAGAACGGTATGCTGAACTCGGCGTCGGCTGGCCCGGCGTATTCTTTGATGGGATCAAGGCCGGTCGACCTCTAACTCCGATCCCAATCTGACGCCCCGTGAGCGAAGCTGCCGCTCCAAATCCTCAACGAGCTCGTCCGCATGGCCCGCGTTCACAATGGTTACTAAGGAGGGCGCGTCGCGCCAGTGAAACTCACTCTCCGGCGGAACAGGGAATCCCGCGGCCGCGGCAATTCGCCCGAGCGACCTGACGCGATATGCTAGCTTAGCGAGGACGCTGCGGCGCCGCTCGAAACCAGGCCGCGTGACGGTTGCTATGACACCGCCAAACTCCTGGATCACGCGCCAGTCGCTAGGGAAGCGTAGATCATCGACGACGACGAGGCGTTCCTCGCCGCCATCCCGCAGTTCCTGACGAAGTCTCTGGGCCCAGATTTCCTCCCAGATAAGAACGCGGCCCCAGTCCGTGCCAAGTGTCTGCATCGCCGTTCTGGCTGACTTACCGCCGAGCGAAGGCTGCGGAGCAGATCGTTCCTCAGGGCTTCCTACCAAGGCCGAAGGAGGCAACCCCAGGGCAGCCAGCATGTCTTTAATCGGCTGCCCCATATGCACGCGGGTGAAACCTCGATTGCGCACGAGCAAGTCAGCGAGCCTTGTTTTTCCACTACCCGTCGGTCCGACCAACCCAATGAGCCGACATACCCGGTGATCGTCGCTTCCGCTCGGGCTAATTCTAATCAAAAGATGGCCTCTCGGGGACGCGGCGCCGCCTCAGCTCCGAGGTTTAGCACATTCTGCTGATGACCCTGTATACACGGCTGATTACACGCGGCGTCAAGACAGTCGGCGCCATCGCGGGACCCCCTGCCCTCGCAGCATGTGGCCCCGCGTAAAAATATGCAGAGTTACTCTGCACTGCAGCAACCCTTGACTGCGCAAAAACAATGCTCAAAGTTAGGAACGCTTCCGGAAGGAAGTGGCCGTCGGATGA
>JAICWL010000046.1 GCA_025934835.1 Fimbriimonadaceae bacterium
AACCGTTCGGACACGCCGGTGGCCCGGAGCCGGTACGGCTCGTTCTTCGCTTTCTCCGAATCGGCGTAGGGCTCCGCGCCCTCTGGGGCCATTCCCGCCGACCGCAGAGCGTTCAACAGGTTGTCGCGCCGTTGACGTCGCCTGCGGAGGTTCTTTCTCATTCCGCGAGCCTGTCGGCGCTTGAGGTTCTTCAACTCGCCGCTCTTCGGAACCACGACCTCCTCGAAGTGCCGAACGCCGAGGTCTAGCAGCTCGATCGGCTCGCCATGGCCGTCGATCGAGAACAGAGACCACCCTACCGACGAGGTGCCTAGGTCTAGGGCGAGAATAGTCCAGGAGCACCCTTGCTTTAAGTCCTTCATTGATGTAGAATATAAATGTATCAGATCAGGGCCTGCGCTTCCTCACTAATGATCTTTAGGGATCGCAGGATATGGCCTCAGGGCCAACGAAAAGGGTCCGTTTGGGTCCGCAACCGAGATTTCGGGCTCCGCTTAGGCGGGGCCCGCTTGGCTTATCCCACCCTCGATCGAAGCCTCCAAGCTAAATGCCCCGCAATTCTTGCCAGGTTCTGAAAAAAGCCTGTTACAACTGGGGCCCTCCGCTTGTACTAACTACCTGTGCCCCACGCCCGCAAGCAGCCACCCCCCCCCCGTCCACGGCCAGAACATCGACCGCCAAAAAACGAAAAGTAAAAATTGCGAAACGAACTCATTCGCTAGGTTCGCCGCGAACCTGAGAGAATCCACCAAAAAGTGACCAAAAAATACCAAAACGAACTCCAGAAAGCACCCCGATGACGCCACAAAACACCCATGAAACGCCCGCCCGCTCCAAGCCGGTACTCTCGCCAGCCATGGACCCCGTCGTCGGAATCATCATGGGCAGCCAGAGCGACTCCGAAACCATGCGCCCCGCAGCAGAAATCCTGCGCGACTTCGGCGTGCCCTTCGAATACAAGGTCGTCAGCGCGCATCGCACGCCGAACGCTATGGTGGAATACGCTAAGTCCGCCCGCAATCGAGGCATCCGGGTCATCATCGCCGGCGCGGGCGGCGCGGCCCACCTTCCCGGCATGGTCGCCTCGCTGACCACCCTGCCCGTCGTAGGAGTCCCGATCCAAACCAAAGCGCTTGGCGGGCTCGATTCCCTCCTGTCGATCGTGCAAATGCCCGCGGGCATCCCCGTCGCCACGGTCGCAATCGCAAACGGCAAGAACGCCGGACTCCTCGCCCTGCGCATCCTCGGCTGTACCGACGAAGCCCTCGGCGATAAGCTGCAAACCTACGCCTCGACCCTGGAAGCCCAGGTCGATGTCATGAACGCAAATCTTCGCGGCTGACCCGCCCGCCGCATCGCACCACGATGATATTTGAGCGAAAGAGCCGAATTCCAGCCGGGGTAAACTCCTTCTTCGTGACATTCGAAGAGGAACTGGCATGAGCGCAACCGTGATGGAGTACCCGTACAGCCCCGGCCTGGAAAACGTGCCGGCAGGCAAGTCCACGATCAGCGAGATCGACAGCGAGCGAAGCAGCCTCCAATACCGGGGCTACGACGTCCACGACCTGGCAGATCACGGCTCTTTCGAAGAAGTCGTGTACCTGCTGCTATTGGGCGCCCTGCCGAACAAGACCCAGCTCGATGGTTTCAAGAAGCAGATCGCGTCGGACATCGAAGTGCCCACGCAGATCTACGACGTGCTTCGCGCCCTGCCCAAGCGCGTCCATCCGATGGATTCCATCCGGACGGCTTATTCCGCCCTCGCCCCGTTCGATCCGGATTACGACCGACCTTCCACCGATATCGAAGCGGACAAGCGCAAAGCAGTGCGGATCGTCGCCAAAGCGGGCACGATGGTCGCAAACGGATGGCGCATCAGAAGCGGTCGAGATCCGCTGCAGCCCCGCCCCGAGCTAGGCCTCGCCGGAAACTTCCTCTATCTGCTCAATGGCAAAGAGGCCGACGCCGAGACCACCCGCGTGCTGGACAAAACCCTGACGCTTTATGCCGAGCATGGATTCAACGCCTCCACATTCGCGAACCGCGTGACCGTCAGCACACTCAGCGACCTCTACAGCGGCGTCATCACCGGCATCGGCACTCTGCGTGGCCCGCTGCACGGCGGCGCCAACGAAGAGGCGGTGCGCATGATGCTCGAGATCGGCTCGCCCGCTAAGGCCCAAGCCTGGATCGACGACGCGCTGGCCACCAAGAAGAAAATCATGGGCTTCGGCCACCGCGAGTACAAGAAAGGAGACAGCCGAGCTTTCTACATCAGCCCGACCGCCAAGGAGATCGCCCGCAAGAAAGGCAAAGGCGAAATGGCTGAGATCGCAGATGTGCTCGAAAAGACTATGCTCGACCGGAAGAACCTGTACCCGAACGTGGACTTCCCGATCGGATACATGTACTACTCGCTGGACATCCCCATCGACCTGTTCACGCCGATCTTCGTGATGGCACGCGTGGCCGGCTACTGCGCCCATGCGATCGAGCAGCTCGAAAACAATCGCCTGATCCGACCGACCGTCATCTACGAAGGCGCCCGAAACCTGCCATACGTGCCGCTGAGCTCACGGTAGGAGCGTCGGACCGGAAAACTTGGATCTATTCCAAGGCCGTGTTAAAGTGCCTGCATGCACAACTTTATAGCAACAACGTCGGCCATATCCGGCGACGATGCGCTACCTGCGGCTGCGGTATTTCCCGCCCGCCTTCTGCTGTTCATTCCTGCAAGTTGGCTCGTGCTGGTCGCCGTAACCGGATGGGGAGGAACCTTAGTCTCCATTACTTGGCGCGCATGCAGTGGGCTTCCGGCCCTCCCCTATGAGGCAGGTCGAGAATTCGGTTTGGCGGCGGCCCGGCCGGTCGCGATCTATTTGTCCCTCGTGTTAGGAGCCCTTGGCTTGGTCGCGAGTAGCCTGAACCGACCTGGATGGCTCTGGGGTTGGCTGTTAGTCGTACTCGTCGCCCTAATAAGGTTGGAGGCGCTGGATTTCTTTCCCTCGACAGGAGCAGCCGCTGCCGCGTGGATTGTTGGGATTGTGCTCGCCATAATTGGCAGCGGAATGCTCTTCGCCGCGCTGATCGGCGCCTCGAGGCTAGGAGGCTTCGTTTGGGACGTTTTCGTCGGCTAGCAGCTACTCGTGGCTTCACTCTCATAGAGCTGCTTGCGGTGATCGCGATCGTTGCGATCACCGCTACGCTGGTTTTTTCGGCGATGAGCGTCGCGAAAGCAAAAGCTAAAGAGGCGCCCTGCATATCCAACTTGCGGCAGTTGGGAGCTGCGATGGAGATGTATCGCGCCGACTCCGACGGAGCCTATCCGCTAATGCTGAAGAATCTCGTAGCCGCGAGTCCTCAGATACTGCCGGCGCTTCGTTGTCCGGCGGACGACGGACCCGGGGCCAACAAGCAAGACACAGACCGAGTCGGCTCCAAGGTCAGTGTCTATTACTGGGGTCCCTATCCCGACGGGTATCGGGACGCCATAACGGCTGCCGACACCAACCACGGCATTGCGTATTGCGTTCTCCACGGAAGAAAGCTCCCGAACTCCGGCGAGGCGGACGCCCGGTTAGATACGACGGGGCGGGTTCTGCGACTGCTAGCCGACAGCTCGGTGCATATCGCGAACGTGGGATTTCATTGCGGCAAGACCCCCGAGGGTGTCACGATTGAATTCCGGTCCGAATGGAGCCTCCTGACCGATGCGCCGTGCACGAACGGATTGCTGTGCGACGCGGCGCCCGATCCTTGCAAGGACTCTCGAGAGTAAACTTAAGCGCCGGTTTCGAAGCGCCAGTTAGCTGCAATGGGCGAGCCCGAAGCGTCGCTTGCTTCGATGTGAACTCGGTACCAAGACTTGGCCTTGAGCGGCCGACGCGCGATGATGACCACGGCGTTCGTAAGCTGTCCATCGTTCGCAGGCGAGTTCACGTAAGCCTCGACCGCAGCGCCCTGGTCATCCGTGAGCACCGCGCTGGAAATCTTGATGCTTTGCTCGCCTGGGCCAAATACCGCGCACACGATCGGGTAGCCACCAAGTGGGCCCGCGCCGGGATACAGCCGGAAAGGATCAGGGTCCTCGCGGCTCAGCCACTGCGTAGGAACACCCTTCTGGCCATCTGCCGGCGAGCATACGATCGCCGCCGCGCCGGTCTCTTCGATCTCGACGTCCAATCTCTGCGAGCCGAAACCCGAGCCGAACATCAGAGCGCCCGGTTGGAGCAGTGGAATCCGGTGGTACGGCGCGTCGAACAACGCCCTCATCGCTTCATCGACCGTAGTCGGTCCATACGTCACACCCTCCCATGACGACGAACCGAAGCCGAACGCCTCCAACCTGTCGCCCGGCGACGCGCCTAGAAACTTCGGAGTTCCGGGCCGCTCGCCATGCCCGATCAGGTTGTTCGCGGTCAGGTACTCCACGTGCCCCAGTGCGGCGGCGCAAAGTCTCGGGTCCAAGACCATCTCCGGCAGTCCGCCGGCCCTTCGAAGAGCGTTCGCGATCTCTAAAGCTCGAACTTGGTCGGCGCCGGCTGCCGGCAGTGTCTCGATCGCATCCGGGGCTATTGTGGTGGTCCAATCACGGCTGAAAGTCACCGCATCGTCGACGATGATATGACACTCGACGTGGTGCGGCCCGACGCTCAGCGGCGTCGATGGAGCGTAAGAAAGACAGCGCGTGGTCGGATCGTAGCGCGCAGGAACGACTTTGTCGTCCACGGTCATTTCAGCCGAGGTCACTTTACTGTCGTCGCACCATACTTCCCAGCGAAGCTGCGGCTTCTGAATGCGAACCACTGCGCGCGGTCCGAAGTACGCGGTGCGCGCCTCGTATCTCTTCTGTCCGAGGGCAGGTTGCGCGCACAACACGATGCCCGCGGCAAGCCATGGGATGGCCCAGCGACTCATATTTCCTTCTTCCCTTCACGATCCGTGCCGACTGCCGCCGCTAGGTCCCTATTCACAGAACCCGGCAACCACAACAGACAGAACGCAAATCGCAAACTACCCGAGTTGGTAGCGGCTGCGCACGTCTTGAACTGCGCCGACGTCTCCTAAAATAGGAAAGTGTCCTCGCGCGTTTGCTCGCCCGTGACGACCATCTAAACTTATAGGAAGAATTTGAGCAATCCTCCTACCAGCCTTGGGCAGTACCAAATCATCCGCGAGATCGCGCGCTCGAACGACATCGTTTACGAAGCGTACGACCCGCTGATGAATCGCCGGTGCGCCATCAAGGAACTGGCCATGCCTCCCGGCGCGACCTCGCAGCAGCAGGAGGAGCGCATCAGCCGGTTCAAGCGCGAGGCCCAGGCAGCCGGCACGCTGAACCACCCGAACATCATGACCGTGTACTCGTTCGCCGAAGACGGCGGCCGCACGTTCATGGCCATGGAGTATCTCGATGGCTGCACGCTCCGCAACGAGATCGACACAAAGGGGAATCTCAGCCTCGATCGGTCGATCGAAGTGGTAACCGAAGTCCTCGCCGGGCTCGAGCACGCCCATTCCAAGGGAGTCATTCACCGCGACATCAAGCCGGACAATATTCAAATCCTAAGCTCGGGCGGCATCAAGATCACCGACTTCGGAATAGCGAGGCTCACGTTCCAGCCGAATCTCACGATGGACGGGCAGGTGTTCGGCACACCGAGCTATATGTCCCCCGAGCAGGTAGTCGGACGAGAAATTGACGCTCGCAGCGACCTCTTCAGCGTGGGCGTGATGCTGTACGAGATGCTCAGCGGGCACAAGCCGTTCGCAGGCGACAGCGTGGTGAGCATCACCTACGCGATCATGAACAAGGAGCCTGACGAGCCGGCCCAAGTCCCGTATCCGATCTGGCAGGTGATTAGTCGCGCGCTCGACAAAACTCCCGCGATGCGCTACCAATCTGCGGCTGAGATGTCCGCCGCGCTGGGCCAAGCCGCGATGGCTCAGCAGTCGGGCGCTATGGCGATGCCTTCGCCGACGCAAGTGCCGCCGAACCCGTACCAGCAGACGGCCCAGCCGATAGCGCCACCGATCGTCTATCCGTTCAATCCCTATCAGCAGGCCGCGCCGCCGCCCCATCCTCAACCGATGTATCCCGGCTTCCCGCTCGCTCCTCCTCAGCAGCCCGGCTTCGCGCCTCAGCCGATACCGATCTACTACCCGCCTCCTCCTCGGCGCCCGCTACTGCCTCCGGAGTCGGTCATCTTTCTCAAACGGGTCGTCGCAGCCATGATCATCATCGGAACCTTGTTTCTGCTCGTGATCGTGGGCTTCATGGCGGCGATCTCGGCAATCAACTCCGGCGCGGAGTCGAAGCGCGTGGTCATGCAGCAGAGGGCCGCCCAATCCTACGTGGCGCAAGCCAAGAAGTACCTTCAGGTGGGCCAGGATATCGCTGCCGAAAACTCGCTTAACCAGGCGATCAGCGCGAATCCCAAGCTCGTCGACGCCCATATAAACCTGGCCCAGCTCCACCAGCGTGGCGCAACCGCCCAGACCTCCGACGACCTGAAGCTCGAGCTATGGAAGCAGGCGGCTGAGGAATGGCATCTCGCTTCGCAATATACAGACGATGCTGTCGAGCGCCGGACATTTCAAGATAACGCTGCAAACTGCTATCTGAACGCCGCCCAATCGCAGTACCGAATCGACCCCCAGAACCGGCAGCAGGTTCGCGACTTGCTCTATCAGGCTCAGGACCTCGCCTCCTCGCCTTCGGAGCTCAGGAACCGGATTGACGCGTTCATGGCAACCGTACAAGCGGTGTCTTAGCTCGTTCGCTGCTAGACTCAAGCGCGATGCGTGATTCATCTCGGGCGGAGGGACGCTGAGGTGTCCAAAATCGGCACTCATTGGCGCACCACCCTCCTGGTGCTCATCGGACTCCACCTCGGGCTTGCCTGTTGGTACGCCAGCGTCACGCCGTACCGCGCGAGCGGCTTCGTGCTCAGCCAACGTGACCCTCGCACACATCAGCCTCTTACCGTCATCGACGTAGGAGCGCCCGACGAACGCCAGCACGCGAATTACGTCGAGCATCTACTCATGGGAGAGGGATTTCCCATACTGGTTTGGGAGGTGCCGGACCCGGCCCATCCGGGCCAGACGATGCGCAACCCGAACCTAGGGGAAACGTATCAGAGCCACCAGCCGCCGCTTTATTACCTCTTGGAGGCCGGCTGGGCCAAGCTCACCGGAGCTAGCCCGATCGACCCGCAAAGCGGCCCAAGGCTGCGTTTGCTCAATGCGCTGATAGGCTGCCTCGGCGTTGCCGGGACGTTCTTCCTGGGCAAGTGGGCATTCGATTCAGCGGAGATCGGGCTTATCGCCGCGGCGCTGCCCGCGCTGCTGCCGATGAACGGCGCGCTGAGCGGCGCGCTGAGCAACGACCCGCTCTTGATCGCGCTGTGCACCTGGACGCTCGCTGTCTGCGCTCTCGCGATGACCAAAGGATGGACTTGGAAGCTGGCCGCGGTTGTGGGCGTTCTAGCGGGCCTAGCCTTTCTCACCAAGACGACGGCTCTCGGCCTTGCGCCGGCACTCCTCGTAGCTGCTCTCGCGAAGCAGGTGCAAAGGCCGAAAGTCGGCCAGGTCGCGCTATGCGCTGCGGTTGCGATATGCGTGGCGCTGCCATGGTGGATCCGGAACCAGCATCTCTACGGCGATCCGTTCGCGATCTCCGCCTTCAATCAAGCGTTCGTCGGCTCGCCCCAAGCCAAGGACCTCATAGGAGTCCTCGGCCCAGCGACCTATTGGCTGGATTGGGTGGGCTGGTGGACCGCGCGTTCCTTCTTCGGGGCGTTCGGCAACATGGACATCTGGCTGAATGAGACCGGCCTGCCCGCTGCGCCTACTCCCAACACACTCTACCGGCTGCTGCTCGCCGGGTTCGCTCTGCTGCTGATCGGCTGGGCCGTCGGCCGGTCGAAGGGGGCATATAAGGAGCGCTCGGGAGCACAGCTCATGAACGAGGTATTCATCCTCGTCACACTCGTTCTGTTCCTAAGGTTCAACGCCCAGTATTTTCAAGCTCAGGCCCGATATATATTGCCTGCCATCGGGCCACTCGGATGTCTCCTCGCGCTGGGAGCGCTGCAGCTGTTCAAGCAGCGGGCTGCGGCAGCCTTCGCGGTGGTGTCGTGCGTGCTTCTCGCGCTCAATCTGTATGCTCTGAACCGGCTACCACAAGAGTTCGCCAAGAGAACCCGCGCGGACGCAGTGGGTTCTCAGCGGATTCTCGGCTACTATGGTTAGACCGTTTTATGGTCTGGATCCTCGCCGCCTCCATGCAGCTTCATCAGGCGAGCCCGGCGGATGATGCGATCACATTCGCAGCTAGAGCCGCGAGGCTCGAACGATTGTTGCCCCAGCTCGGAGCCGCGACGAACTCTACGTTGAAATGCTCGAGCGAGCTCGAGAACCAGGTCGCGCTGATTTCGGTTCATTCGATGCCGAAAGGAACGGTGTTGAAACTGCTCGCGCAAGCTTGCGGGGGTGAATGGCGTATCGACCCAGACGGCTCGCTGACGCTTTGGCGCCCCGCAACACTGCGCCGGGCCGAGGCAGCAGCCGAATTCAAGAATCTGCGCGATGGGTACGCGCGCGGCATTGCGAATTACCTCCGGCGGTCGGCAGTTGCCTCCGAGCTCACAGCCGAAGGTGCCGACAAGGTTCTCCAAGATCTGAATTCGTCGGATTCTGAGGGGGACGTTCCGGCTGCTTCCTCTCCAGAGGTTCGTGAGCCGGGAGGCAGAGCTATCGCTCGCATTCTAGCTGGCATCGATCCGGGCACATTAGCAGCTATCGCACCCGACACCCGGGTGGTTTTCTCCTCGAATCCGAACAGGCTACAGCGGTTCATCGGTGGTCACCCTGGGGCGGTGTTAAGAGAGTTCGCCAAAGAGCAGGCCGTGTGGAGCGCGGCGGTGGCACGCTCCCGGGGCTCGCGTTCCAAGTCCATGAGCGATCCCGAACAGCAAAGTGATCCGAGCTTTTCCGGACCGCTCGACGAAACGCCTCAGCGCTTCGAGCTTAGCGTGGCCCGTCCGAGTTCTAATTCTGACCTCGAGCTCGAGCTACGAATCGAGGCCGCCGATGGCGAAGTGGTGAATTTGTGGCAGTCGGACCTGGACGTCGATTCACCCCAGGAATCTGAGCCGAGCGAGCAGCTCAAGAGCACGAAGCTGGAGCTATCGCCGGAATCGCAGGCGATCGAAGCGGTGCTGCGATACCAAACCGGCTCACCGGAAGGCGAGTCTGCTCCAATCTCTCTCACCCCCGAAGTCCGAAAGCGCATTCTTCGTCCGGACATCGATGATCCGTTGTCGTTCGTTCCTGCAGATGTTCTCCTGCAGCTCGCGAAGGTAAAAGGACTCGACCTCGTTGCGTGTATGCCGGACGACCTTCTGGCCGCCGATCCGATCAATGGGGCCGATCTTGCTGTGGCGCTCCAGGAGGCTGCCCCTTCCATCTCGATCTACGAGCAAGACGGAGCTCTGCTCGTGCGACCAAAGGATTGGCTCCGACTCGAAGCGGAGCGCTTGGACCGGAAGAGATTCGGCGCGCTGATGAACATAGCGGACGAGGATGATACGATCCGACTTGCCAAGTGGGCCGAGTACTCGCTTTCGAACCCAGACCCGAACGACCAGCTGGCGGGTGAATTTCTGATGGCTGTGACAGGACTCGACGAAGCTCTGAGTCACTCCGGCGAATCGTGGACGATGCTGCAGCTCTATGGGTTGCTCTTGCCCACTCAGTTGCAAGCGCTGAACGCTGGAGGGCATCTGCGCTATGCCGATCTGACGGAAGCGCAACGTAACCTACTGAGCTACTATGTGTTCGGCTCGGCCGACGCGCCCGGAGTCCGCAACGAGGGCACTTTGACTGTTCAGCCCGAGGTAACCGACATATTTCCGCAAGGCCTTTCCGACGTCGACTTATCGTGGACCACCGAAAGCTTTAGGGTGGCGCTGGGCGTCGAGCCTCGCATCGGCTCACCGCAGTCGGCCCAAGAGCTCGGCAGCATCGCGGGCGTTCGCGAGCACGATTTGACGCAGGTTGGGAGATTGAGTTCACTGGCTCCTTACACGCGCTTCCGATACGGAACGGAGACCCAAATGTCCGTCTACGTAGCACTGGGCAGTGGCGACGGCTTCTCCGACCAACTCTCCGACGACGAAATGCTCCCGGGAGCGAACTATACGCTTACCAACCTTCCGTCAGATTTCATGGATGCATACCGGCAGGCCGAGCAGCGCGTCCTCACTTCCACTCGGCGTCAGCGGGGGAAGGCTACTCCGCCGCCTCGGCGGTAACGTGCCTGATCGCAACGGCGTCCAATAGGTGACAGTGGTGTCCGCAATCATCGAGAAGCCGAAGCAACTTGCATTCGACGAAGATATCAAACTCGTCGAGCGGTTTCTGGCAGGTGACCAAGACGCCTTTGAGGGGCTGTACCGCAAGTACTACGAGAAGGTGTTCGTGATCGCCCGCGGCATTTTGATGGATGCGGATGAAGCCGCCGATGCGGTGCAAGAGATATTTACGCTCGTTTGCCGACATCTGGGAAGATTCGACCGCAGGTCCAGATTCAGTACCTGGCTGTTTCGCGTCGCCGTCAATAGGAGCATCCAAGAAGCGCGCAGGCGCAAAGGCCGCGCCCGGAACGTGGAGCTGACCGAGGCGGCCGCCGCCCCGGCGCCGGAGCCGGCCGACGACACCGATCCCAGAGTGCAGGCCGCCATGGCGCGGCTAGCTCCCGCGGACCGAGCCCTTCTGGTGCTTTTTTATTGGGACGAGTTGAGCCTGAACGAGATCGGCGAAAGCATTGGCTGCAATGTCAATGCCGCCAAGACGCGGCTTTACCGAGCCCGTGAGCGATTCAGAAAACTCTATGAGGAGGAGGGCCAATGAACCGAATTACTCCTGAGCTCGACCGACTCATGTGGGCGCTCGCCGAGCAGAACAATCCTCGGGCGTTCGACGAATTCGAAGCCAAATATCCGCATCTGGTGGGAGAACTCGGCTCTCGAATCGCCATGGTGCGCGGGCTTCGTGGCGAAGGTCACGCGATATCGGCGCCGGCGCCGATACCCAGTTTCAGGCCGACGGACAGCGCCTCCCGCACGTCGCGCAATCCCCTCGTGCTCGGCGGGATCTTTGCCTTGGCCGGCCTGGCTTTCGGTTCGTTCTACGCGACGCGTTTGCTCGCGTCTCCTGCGCCCGAAGCACCGACGCACACGGTCATCTCGTACGTTCCACCCGTTCCCCCGGTGACTGCTCCGAAAGAACCCGTGCCCCAGCAGAACGCTCCGGATGCCGTCCCAACGGCCGAGCACCCCGACCCTGCCATCCAGGATGTCCCGGCGTATTTGAAGCCGCGTTCCGTGAAGCTCGAGAAGACCTCGCTGGTTAGTGCGATCAAGCTGATCGCCGGTAGCGGCGACATGCAGGTGGAGATCGCGCCCGGCATGCCAAATCCAGACGTGAAGCTCGTGTACGACAATATGTCCGCAGTGGACATACTGAACGACCTCGGAAGACAGTACGCGTTTACGGTTTTCGACGAAGGGAACAAACGGTTGCTTATCGTTCCGGTTCCGGACGACTCCGGCACTGGGCCCAAAGCGGCCGATCCCACCGCCAAAGCTGCCGAACCTGGAAAGCAGGCGTTTTCGGCCACGCCGCACCCTTCGGCCCGCTAGGCCGTATCGGCGAATCTCCAAGCTAAAATACTTTCCGCGTCTCTGGGCAGGCCGCGCAAAACGGCGCGAAGCATGCCGACCGGCATCTGGTTCTGCTTGAGGATTTCGTCGTGGAGGCGCCGGTACGACATACGGCCGGCTCCCACGATTTCCGAGGACAGCGCCCGAAACTGAAGCCCCCCAACCATGTATGCAGCTTGATACAGCGGAGGATAGGCGCCGCCGAATGACCGCCGCACCTCTCCTTCCGCGTTCGCAGGCTCATGTCCGACGCGGTCGACGAGCATGGCCACGCACTCCTCAGACGATATCTGCCCCAGGTGGAAGCGAATTGAAAAGATGATCCGCACCGCCCGGTGCATTCGCCAAAAGAGCATTCCGACCCGATCTTCCGGCCCGCGTGGAAAACCGAGCTCCCAGAGGAGCATTTCCCAGTACAGGGCCCATCCTTCGATCCAGAACGGCGTACCGAAGAGCTTGCGGTACGGTCTGTGCCGCTGCAGCATAAAGAACTGCAGGTGATGACCGGGGATCAGCTCGTGCTGAACGGTGGCTCGAGAAAAGTGCGCGTTGTTGCCGCGGAGGCTCATCAGCTTCTCGGCGTGGCTCATTCCGAGCGTGGGATATGACACGATGATCTGCTCCCCACCCAGGAAGAATGGGTTCACCTTCTGCTTCTCTGCCGGCATCATGGCCATCCGCCAAGTCTCTTTGGCGAGCTCCGGGACGGTGACCAAGTCGTGCGTCTCGAGGAACTCGATTGCCTCCACAGCCAAGTCGCGAACCAGCTTGGGCTGCTCGCCGGGCTCTACATGCATGCCCTTGACAAGCTCGACCGCCTTGCGCCAGTCGTCGCCGAGTCCGAGCTCACGCGCCGCGCGCTTCATCTCCACTTCACACCACTCGGCTTCTCGCTCCCCGATCGCCACAAGCTCCTCGGGCGTGTATCCGATGAGCGACGAACGAAGCTCGGCGATCAATGCGTCGCGGCCGACCGGGTTGCCCACGATCGCTCCGTCGTCCTCGGACGAATGCCCGACCACCTTTTCCTTGAGCTCCTTCGCATACTGCTCGAGTGCTTCATCCAGCGCGCGATAAGGCGAGCTCGCCCACCATGTGAACGCCGGGTGGTAACCATCGTAGAACTCGAACCACTCTTTAAGGGTGCCTCTGAGCTTGCCCACGGCCTCGGCCGACCGATAGGCTTCGTGCTGGGCTGCGTGATCGGGGGACGCGCATCTCTCGGTCGCCTTTCGCACGGATGCTGCCAGATCGTCCAATCTCTTCGCAGCCTCGCGCGGCTCCATTACGCCGAATTTCCTGCGCGCCTCGTCGAGCTCGATAATGCCGTCGGCGAACGGCAGCCACGGTTCCAACTTCGCATACGCCGCGGACTCGATCTCCGAGCGCCTGTCCTCGTTCAGAAGGTAGTGCTCGAATAGCCCGCGGTCTACGCCGTCGTTGCCTGTCAGTTCATGCGGCTGGTCCCTCTGAATGCGCTCCAGCCACGAACGCCTCAGCTCCGAAAGCCGCTTCCGCCGAGCCTTCGAAAGCTCGTTC
Source organism: Fimbriimonadaceae bacterium (assembly GCA_025934835.1). Lineage (GTDB taxonomy): Bacteria > Armatimonadota > Fimbriimonadia > Fimbriimonadales > Fimbriimonadaceae > Fimbriimonas. The sequence goes on from JAICWL010000046.1 coordinate 13,272, forward strand.
GGAAACAGCCGGCCGATCGCTGCGGCATCTGCCGAATATTCTTCGATCGGCTCGCGCAGCCGACTCGATTCATCCTGCTCGAGGGGTTCGACAACGTTCATCTCATTAAATCTTGAACAAGCAAAGCTTGAATCGAAGTGCTCGACTCGCGATATTATGCTCGTATGCGGCCCACCCTCCGTATTTCCTCGTTACTTCTTGTTTTGGCTCTTGGCGCCGGCGCTGCCTATGCCGGAGGGCTCGCCCAATTCAAGCCCGATGCGTCGCAGCTTCTTCAATCGTATCAGCGCGCGAACCGGATGCGGACAGAGTATTCACGCGCCGCTTTCGACTTGCGCGTCGACCCGCACTGGTATGACCATAATCGCCGCTTTTGGTATCTCGAAAGCACGCGCGACGGGAAACGAGCTTTCGTAGGTATTGAGGAATCGAGCGGAAAGAGATCCGACCCATTCGATCCGGGGCGGCTGGCATCTGCTCTGAGTACAAAGCTGCACCGACCCATCGCGCCCGACAAGTTGCCGTTCACCGATTTCCAGTTCGTGGCCGACGGGAGGGCCATTCAGTTCGACACACCAGACGGTGCGTTCCAATGCGATCTGACGACCTACGCTCTGAAGGAAGTGCCTCGCTCCGGAGGGCGCTCGGGATTCGTTCGCCCCGAGCCTTGGAGGCAGAACCTTTGGGCGCCCGACACCAAGGACCATCCCTCGCCCGATGGGAAATGGGTCGCTCGCATCGTGGGTCGGAACGTCATGCTTCGACAAAAGGACGGGATCGAGTTCGCGCTATTCGAAGGCAAAGAGGATCAACCGTACGTCGCGAGGCTCGAGTGGGCGCCCGATTCCAGCAGGATCGTCGCCACGACAGTCATGCCTGGCGACCGCAAGCTCGTGTACAACATCGAGTCTTCACCGGCAGGTGGGGGCAGGGCCAAGCTTCACGAGCGCGTATACGACCTCCCAGGAGACAAGGTCGACACATTCGGCTTCATCTTGCTGAACCCTTCGACGCACGACGCAGAGCCGATTGCCGATCGCGTGGAGTATGGCGAGCTGCCCGGCATCCGCTGGAAGCTCGATGGCCGGCACTTCACCTATGAAAAGATGGACCGCGGATATTCGCGCTGGCGCGTAATGGAGGCGGATGACCGTACCGGAGCCCTGCGCACGCTTATCGACGACCATCCCAAGACATTCGTTGACTCCACGAGCCAGTACATCTACTACTGCAAGGGCTCGGACGACATCGTTTGGCGATCCGAGCGCGACGGCTGGGGTCACCTTTATCTCGTCGACGGCGATGGCGCGATCAGGGATCAGATAACCCACGGGCAGTGGGTTGTGCGCGAGGTGCTCGACGTCGATGAAAAGAACCGTCAGATCGTCTTCGCAGCGTCAGGAATCAACCCGGGCGAAGATCCGTACTTCATCCACTATTACCGAGTGGGTTACGACGGCTCCGGCATGACCTGCGTTACGCCTGAGCCCGGAGACCATACCGCAGTGCTTTCCCCGGACAAAACGACGCTTATCGACACTTGCTCCACGGTGTCCGACGCTCCCGTGCACAGGCTGAGGCGCGTCTCCGATGGCAAGCTGCTAGCCGATTTGGGAGCGGCAGATATAACGGATCTGAGAGCTCTCGGCTGGAAAGCCCCTGAGGTGTTCGTGTCGAAGGGCCGCGACGCCAAGACCGATATCTGGGGACTCGTTTACCGGCCGTCTAATCTCGATCCGACCAAGTCGTATCCGATCATAGAAGACATCTACGCCGGTCCCCACGACTCCTTCGTGCCGAAGAGTTTTGCACCCTATCGGTCGGACCAGGCGCTGGCCGAGCTTGGGTTCATCGTCGTAAAAGTCGATGGTATGGGCACCAGGAATCGAGGCAAGGCATTCCAGGACGTGGCCTGGAAGAACTTGGTAGACGCGGGCTTCCCGGACCGAATCCTGTGGATGAAGGCGCTCGCCGCAAGATATCCATACATGGACATCGATCGCGTAGGGATTTTCGGAACTTCGGCCGGCGGTCAGGAGTCGACGGCGGCGGTTCTGCAGCATCCCGAGTTCTACAAATGCGCTGTGTCCTCCTGCGGGTGCCATGACAACCGCATGGACAAGATCTGGTGGAACGAGCAATGGATGGGCTACCCCGTAGGCCCCGAGTACGAAGAGCAATCGAACATCACCAACGCGTACAAGCTCAAAGGCAAGCTGATGCTGTACGTGGCCGAAATGGACACGAACGTGCCTCCAGAATCGACTTTCCGACTAGTGAACGCCCTGATCAAGGCTCGCAAGGACTTCGATTTTCTGGTCATTCCCGGCTCCGACCACACCGACGGTGGCCCTTACGGTGAGCGCAAGCGGAGAGACTTCTTCGTAAAGAATCTGCTGGGAGTAAGCCCGCCTGACTGGAATGAAGGGGCAGGAGTTCAGGGAGATTCACCGCAATGAGGGATAATGTATCGTTTAACTTTTAATTATTGAGCCAGTTGCACTATGAATAACCAAGATGGCCGGATCCAGGACGTGGCTGTGGCGGCATACGTCAAGCTCGTTCGAACCGCGGAAGCGCTTCACTCGGAGGTCAGTCGCGGCCTGAGTGCCGATGGGCTGACCGCGAGCCAATTCAGCACTCTAAAGGTGCTGCGCATCCAGGGCCCCTTGGCGCAACGGGACATCGCCAAGCACCTACTCAAGACGGGCGGAAACATCACGGTGGTCGTCGATAATCTCGAGCGCGCGGGGCTCGTTACCCGCATTCGGGATACGGACGACCGCCGCGTGGTGTTTGTGAAGATCACTCGTGCAGGAGAGGATCTGTTTGACCGTATCTACCCGGGGCACCTAGAGCGAATCCGCAAGTCGGTCAACGATCTCAACGGCACAGAGTGCGAGAGGCTCATCGTCCTTTTGGACCGCATCGGCGCCGGCTCGGAAGATACCGGATGCCTCAAATTGGAAGCAGCCGAGACTTCGGAAGCTGGGTAGACCGGCCCACCTCGCTACAAAGATTGATGTTGAACTATTCAAATTGCTAAACGTGCTGTAAGATAGCGTTCGTTGGCATCAATTTTGGCCCGCGACGAAGCGGGCGGAGGTCGATCTATGTCGAATAAACGAGGGTTCACTCTCATCGAGCTTCTGGTCGTCATCGCGATCATCGCAATACTTGCAGCGATCCTATTCCCCGTGTTCGCCCAAGCCAAGGCTTCGGCGAAGACCATTACTACGATCTCGAATCTCAAGCAGATCGGAACTGCCGTTCACATGTATGCGAACGACAACGACGATATGACTCCTGGCGCTTTCCAGTGCCAGAACACCGAGCTGTTTTGCGGCAATGACTGGTGGAGTGACAACGAAGACCTCTTCGTCACTTGGCCGATGCTCATTTACCCGTACCTCAAGAACGGCGACATAACCATGGACGCCGCGGATCACGCTCAAGTGGCAACACTTCCGCCTTCGCCGGGGGCGTACAACTGGGGCCGATTCACGACCCTTTCCGCGAACAGGCTCGGATTCTTCGAAGTCGACGGCTACAACGGCTCGGACTATTTCGACAACAAGGGCCGCAACATCAGCGGAGTTCAGGACCTCAGCACGCGCGCCATGCTCACCACTTCTCGCTGGCCGGGCGACGAGACCTTCGGAGTGTTCTTCTTCGATAACTGGCTCGCCTGCGATCCAGACATGGTGAACGTCGACTTCTATCGAAACGTGGTGTGGCGATCGACATTCTCCCACCGCGCGCTGATCCCAACCGTGCGCGGAGACAGCAGCGCCAAGTCCATTCCCTGGGCTAAAGAGCAAAAGAAGCCGAACACCGACTGGTGGGACTTCGACACAGCCTATTGGGGTCCGGTCCAGAGCCCCAATTAACCCATGGTGAATACACTTCGAACCCTTGCTGCGGTCCTGGCGCTCGTCGCGGCGGCGACCGTCCTTTCCGGATGCGACCCGCAGCCGCCCAAGGACAATTCAAACGTCCACGCGCCACCCCCTCCTCCGCCGCCCGGTGGCCCTGTGAAGAAGTAATATACGAGTGGGTACCGAGGCGGCGTTGGGCCGCCTCGACCGCCCAAACGGCTTCGCCGGCGTAGACGCGGTCGCACAAAAATGATCAAGACGAATATGGCAATAGAAGCGGAGCGACTGCAGGATTTCATCGGAGGCGAATTCGTTCCCACCGATACCGAGGAATCGTACGCTTCTGAGAACCCCACGCGACCCAGCGACAAGGTCGCCATCATCGGATCGAGAGGCGAGGAATCTGCTGCACGCGCCGTGGAAGCTGCCGCGAGCGGGCTCATCGCTTGGCGGAAGCTGCCGGGGCCCACGAGAGGGGAGCATCTTTACCGGTGGGCAGCGGCTATTCAGGAATTAGCCGGCGAGCTTGCGGCCGCCATTGTTCGTGAGGTCGGCAAGCCGGTCGGCGAAGCAAGAGGAGAAGTGGGCCGGTGCGTGTCTATCCTCCGCTACTACGCTGCCGAAGCGGTGCGCCAGCAGGGCGATGTCCTGCCCGCCCAAACGGCCGGCACGCTCCAATACTCGCTTCGGGAGCCGCTTGGCGTTGTGGCGCTCGTCACGCCTTGGAATTTCCCGTTGGCCATACCGCTTTGGAAGGCCGCCCCGGCGCTCGCCGTTGGCAATACGGTGGTGCTCAAGCCCGCGGAACAAGCTTCCTACACCGCTTGGCTGCTTGCCCGGACGGCGAAGCAGGCCGAGATGCCGCCAGGCGTTTTCAATGTTGCCTTTGGCGTTGGCGACGTGGGGGCGGCCCTGGTGCGGAATCCTGCCGTGAGCGGCGTCAGCTTCACGGGATCTTCCACGGTTGGATTGGAGATCGCCAAGGTGTGCGCGGCCCGCAACATTAAGTACCAACTCGAGATGGGCGGGAAGAATGCGGCCATCGTGGCTAAGGACGCCGACATCAACCAAGCGGCCTCGCTCGTCGCGGCGGGTGCTATGCGCTTCGCCGGCCAGAAGTGCACAGCCACAAGCCGCGCGATCGTCGACCGCTCGATTCTCGGCAAGTTCATGGACGCCTTGATCGCCGAGGTCGCGAATCTGCCTATCGGCGATCCCTCGGATCCAAAGATTGCGGTAGGCCCCCTCATCGGCGCCACCGAGCGCGAGCGCCTGAATGAGGCACTGAACGATCACCCTGGCCTCGCTTACCGCTTGCCGATAGGCGGAGCTGACATCGAGTCCGGATACTTCTTCCCCTCGAGCGTTTATGCGGAAATCGAGCCAGATTCCTGGATGGCCCAAACGGAGCTTTTTGCGCCAGTGCTCGCGGTGATTCCCGCGGAGGACCTCGATCACGCGATCGATATCGCAAACCGGTCCAGCTATGGCCTCAGCGCGTCGCTATTCACACGGGACTTGACATCCGCGCTCCAGTACGTCGGGCGCATTCAAGCCGGCATGGTGAGGGTCAACGCAGACACGACCGGCGTCGACCCTCACGCACCGTTTGGCGGCTTGAAGGGATCGAGTTCGCACAGCCGGGAACAAGGGCCCGCCGCTCGGGACTTTTACACCGAGATCAAGACCGTACAGATTAATCCGTAGTGGTCCCAACATCGACGGCAGGTCTCGGCCAAAATAGGCTTCCCCGATGTTCTTCGTCAAATACCCCCACCGAGCCAATTTCAGCTTCGCTGATCGATACGACGAAGATTCGGGCGAGATTGAATTGCGGGGCAAACGGTTCAAACTGGCCGTCGGATCGCACGAAGGGGACCTTTACCACGTGCAGGTGTCCGGGCCGAGAAACTGGCAGCGCAATCTGTGCCTGGAATCGCTCGACATCCCGAAAAAGAGTAAGCGCGCGCGCCTGAAGGCCGTATGCGACGACGACGGCTTGGCACTCGAGCTGGCCGGGCGCTCAGGCCCGCTCTTCCGGGCCAGGTTCGGGGCAAGCGGAGACAAGTCCATGTTCGCCTTGGAGTTCGGAAGCACGCCGTCATTCTATGGGATGGGTGAAAAGACGTTCGGCAAGGTCGAGCTCAGCGGCTTTCGTGCCAAGTTCTGGAACACCGACGTCTGGGGCGACTTTCATTTCGCGCAGTGGGGTGAGCATCCGACCGACCCATCTTATTTCTCGCTTCCGTACCTGGCTGTACGCGTCGGCGATGAGTGCTTTGGATTGCTGGTCCATAACCCATATCCCGCTTATATGGAGACCCCGGGCAGCGATGAATCGAGGGTGTTCGTGGAGTGGCAGCGCACATCCCCCCTCCTGCAAATCGGCAGCGAAGGCGGCCAGCCGAATCTCTGGGTGATCTATGGGCCCACGATTAAGGAAGTCACGCGCAAGCTTCAAAAGCTTATCGGAGTGACGCCGCTGCCGCCGGCCTGGGCGCTGGGCTACCACCAGTCGAGGTGGGGATATGGGGGCCATGACGACCTTCTCGCGCTCGACGAGCAGTTCGAGAAGCATGGCATTCCTTGCGACTCGCTGTGGCTAGACCTCGACTACATGAATGGATACCGGGTGTTCGACACAAACCCGGAAATGTTTCCCGGCGGCGTGGACGTGATCGCCCGGAAACTTCGAGCCACCGGCCGGCGAATCGTGCCGATTCTCGATCCGGGCATTAAATCCGAACCTGGCAACCCCGTGTATGACGCGGGTCTCGAGCACGACGTGTACTGCCAGAACCCTGAAGGGGCCCCGTTTGTTGGCATGGTCTGGCCCGGTGAAACCGTATTTCCGGACTTCACGTTGCCGGACGTCCGAGATTGGTGGAGCGGGTATGTGGCCGCTTTCGCCAACGAAGGCTTTGGCGCGACGTGGATTGACATGAACGACCCGTCCACCGGCCCGGTCGATCCTACCGACATGCTGTTCGGCAGGGGGACACAGCCGCACGAAGCGCACCACAACCAGTACAGCCTCGGCATGCAGATGGCGACGACTTCGGGGCTCCTCGCTGCCCGACCGGATGAGCGCCCGTTCGTCCTTTCGCGCTCGGGCTTTATCGGCACCAGCAAGCATGCAGCCGTCTGGAGCGGCGACAACCTATCGAACTACTTCTACCTGCGGGTGTCGATTCCGACCGCGATTGGTATGTCGTTATCCGGGCAGCCGTTCAACGGGCCGGATATCGGTGGCTTTGGCCACGACGCCACTGACGCGCTTATGGTCGACTGGATCAAATGTGGCTTCTTATTCCCGTTTTGCCGCAATCATAGCGGCAAGGGTACTCGCCCTCAGGAGCCTTTCGCGTTCGACGCCGACATCATGAAGCTCATTCGGCGCTACATTCGGCTGCGTTATAAGCTACTGCCGTACCTTTATAACCTATTTATTGATCAGGAGGAACTGGGAGACCCGGTTCTGCGGCCGATGTCTTACGAATTTGAAGACGACGGATTGGACCTTATCGACGATCAGTTTCTTATTGGCCCTTCGATCTTACAGGCGCCATTCGTGACGGAGAATCTCAAATTCCGGGAGGTCCTTCTTCCAGGGACTGAGCCGTGGTATGACGCCTCGAACGGAGAGTGGATCCAGCCCGGAATCGTCAATGTGCGAAAGCTCAAGGATGCCACACCCCTCTACATTTCGGCCGGAGCCATCCTGCCGATGCAGCTAGGAACGCCTACTGACAACCGCAAGGACTTCTCGAAGGTCCGATTCCATATATTCATTCCTCCGGCTTGGTCTGGGGAATCGGAGTACCGCTACCGGTCGGACGACGGCCTTTCATTCGACTATCGAAGCGGTGTGCGATCTTCGCTGGCTTTGCGGCTGGTCGCCGTGGACGGAAACGTCGCCGTCAGCATCGACCAGCCTGAGTCAGGCTTCGGCAAAATCGAGTACGACTTCGTAGTCCACGGGGACGTGAAGAGCTTACGATGCAACTCATCGGTCGCGAGGCTGTCCCGGGCGAGCCAAACGCTTACTGGCAAGTCGATCAAGGTACTTGCGGCGACGGTGAACTGAGATGTTCACGGGCATTGTTCAAGCCGTCGGCAAGCTCGAAGCGCTAGAGCCTTCGACCCTCGCCGTTAGCGCCCCCGAGAGCTTCCGCGTGGCCCTCCAACTGGGGGAGAGTATCGCAGTCGACGGATGCTGTCTAACGCTTGCCGGTCTCGACGACGCGATGCACTTCGATCTCAGCCCCGAAACCCGGGAGCGCACAACATTCGGGAGCCGGCCCCTCGGCTCCGGAGTGAACTTGGAGCGAGCGATGCTGGCTGCAGGGCGCTTTGGTGGCCATTTTGTACAGGGACATATCGACACTGTTGGAACAGTCGTTTCGATCTCACCGCGCGAGGGGGCCGTCGTATACCGCTTTGCCGCCCCGCCAGAATACGACCGATTCCTCATAGATAAGGGCTCCATCGCTATCGACGGTATATCGCTCACAGTCGTCGACCTCGAAGCCGGGCAGTTTGACGTGTGGGTCATCCCTTCTACACTCGAAGGCACCAATCTGAGAGAGCGGCAACCGGGTGATCGTGTGAATATGGAATTCGACATGATCGCTCGCTACGTTGAGAAGTTAACCAAGATAAATAGGTAGCTCTCCGATAGGATCGTTTTACGACCCGACTACTTATGGTTGATATTATCGAGCTAGCGGCCAAGATGGCTATCTTTTAATCTTGCCATCAGTATAATTACTTGGCGATCCCTAGTAAATTTACTATGGTTGCTTCCGTATAATTGACGGTTTTACTCGCTAATGCTACTGGCTACCTGGTAATTCGTGTTATGTATTGATCTCAGCTAGCGATCTTTACAAGCGACGAAATGGGAGCGCTGCTGGTATTTGGAGGAGAACTTAATGCGAAAGTTGGCAATTTTGGCACTTATCGGTGCAACTCTAGCGGGGACTGCGTCCGCAGATGTCGTCTACGACGGCATTACGACCCAAGGGAACAACGGCTTCAACTACTACTCGCCGACTGCAGACAAGATTGGCGACGTGTTCTCGCTCGCAGGCACAGCAAGGCAGCTGTCAGAGCTCGATCTCGGTCTTTACGCGCCGAACGGATACAGCGGCAACTTGGAACTGTCGTTCTACAATTGGGACGATGTCTCAGGCACGCCTGGAAGCGTGATCGACGACGAGACTCTGACGGGCGTCACGCTCAGCAAAGGCTTCTTCGGAGAGATCGATATTACGGGCCTTGCCCCAATCAGCCTGCCGGACACGGTTCTCGTGGGGTGGCAGTTTAACAATTACGTCACGAACAACGACCCTGGCCTCTTGTTCGGTTGGAATCCTTCGATCGGTTCGAGCGCGAACTTCTTCTGGGACTTCACCAATAACGGCGCCTACTACTTTGGAGGCGGGGACAATACCAACCTGACGGCGAACTTTGCCGCACGCCTTAGCGCAGTGACACCCGCGCCCGAGCCGCTTCCTTGGCTCACTCTCGGCGGCGGCGTGGCTCTTCTCGGCCTCAAGCGCCGACGACGCTAAGCTGACCTTCTACAGCAGTGGAGCAACGGGGGCGGCCGAAGGGCCGCTCCCGTTTTGATTCGTGTAATCTTCGATTCAACGTGAGCATTCAAGGCGCCTTCGCCCTTTTCCTTTGCGTTGCCAGTGCGTTCGCTCCAGCGATAGGCTCTGCTCAGCGGCTCAAGACCCGGTGGACCGATACGGTGACGCCGGACAAGGTCCACGCGGAATATCCCCGGCCCCAGCTCGTTCGGGAGCGCTGGATGAACCTGAATGGCCTATGGGAGTTCTCGAACATTGGCAAGGGGCAGACACCGGATTACAGCCGGCAGATTCTAGTGCCTTTCCCGGTCGAGTCGTACCTCTCGAGAATCCAGGAAGCCGTGCCGCCGGAGCACACCGCCGCTTATAGGCGCACATTCAGGCTGCCGGAAGGTTGGCGGCACATGCGCGTTCTTCTCCACTTCGGTGCGGTGGATTGGCGGGCCGTGGTACATGTGAACGGCGAACAAGTGGGCGAGCACCAGGGTGGCTATGATCCGTTCACTTTGGACATCACGGGCGCATTGAAACCGTACGGCGAGCAGACGCTCACGGTGGATGTGACCGACCCGACGGACACCTGGGCGGAACCTCGCGGCAAGCAGGTGCTGAAGCCCGGTGGCATCTTTTACACGTCTACCACCGGCATATGGCAGACCGTTTGGCTGGAGCCTGTGCCACAGACGAGCATTTCGTCCCTAAAGATGCGCTCGGTCCCGGAGCAAGGCGAACTGCGCGTCGACGCCGCGGTGACAGGGCCCGCCGAAGGGTTCGCGCTGCATGAGGAGGTCCTGTACAAGGGCCGGATCGTGGCGAAGGCATCCGCGGCGGCCGGCGAGCCGCTGGTCGCCAACGTGAGAGATGCGCAGCTTTGGTCGCCTGAGCATCCGAACCTGTACGATCTACGAATTTGGCTGACGGACGAACTGGACAACAAGGTCGACTCGGTCGAAAGCTACTCGGCGTTCCGCGAGGTTTCGATCGGAAAGGACGCGCTCGGCCGCAACGCGATTCTGCTCAACGGCAAGCCCACTTTCATGGTGGGGCCGCTGGATCAAGGGTTCTGGCCGGACGGGCTGTATACGGCGCCTTCGGAATCCGCCATGCAATACGACATCTCGGTATTGAAGCGACTCGGGTTCAACATGCTCCGCAAGCATGTGAAGGTCGAGCCGGACCGTTACTACTATCTTTGCGACAAGCTCGGGATGCTCGTATTCCAGGACATGCCGAGCAAGGACAACGGGCCGGCCTCCACGAGCAAAGAATCCAAGGTCAACTTCGAGCGCGAGCTGAAAGCGATGATCGAGGCGCGCCGGAACCACCCGTCGATCGTGTGCTGGGTCGTGTTCAACGAGGGCTGGGGCCAATACGACACGCCGCGGCTCACGCGTGAGGTGAAGGAACTCGACCCCACTCGGCTGGTAGACAACGCCAGCGGATGGACGGATGCCGGAGTCGGTGATCTCAAGGACGTACACGACTACCCTGGGCCATCGTCTCCGGGTCCGGACGAGCACCGTGCGCCGGTACTTGGCGAGTTCGGCGGCTTGGGGCTCGTCGTCCCGGGGCACACCTGGCTCAGCAAGGGGTGGGGATACCAGTCGTTCAAGACCTCCGAAGCATTAACCGACCGCTTCGTGGGCCTGATCCGACGGCTCGGCGAGCTTCGCAAGAATCCCGGCCTTTCTGCTGCCGTTTACACCCAGACGACCGACGTGGAGAGCGAGCTGAACGGATTGATGACCTACGATCGGGAGATTATCAAGATGGACGAGTCCCGCATTCGCAAAGCGATCCGAGAACTGCGCGATTGAGCCTGAGGCGGCCGCTCGCGAGGCTCGCCGCGTCAGCCGCTGAGCGGGGGGTGTGTAAGACGAGGGCTTGTTAGGACGTACACTTTATTGGTGATTCTCGCCGCTGTTTTTATTGCTATCGCCGCTCCCGCGGATGTCCACCTCGTTGACCGGCCGGTTGCTTCGAAGCCGAACGCCTACTATGTGGGCAACCGGGCTCCGCTGCTGCCGAGCCCGTTCGTGAAGCTTCCGATCGGCGCCATCAAGCCGGAGGGCTGGATACGCAAACAGCTCGAGCTGGAGGCGAACGGCTTTACGGGTCATTTGGGCGAACTGAGCGAATTCCTTATCAAGAAGAACAACGCATGGCTCAGTCCGACTGGCCAGGGAGTGCACGGCTGGGAAGAGCTTCCTTACTGGCTCAAGGGCTTTGGCGATCTCGGCTACGTGCTCGGCGACAAGCGGGTCACGAGGGAAGCGCGAACGTGGATCGACGCCGTTTTGAGCAGCCAGCGTGAAGACGGCTGGCTTGGCCCACGATCGAATTTGGTCGCGAACAACGGGAAGCCTGACATGTGGCCGAACATGCCGATGCTTTTCGCGCTGCAGAGCTACTACGAGCGCTTCGGCGACCCACGGGTCATCACCGCCATGACGCGCTACTTCCGCTGGCAGCTTGAGTTGCCCGAGAACGATTTCTATCTGTCCTATTGGGAAAAGCAGCGCGGCGGGGACAACCTGTACAGCGTCTACTGGCTTTACAATCGAACCGGCCAGCCCTGGCTGCTGGATCTTGCGAAGAAGATCCACAGGCGCACTGCCGATTGGGCCGACGGCGTTCCCGACTGGCACGGTGTGAACTTCGCGCAGGCATTTCGCGAGCCTGCGGAGTTCTCCGAGCTTTCTCACTCCGCACAAAACCTGGAGGCGACCGAGGCGGACTACCACAAGATGCGGGGCCTGTACGGACAGGTACCGGGCGGCATGTACGGTGCGGACGAGAATGCCCGCCCAGGGCATAAGGACCCGCGTCAAGCTGCCGAAACTTGCGCGATGGTCGAGATGATGCTCTCGAACGAGATGCTGTTCACAATGACCG
>JAICWL010000187.1 GCA_025934835.1 Fimbriimonadaceae bacterium
GGTCAAGCGCAACGCCGAGCGCTTCCCCGAAGACTTCCTCTTCCGCCTCAGATCAGATGAAGTCGAAGCCCTGAACCGGTCGCATTTTGCGACCGGTTCCCAGAAGCACCGCGATCCACGCTTCCCACCCTATGCCTTTACCGAGCACGGGGCGATCATGGCCGCCACCGTCCTCAATAGCCCCCGGGCTGTCGAGATGAGCGTCTACGTGGTACGCGCTTTCGTGAGGCTGCGGGAGCTGCTGGCCTCCAACACCGCGCTCGCCCGTAAGCTCGATGAGCTCGTGAGGTGATCCCCGCGAATAGTACGGATTCGGAGTAGAGTCCGCCCCACCTGGGAGCGGACAATGAAGGCGAAACGATACACAGAAGAGCAAATCATCGGGGTGCTGAGGGAGGCTGAGGCCGGCGCGAAGACGAAAGATCTGTGCCGGAAGTACGGGATCTCGGAGCCAACGTTTTACAACTGGAAAGCGAAATACGGGGGCATGACCGTCTCCGACGCTCGGCGACTGAAGGAGCTCGAGGCGGAGAACTCGAAGCTGAAGAAGCTGCTTGCCGAGTCGGAGTTGGACAAGTCTGCGTTGAAGGATCTGTTGGGCCGAAAATGGTGAGCCCGCAGGTGAAGCGCCAGGCAGTAGACGTGCTCAGGGAGGAGCGCGGGCTTGGAATCACGCGCGCTTGCGGGCTGGTCGGCATCTCGCGGTCACTGTACGGATATCGCAGCTGTCGGCCCGTGATCGCGGGATTGCAGGAGCGGATCGCCGAGCTCGCCGCCATCAAACGGCGCTACGGCTACCGGCGCATCTATCTGCGGCTGCGGCGCGAAGGCTGGCAGGTCAACCGCAAGCGCATTTACCGGCTCTACCGCGAAGCGGGACTGGCTGTGCGCCGGCGAAAGCGCAAGAGAATCGGTCCTTTCGAGCGCAAGCCGCTGCCCAGACCAACGGCTGTCAATCTCAGCTGGTCGATGGATTTCGTCTCCGACGGACTGTGTGGCGGCAGAAAGATTCGCTGCCTGACAATCGTGGACGACTATAGCCGTGAATGCCCCTCGATCGAGGTGGACACCTCGATTACCGGGCGGCGCGTCGCGGCCGTGCTCGACCGCTTGGCAGACGTTCGCGGTCTGCCGCTGTCGATCACGGTGGATCACGGACCGGAGTTCGAAGGCCAGGTGCTCGATGAATGGGCCTATCAGCATGGCGTGCACTTGAATTTCATCCGTCCGGGAAAGCCCGTCGAGAACGCGTACATCGAAAGTTTCAACGGGCGGTTCCGGGACGAGTGCCTGAATGAGCACTGGTTCCTGACGATGGCACATGCCAGACGAGTGATCGAGAGCTGGCGGATCGAGTACAACACCGAGAGGCCGCATAGCTCCTTGGGCGATCTGACGCCGGAGGAGTTTGCAGCAGCCGAGGGCTCCGGAACTTCTCCCCGCCCTCCGGGCGGGGAGACTGCACGGCGGGTGAAACCTTTGACAGAGATCGAAGAGAAGGCCAAAACGTAACCGCGGACTCAAGCCGGAAACGGTACTAAATCGGGGAGCACCTCAGAAGCGCATACAATATATCGCCGCCGACAGTCCTGATGCACTCCGATTACTAATCGGTACATTAGCAGCCAATCGCATCTCTGCCGCGAACGCGGCGGTAATGCCACGCACTCGTGGTAGATTAGGGTTCCTTGAGACAAGTACCACACAACCGCCGAGGGGCTGGCACAGAGGATCGACGATGGGTCGCTGGACGCCGATCGCCACCACTTGGCGAGGCGGCCCATGACACTACCTACGCGTCCGTTTCGATTCGAATGCGCGACGGAGTGGTGCTGAGCGCGTCGATTTGCCGACCCGTTGACTCGGGCAAGCAGCCCGGAATCCTTATAGCGTGCGGGTACGGAGCGGACGCTGATCCGTTCTTTGCAAATATGATCAATTTGCTTGCGCGAC
>JAICWL010000163.1 GCA_025934835.1 Fimbriimonadaceae bacterium
AGCAATGGCTTGATCCGAGAGCAGCCCGGTCTCGCGGGTTCCCTCACCCAGGCCCGTGACTTCCGACGACTCGAATATCTGCCGCCACGAGCATCCATCGTGCTCCTCGACTGTCAGCAGCACCGAGTTCGAGCCGACGTCGACGGCCGCCTTGCGCATTGGCGCCAATGTACTCGGAAGGCGCGACAGCTATCAAGCGGATATGCTTGGACGATGGCCAAGCTCCTCGGAATCGACGTCGGCACGTCGGGCTGCAAGCTGCTGCTCGTCGATGAGCAGGGGCGCGTGCTGAAGCAGGCCTCGGCCGAATATCCGCTCGAGGTCCCTCAGCCTTTGTGGTCGCAGCAGAACCCGGAAGATTGGTGGTCCGGTGTGCAAAAATGCCTGGCCGAGCTACGCGAGCCGTCGCCGGACGCGATCGGCGTCACCGGCCAGATGCACGGCGCGGTGTTTCTGGACGAGAGGCTGGAGGTCATTCGCCCGGCGATTCTGTGGAACGACCAGCGCACGTTGGAAGAGTGCGCCCAGATCGATGCGCGCGTAGGCGCCGCTGCCGTTCGGGAGATCACCCGAAACCCTCCGCTGACCGGCTTCCAGCTCCCAAAGCTGCTCTGGCTGCAAAACCACGAACCGGAAAACTTTTCGCGCTTGCGCACGGTTCTGTTGCCGAAGGACTATATACGATTCAAGCTCACCGGCGGACTCGCGACGGAGGTATCCGATGCAAGCGGCACGGGGTTGCTCGACGTGGCCGGAAGACGATGGTCTGCAGAGATGGTGGAGATCCTGGGCCTTCAGGAGGCCTGGTTTCCCGAGTGCCACGAATCGGACGAGCCGAGTGGCGAAACCAACGGGCAAGGTGGTGTGACGCGAGGGATTCCAGTCGTTGGGGGCGGGGGCGATCAGGCCGCAGCCGCGGTGGGGACCGGGGCCGTGGTTCCGGGCGTGATCTCGGTGAGCTTGGGCACCAGCGGCGTGGTGTTCACGTCGATCGATGAGCCGAATTACGACGCCGCCGGTGCGGCGCACACGTTCTGCCACGCCAACCGGGGCTGGCACGCCATGGGCGTGATGCTTTCGTGTGGCGGGGCGCTCCGCTGGTTCCGCGACACGCTGGGAGGCGGTCGGTCTTACGATCAGCTCGCGCGCGAGGCTTCGGGGGCGCCGGCGGGATGCGAGGGTCTGACTTTCCTGCCGTATCTCGCAGGCGAGCGGTGCCCGCATAACGACCCGCTGGCCAGGGCGGCGTTCGCCGGGCTTACCTTGGCCCACGGATTCGAGCACGCGGCGAGGTCGGTTTTCGAAGGGATCAGCTTCGGGCTGCTCGACTGCCTGAACCTTATGCAGCGGCTTGGCGCGAGCGCGGACGAGGTTCGGGTAACCGGCGGCGGCGCGCGAAGCAGCCTGTGGCTGCAGATGTTGGCCGACATGTTCGGCACGCCTCTAAAGACTCTGGAGACGGACGAGGGTCCGGCATTCGGGGCCGCCTTGCTGGCGGGCGTCGGAATCGGGCTGTGGCCAGACGTTCGGACGGCCTGTTCGAGCGTGGTTCGACTCAAGGCGGAGATCGCGCCACGGGCGTCCGAGTATGCGGAAGCGTATGCCAGGTACCGGGCCCTTTACCCGGCAACGCGAGCATGGAATCGCTTATAATGGAGAGTCTATCCAGCCGAGGCTGCGCCTAAACGCGCTTCGGGTAGGATGGGCTTACTCAGAGCGAGTCCACAACACCCCATGACCATCGACCAAAACCAGACGCCCGTGGGAGAGGAAGAAGCTCCACGGCCGGCCGACGCGGCCGGGCAAGCGTCCGACACGCCCCAGCCGTCCGCAGCCCAAGCGCTCGATGACGGCCCTGCGCCTGTCGAACCGGAGGCCTTGCCCGGCGACGAGCCCAACGAGCCGAACCTGCCGGCAGAGCCGACCGATCCAGTTCCCGCACCCGAGCACCCCGCTCCAGCCGAGCCGGTTCACCCGGCCCCCGCCCCAGGTCCAGACGCGCCTCCGGCGCCGAGGGCCGGGGCCCAAGAGACTGCAACGGTAGACGGCCCCCGCGACGAGAAGGCGGACGCCGACCTGTTCGAGTCGTACATGAACGCGCTCGAAGGCGGCGAGGAGGCTCCCCAGGACGACCTCGGATACAAGAGGCTCACGAAGGGCGAGCGCATCGAGGCGACGATCGTTCAGGTCGATAAAGACAAGGTGTTCGTAGACCTCGGCACGAAAGCCGAAGGAATCGTGCCGCTCGGCGAGCTTTCCGATCAGAACCTGGAGACCGCGAAGGGGCACTTCAACGTTGGCGACAAGATCAACGTAGTGGTCATCCGGCCAGAGGGCGCCGAAGGCAACCCGATCGTTTCCAAGAAGCGGGCGGACTTCGAAGAGGTTTGGGACCGGGTCGAAGAGGCTTTCCGCGAGAAGGAGACGCTTACCGCTCAGGTGGTGGATCGCGTCAAGGGGGGCTTGGTCGTCGACGTAGGGGTTCGGGGCTTTGTGCCGGCCACGCACGTCGGAAACGGCAAGCTGCGCAATATCGAGAAGTTCGTGGGCCAGCCTCTGGCGCTGAAGGTCATCGAGATCGACCGCGACCGCAAAAAGGTCGTGCTGTCAAACCGCGAAGCCGAAGAGGAGCGCCGCCACGAGGCGAAAGAGAACATCTTTACGAACGTGAAGCCGGGCGACCGCCTGGAGGGCACAGTCCGCAGGCTGACCGACTACGGCGCGTTCGTGGATCTGGGAGGAGTGGACGGGCTGCTGCACATCTCGGAAATGAGCTGGGCGCGCATCAACCACCCCAAGGAGATGTTCCGCGAGGGGCAGCGAATCGAAGTCATGGTGCTTCGGCTCGACCCCGGCGCAGGAAAGATATCGCTCGGGCATCGGCAGGTTCTGCCCGATCCGTGGAACCTCATCAAGCAGAACTACACGGTGGGCCAAAAGCTCAACGTGACGATCGGGCGCATCGTGCAGAGCGGAGCGTTCATCAAGCTGCCGGAGGGCGCGGAAGCGTTCATGCCGGTGAGCGAGATGAGCTTCCGCAGGATCAAGCGGCCTCAGGACGTGGTGGAAGAGGGCCAAGAGGTCGAGGCTCAGATCATCGATCTGAGGCCGGACGAGCGCCGGATGGTGCTCAGCATGAGAGCGACCGGCACTGGAGCCGAAATGCGACCGGCGACGGATCGGGG
>JAICWL010000009.1 GCA_025934835.1 Fimbriimonadaceae bacterium
CAATCAGTGGGCGAACGTGGTTCGGTGGGAGCTGCGGACGCGGCTATTTCTTCGCACGGCCGAGTTCCTCTGGCAGGAGGGCCACACGGCGCACGCCACTTATGAGGAAGCCGAAGAGGAAGCGCTGCGCATTTTGAACGAGTGCTACGGGCGCTTCCTCGAGGAGTGGATGGCCGTGCCGGTGATCAAGGGTCTGAAATCCGACCACGAGAAATTCGCGGGAGCCGACCACACCTACACGATGGAGGCGCTGACGCAGGACCTGCGCTCGATTCAGGCCGGCACCTCCCACCACCTGGGCGAGAATTTCGCGAAGGCGTTCGGAGTGCAGTTTGTGGACAAGGAGAACCAGCTTCGGTACGTCCATGCAACGAGCTGGGGCGTATCAACCCGCCTGGTCGGGACCCTGATCATGGTCCACTCGGACGACAAGGGGTTCGTCGCGCCCCCAAAGCTCGCACCGATCCAGGTGGTGCTGGTGCCCATGGGCCGCGACGACGAAACCAGGGCCAAGACGATCGCCGAAAGCGAGAAGATTGCTGCCCAGCTTCGCGATCAGCAAATCCGTGTCAAGGTCGACAGCCGGGAAAAGGAGTCGCCCGGGTTCAAATATAACTACTGGGAGATGCGCGGCGTGCCGGTCCGCGTGGAGATCGGGCCCCGGGACCTGGAGGCAGGCACGTGCGTTCTGGCGCGGCGCGATACGGGTGAGAAGCAGTCTGTTTCACTACAATCCGCAGCGAACGAGGCGGAGCGGATGCTGTTCGGTATGCAGCAGGCACTTTACGATGCGGCGCTGGCCTTTCGGGAAGCAAACACGCACCGGGTCGACACCTGGGAAGAGTTCGAGAAGCTCTTCTCGGGGGACGGTGGCGCGGGTTTCGCGATGGCCCATTGGGACGGCACGACCGAAACCGAGATCGCCATCTCCGAAAAGACGAAGGCGACGATTCGCTGCATCCCGCTCGTCCCGCTTCGACCGGATGACGCCGAGCCCGGCAAGTGCATTCTCACCGGCAAGCCGAGTCGGCAGCGCGTCGTCTTCGCGAAGGCTTACTGATCGCCCGCCGAGCGTTGGCAGCCTCAGAACTGATCGGTCATGAACATCTGAGGCTGCATTGGGATGGAACGGCCCATTAGGTACAGCTCGAATTTCGAGTCGGTGAGCGTGATGCCGAGGCGCTTGGCCATCGTAGCCAGGCCGAACCACTCGGCTCCGGCGGGCAGAGGCAGGTTATGGCTGGGCGCGTCGAGGATTGCTTCGCGCAGCACGCTCCCTTCCACGCAGAGGTAGCCCGAGCCGTACGGCGAACAGACTCGGTAGTGCCACTTCCAGTAGTTCCAGCGCTTTTCGTCGCGCCGAAGCCTTGCCGCGTCGGCCTCTGCCCAGCGCGTATAGATCGCTCGCACGTCGTGGTAGGTGAGCGAGTCGGGAATGCCTTCGTCCTCCTGCGCGCCGAGATGCCCTCGCACCACGAGGTCCACCACCTTGAATCCGAGCTTTTCGTATAGGCTGGGCTCGCGGGCGAACAGCAGCGCGCCGGTCTCGCCTCTTTGGGAGGCGACTCCCATCACGTGCTCGAGCAGCCGGGTGGCGTAGCCGAGCGAACGTCGCTCCGGGCGCGTCGCCACTCCGGCGATGCCGATCGCGCGGCCCCAGCCGAATTCCAGGCCGGTCGTCGTGAGGATCGAAGTGATGACTCCATCTTCGAACAGGGCCCATTTGCGGTCGAGATCGAACAGCGGCTCGGAGAAGAACACGCTATGCGCGCGCTGATAGTCGAGGTCGAAGACTCCGCACAGAAGGCGCAAAAACCCTTCCGCCTCGTCCGCTCGAATCGTGCGGATTTCCGTCATGGTTTGCCGGCGCCCGATCCGACTGGCGGCTTCGGGGTCGGAGCTGCCTGGATGAGCACGCGGACCTGGACTTTGGTCGGCTTGATCATCTCCACGCCGGCAGGTAGGAGCAGTTGACATTCGAACGTGGTGGGAACCTTGGTTCCCGAAATATCGATCGGTGTGCTCCGAACCTTGGAAATCGACGCGAGCGCGCTGCCGCGTCCCCGAACCTGGACTGGGTTGGGCGCGATCTCATATCCCGACACCACGTATCCGGGCGCCGCCTGCCCGACGATGGTAGGCAGCACGAACAGCAGCTTTTCTTCTGGCGCGGCATTCAGAACGGGCGTAATGCGCACGGTCGGCGGATGGATGTTCACCTGCTCCAGTGGGGTGCTGCTACTTTCGGGCACCGGCTCCAAGCCGACCGCCTGCGGTCTTGGGTTGGCAACGTCCACGGCGCCCAGATCGAGGAGAGCGCGCACCGCGCTCACATTGTCGACCTCCGATTTGGGCCCGCTGATGACGACCGTCGAAGGATCGAGGATCTTCTGCTCGACCACCAGATTGTCGTCGGAAAGCGCCCCGGTGAACTCCACTTCTATCGGCATAGAGCGCTTGGAAATCGTCTCGAGAGTGACTTCCACGTTTCTCGTGCGCTCCCATTTCAGCTCGCGCAGGCGCGAGCCGGCTAGGCTCACGACGGCCTGATAGGTGTTCTTGCCGGCCGTTGCGCGGGTCAGGTCGACGACCGCTCGGATGTCATCGCTGGAGATTTTGTCCAGCAGCGCGGCAGGTCCGGTGATCCACACCTGCACGTTCGGCGGCGCTTTGGTGACCACGAGCCGCGAAGGGTCGGGACCGTCTTTGTCCAAATGCACGAGGAAACGCTTGGTATCGATAGGCCCTTGCGTCTGAGGGTAGACGACGGCCCAGAGGATGACGGAAAGAAATATCGACGCGAACGCGAGCGGCACGTTCAGCTTTTGCCGGTCGCGCTTGCCGAACCTCACTTGTTGGCTGCCTCCGAGGGCTCCTTGCTCCGGTTGTTCTTCTTCGGCTTGGATTTCGCGGCGCGATGAGCGCCGCCCCTAAGCTCTCTGTTCAGCAGGTCCCGAAGCTCGATGTGCGAGTCGAGCCGCCGCAGGCGGCCCTCGGAAGCGAAGCTGATCGTCCCGCGCTCCTCGCTCACCACCACGCCGATGCAGTCGAACATTTCGGTCACCCCAACGGCGGCCCGGTGACGCATGTGCACCGTGGAGTCAAGTCGCGAGGACTCCGATAGAGGCAGCCGGCAGGCCGCGGCAACGATCATGTCCGAGCGTATGATCGCCGCGCCATCGTGCAGCGGGTTGCCTTCGTAGAAAATCGCACCCAGCAACGGGGCGCTCACTCGCGCGCCGATGAACACTCCGTTCGAAGCCAGGTCTTCAAGTCGTGCCCCTTTCTCGATTACGATGAGCGCGCCGACGCTCGCGGTCGCGAGCTCGGATACGGCGGCCACGATCTCTTCCACAGTTCGCGCCTCGGCGCGTTCCTCGACCGCCGGCACGAGTGCCTGAGACCAAAAGTCGATCTTGCCCAGGCCTTCGATCGCCTGCCTCAGCTCCGGCAGCAGCAGAATCACGAGCGCGACCGGAGCGAGCAGCGTAGCCTTGTCGAGAATCCAATGAAAGGTATTGAGCTGTAATACGGCGCTGAGCCACAGCAGAAGCACGAACCCGACTACGCCCATAAGGATTCGCCACGCCCGAGTGCCGCGGACGAGAAGCAGGAGGCGGTACAAAAGGTAGGCGACCAGCAAGATGTCGACTACCTGCGTGGCAATAGCCGAAGGCGAAAGGTCGCGGACGCTCGAAAACTGCCGCAATACGTCTTCCAATAGCTTCTCTCGTCCTATTCTAGCCGTGCCGTGCTCGTTTGCACCGCTTCAGTCCCGAGGGATTCATAATGTGCACGGGGGAAGACAAGGGTGAACGACGAGGTTGCGGCAAGACCGCTCGAAGAGATCAGAAAGGACATCGACGGTATCGACAAGCAGCTTGTGGATACGCTGAACAAGCGGGTGGAGCTTGCACAAGAGGTGGGCCGCCTCAAGGGAAAGGACAACCGCCCCTTTTTCACCCCTGAACGCGAGCGGCAAATCTTCGAGACCCTCGACCAAATCAACGGCGGCCCGCTTCAAAAGCGCCAGCTCATTGCGATCTTCCGAGAGATCATAAGCGCCGCAAGGGCAGCCGAGAAGCCGCTGACCGCCGCATATTGGGGGCCGCCGGGCACCTTCACCAACCTGGCCGCGATCCAGACCTTCGGCTCCAGCACCACCTTCATGGCGGAAGACTCGATCCCGGACGTTTTCCAGGCCGTCGAGCACGGCGGCGCGGACTACGGCATCGTGCCGGTCGAAAATTCTGTCGCGGGCGTGGTGCCGGAAACGCTGGACATGTTTCCCCAGACCAATGTGAAGATCTGCGCCGAGCAGTACGTGCCGATACACCATCATCTGGTGTCGGTGGCAACGAATCTAGGCGAAATAGAGCGCGTTTATTCGGGGCCCCAGCCCGCTCAGCAATGCCGCCGATGGCTGCGGGCGAATCTGCCGAACGCACAAATCGTCGAGGCCGTCCCCACGTCCAAGGCCGCCGAGCGAGCATTGAGCGACCCCCAGGGCGCGGCGATCGCCAACAAGCTGGGCGCCGAGACGGTTGGCATCCCGGTACTCGTGGAGCACATCGCGGACAACCCGCACAACCGAACGCGGTTCCTCGTGATTGGATACAACGAGCCCGCGCGCACCGGAAGGGACAAGACGAGCATCATGTTCAACCTCAGAAACCGACCAGGTGAGCTGTTCAAAGCCCTTGGGGCGTTCGAGGCGAACGGCGTCAACCTGATGATGATCGAGAGCCGGCCGGCACAGCGCGCCACTTTCGAATACATCTTTTACGCCGACTGCAACGGCCACCGAACGGACGAGCCGCTTCGAAACGCGCTCGAAGCTCTGAGAAGCTACGCTCTCGAGACGACCGTGCTGGGCAGCTACCCCTACCGAGATCCGCTCGACGTATGAGCCGAGGAAACAGCGCCGGTTGCGGGGCGTCGGATTTGTATGAAGGAAACCACGCTGTCGATCCCGGAAGTGGGCCTGATCGCACTGACCCGAGGAATGCTCGGCGCGGGAATCGCGCTGCTCGTCGCCGGGAAGCTAAACCCCGAACGGCGCAAGAGAGTCGGCCTTCCGCTCGCACTGATCGGCGGCCTTAGCACGATTCCCCTCATCATGCGGGCGGCGAAAAACCTGCATGAGAGAACGCCGCCCCTCGCCCGCTCGTGACCGCGGCCAACCGCGCGCAAAGCAGGCGTGTAAAGATTTGAAACGTTTCGCATGGTGACGAAGTCCGTGCACTTGTCATGAAGACCCAAGTCGTTTTGGCGTTGATACTTGCTGCGTCGGTCACAGTGGCTCAGAAGAAGCCCTCGATTATTCAGCGGGTGCTTCACCGCCACCAAACAGCCACACGCACGACGATGTCGCCCTCGCCGATGTCCCAGCGAGGCCAGGTCAGCTTTACCGGGCTCACGAAGGGCACGCCCTCCGGCCGGACCTTCACGTTGGCGACCCGAAAGTCCACTTATACGGTCGATACGAGCAAGAGCCCGATCCGATACCACGGCAGGTTCTTCCCGATCGCCAAGCTCGTGGGCGGTTCCAGCGTGACCGTGAAGGGCCATCTGACCGGCAATATCCTGCACGCGAACGACGTCACCGTCAACTTCGCGCGGGGTGAGGCGAGGCCCATGATCCGCAAGCCGATGATCGGCCACCATATGGTCCCTAAGAAGCACTAGTTCGCTTCGGCAAGCTCCGTCGTGGCATGATGGTAGGCACGATGCGAGCGAGGTTGATTCTAGCGGCTCTCCTCATTTGGTCCGCGACGACCGCGATAGCCGACCAAAAGAGGATCTCGGATGTCGTGTATGGCCACAAAGAAGGGGTCGCGCTCACGATGGACGTCTTCGAGCCGAGCAAGCCGAGCGGCATCGGCGTCATTTGGGTTGTGAGCGGCGGTTGGTGGTCGAATCATTCGATGATCGACCCGAACCTCGCACAGGCGTTCACGTCTCGCGGGATGACCGTTTTCGAGGTAGTGCACGGCAGCCAGCCGCGGTTCCACATTCCCGACATCTTGAGCGATCTGCATCGCGCCGTGCGCTACATCCGCACGAACGCCTCGACTTGGGGCGTCGACCCGAACCGGATCGGTATTTCAGGAGCGAGCTCCGGCGGGCATGTGGCGCTAATGACCGCCGCAACGGCCGACAATGGGGACCCGAGCTCGAAAGACCCGGTGGAGACAGCCTCAGACAAGGTCGAAGCCGTCGGTGTGTTCTTCCCACCCACGGACATGCTGGATTTCGGCAAGACGGGCCTGGATGCATTCGACATCCCGGCGCTCAGGATCTTTGCTCCGGCTGTGCCGGTGAGCAACGCAACGCCCCGGCCCGAAGTCGAGCGCCTGGCAAAGCTGTACTCGCCGATCTACTCGGTCACGGCAAGCTTTCCTCCCACGTTGCTGATTCACGGAGACGCCGACAAGCTCGTGCCGCTCCAGCAGTCTCAGCTCCTGGACGCGAAGCTCGCAGAGCTCAAAGTTCCGCATAAGCTGATCGTCGAGCCGGGGAAGGGGCACGGCTGGCAGGACATGGGCCCGGACCTGGCCCAGATTGCAGACTGGTATGCAATGTATTTGAAGGGCTAGCGCCGCTGCGGGATGTTCTCCACGAGCCAGTAGAGGCCAAGGTTCGATACCAGCTCGATGAACTCCTCGAAATCCACGGGCTTCTGCAGGAATGAGTTCGCGTACTGATCGTAGGCCGCGTGGATGTCTTGCGGCTCGTCCGAAGACGTGAGAACTACCACCACGATGTGGCGCGTCTTGGCCTCGTTCCGGAGCCGTTTGAGCACCTCGATCCCGTTCAGCTTCGGCATCTTCAGGTCGAGGAGCACCAGGTCGGGATTTGGCTGCGCCTCGTCGAGAAGCCGGTCGATCGTGTCTTGGCCATCTCTTGCGACGATGATCTCCGCGTGCGGCACGACACGGCGAAGCGCCCGGATAGTCAGCTTCTCGTCGTTCTCGTCGTCTTCGGCCAGCAATACGGTCGCTTGTGGCCCCCCTCTTTCGCTCATTCCCTTCATCGCAAACTCAATTTCAGCAATGATGTTGTAATACCCGCTATCGGGTTCGTTGGAATCGCCTCTTTCCCAATATTCCAACTTGGAATCGTTTCATTTATGCGACCAAACTGGCCTGTTTGATGTTCATCGGGGTCCCGCCGTCAGCTTTCGCGATAGGAGAGGAGCTTGGCGAGGTTGCGCTCATGACCTTCGGGCGCCTCGGGAGTCTCCAGCAGAATCGGAATTGCTTCAAAGCGCGGGTCATTGACGAGCTTGCGGAAAGCGAACTCCCCGATCTCCCCCTCGCCGATGTGCTCGTGGCGATCGACACGCGAGCCCAAAGGCTTCTTGCTGTCGTTGCAGTGGATCACCCGCAAAGCCGAGAGCCCGACCGTGCGTTCGAGTTCACCGAAAGTCTGCGTATAGGTCGCTTCGGTGCGCAGATCGTATCCCGCGGCGAAAACGTGGCAGGTATCTAGGCATATGCCCAGGTTCGGGTGGCCGACCTTTTCGACCAAATAAGCCAGGTGCTCGAACGAGCGGTTGAGGCACGTGCCCTGGCCGGCTGTCGTCTCCATCAGGAGCGTTACGGATGCCGGCGCGCCTTCCAGCACCCGCCGCGTCGATTCCGCGACGGCGTCCAAGCCCGCGTCGTCCCCTTGGCCCATGTGGGCGCCCATGTGCGACACCACCATCGTGATGCCGTACCTTGCGCAGCGCTCCATCTCCGCCCGAAGACCCGAGATCGCCTGTTCGCGCCGTGTCTCGTCCGGCGAGCAGAGGTTGATCAGATAGCTGTCGTGGCTGACGACGACTTCGATGGCGGTTTCATCCAGCGCGGCCCGAAAATCCGCGACCATGTCGTCGGTGATCGGCTTTGCCCTCCATTGCTGCGGGCTCGAGGTGAACACCTGGAGTGCCGTGCACCCAATCGCCTTTCCGGCTCGCACGGCCTTTCCGAGGCCCCCTCCAGTCGGCATATGAGCTCCGAGGAGGCGGGCGGGCATAGCCGATTTTACCGTGCGGGGGCCAGGCTCTACCGGGGCAAACGCCCTTCGGGTAGAACGTAGGCTCGATGGGGCAGTTCTTTCCGGCGTTCAAAGCTTACGACGTTCGCGGAAAGGTCCCGGGCGAACTCAATGCGGACATCGCATACCGGATAGGCCGTGCGTTCGCAGACGAGATCAAGCCCAAGACCGTGTGCGTCGGCTACGACATCCGGCTTAGCGGGCCGGAGCTTTACGACGCGTTTGCGCGGGGCCTGAACGATTCCGGCGTGGACGTCGTGCACCTGGGTCTCGTCGGCACGGAAATGGTGTACTTCGCGACAGCATTTTACGGATACGACGGCGGCTGCATGATCACGGCGAGCCACAACCCGCCCGAGTACAACGGCATGAAGATGGTGCGCTCGGAGAGCAGGCCGATCAGCAGCGATTCGGGCCTCTCCGAGATCGAGAGGCGGGCGTACGAGGCCCGCTGGGAGCGATCCGGCGCCGGCAGCCGGCAAGACAAGCATATCTACGACGACTTCGTGGAGCACTTGCTGGGAATCGTGCCCTCGGCGAGCCTCGCGCCGATACAGGTGCTCTGCGACGCCGGGAACGGCGCCGCCGGCTTGGCGCTGAACCGACTCCTGCCGCTGACGCCTATCAAGGCCCTCCGCAGGCTGTTCGAACCGGACGGAACGTTTCCAAACGGTGTCCCGAACCCGATCCTCGAGGAATCACGCGCCGGAACCATGCAGGCGATTCGCGAGGCGGACGTCGATTTCGGCGTTGCTTGGGACGGCGACTATGACCGATGCTTCTTCTTCGATGGAAAGGGCGAGTTCATCGAGGGGTACTACATCGTGGGGCTCATCGCGGAGGCGATCCTGCGAGACTTTCCGGGCGAGAAGATCGTTTACGATCCCAGGCTGACTTGGAATACCATCGATGTGGTGAAAAGGCATGGGGGCGTGCCCGTGATTTGCAAGAGCGGGCATGCGTTCATCAAGGAGAAGATGCGCGCTGAGGACGCGATCTACGGCGGCGAGATGAGCGCGCACCATTACTTCAAACAGCATTGGTATTGCGACTCAGGCATGATTCCGTTCCTTCTCGTCAGCAAGTTGGTCGGCGCGGCGGGCCGACCGTTAGGCGGCATGGTCGCGGACATGATCCGCAACTACCCGTGCTCCGGGGAGATCAACAGCAAAGTCGCCGACGTCGCCGCGGTCCTCGCGCGAGTCGAGGCCGCATACTCCAGCGGCAACATCAGCCACCTGGACGGCCTAAGCGTGGAGTTTCCCGACTGGCGGTTCAATCTCCGGGGCTCGAACACCGAGCCGGTGATCCGCCTGAACGTCGAATCGCGTGGCGACGCGCAGCTTATGGAAGCGAAGACTCGCGAGATTCTGGAGCTGGTTCGCTCCTAGCTTGGCGTCTGCGTGCCAAGGCGTAGACGATCGGTCCCGAGGCAAGAGCCGCGGCAGACAGCGCCAGAGCCCCGGCGCCTTCCGCTTGATACTGGCTGTAAGCCGCGAAAGCAACGAGCGCAGATGGCGACAGGACGACAAGCCATATCACCGGCCAGCCCCCAGGAATTCGAAACGGGCGGGACAAGTCGGCGGCCTTCTTTCGGAGCACGGCCAGCGCCGCGAGCTCCAACATGATGCCGCACGAGTAGACGATCACGTCGATGACCGCGAGGCGCTCGAACGAGCTGTAGCTTAGCACCGTGTACACCGCGGCGCTCACCAAGATCGCCGTGACCGGGGTGCCGTATCGCGGATGCAGCTTCGCCAGCGAGCGCGGGAGCAATCCGTCCTCGGCGAGCACGAACGGAATGCGGCTCGATGCCAGAAGCGTCGAGCCAAACAGTCCGGCATAGGCGATCAGGCCGGCAATCGTAACCGCCGCAGCGAACCACTTTCCTTCAATCGCGCCGGCTACCGTCACCCAAGCTCCATCCACCCAGTCCGCGGGGTTGGGAAGGTAGGCCATGCCGACGACGCTTGGCACGAGATACGAAGCGATTACAAGCGGCATGCACCAAGCGATCGCCCGCGGGAACGAGGTTTGCGGCTGGTCAGTCTCACCGGCCACGGTGGACATCGAATCCCACCCGAGGTAGTTCCACATGACTGCGAACAGCCCGGCGGACAATGCCGCGCCCGCGGTCTGGCCCTGCGCCGTAAGCGGATGGACGACCGACGAAGGATTCGCCAGCACCTTGTTCATACCGAGCGCGGCCAAGGCGACGAACGGCAACAGCAGCGCCACGCCCATGGCGATGGACGCGCGGCCAATAGTGCGGGCCCCGCGCAGATTGCCCCAAGTGAGCGGCACCACCACCAGGAGGCCGACCAGCCACTTCACTACCGGTTGCGATTCGATAGGCGTTCCGTAACCGTACAACTTGGCGATCGTGGCCACATAAGCGGCGAATAGTGTTGGATACACGGCACAATCGACCCAAGAATAGACCCAAGTCCACCATCCGCAGAGAAAGCCCCAAAACGGTCCGAGCGCCCGCTTGGTCCACACGTAATATCCGCCTTCGGCGGGTATGGCGGAGGCGAGCTCCGCCGTCATCAGCGCGGCGGGAGCCGCCCAAACGACCGGCGTCAGAAGTATGAGAATGATCGCCATGCCATGGCCGGACTGCATCACCTCCTCGAGGCCATATGGCCCGCCGCTGACGCAGAAGTAGATCGTGGCCAACAGCGGCGCCCATCCCAATGCGCGGCGGCTCGGCTTCACCACGGCATCTTAACCCGGCGGGCAGGGGCTGCGCTACACTCCTGAGGTGACTCGCGTTCGCGTCGCCGACGTGGCCCTCGACCCCAGATCGGGCGGTAGCGACGCGCTTTACACCTATCTCGCTTCCGATCGGACTTCACTCGGAGATGCGGTCATTGTGCCGCTGGGAAAGAGGAGCGAATTCGGGTTTGTCGTCGCCGAATACGAAGCAACGGCCGAAGACCTCGGGTTTCCGCTGGAGTCCCTCAAGCCGATCCGATCCACGATCGAGGGCATCAGCCTGCCGGCCGGCGTGATCGAGCTGTCGCGGTTCGTTGCGGAAGAGTGCCTTTGCCCGCTCCCCGTCACGCTTTCGGCCGCCACTCCTCCCGGTATTCGCGACCGGCTCGTGGCGGGTTGGAAGATCATTCAAGGGGCGCCCGCCGTCCAGGTAACGCCGATGCAGGCCGAGGTGCTGCGGACGCTGCGCGAGACGGGCGGCGAGATCTTGGAGTCTCGGAGCAAGAAGCTCGATCCGGGAATATCGCGCGCGCTGCGATCTCTTCGGGCCAAGGGCTTGGTCGAGCAGGTGACACGTCTCGTTCCGCCGCCCGAGCGAGCCAAAAGCCAGGCGCTGCTCCGACTCTGCGGCGATGCGGCGAAGATCGAGAGCTTTCTGGCGAGGGACGGGAAGCGCCGCCCGGCTCAGGCCCTCACGATCATGAGACTCCAGTTGACCGAGTCGGCAGCACTGACGGCCGGAGAGATCAAGTCGCTGGCGGGGGTCACGGACGCCACGCTTAAGGCGTTGCTCGAAGCGGGGCTGCTGGAGATGGATGGCGAATCGCCGCGCACCGATGCTCGGGCCCCGGAGCCGAATGCCGACCAGAGGCTAGCGATCGACGCGATCGCATACGCATCCCAGTCGGGCGAGCACGCATCGTTTCTGCTGTTTGGAGTCACCGGCAGCGGCAAGACCGAGGTGTACCTTCGGGCGGCGTCCGAGGCGTTGCGCGCGGGCCGGCAGGTGCTGTACCTCGTGCCCGAGATCGCTCTCGCCGCGCAGGCGATCTCTCAACTTCGCGAGCGGTTCGGCAAGACGGTCGCCGTGCTTCATTCCAACCTGTCGGCGACGGAACGTCTTCAAAACTGGCTCAAAATCCGGTCCGGGCAAGCCTCGGTGATACTGGGCGCTCGCTCGGCGCTCTTCGCCCCGCTCGAAAACATCGGCCTGATCGTCCTCGACGAAGAGCATGAGGGCGCGTACAAGCAGGAGTCGGCCCCGCGCTACCACGCCAAGCGTCTTGCGATGTTCCTCGGCAGAATGCACCGCTGCCCGGTGGTACTCGGCTCGGCCACGCCGAGCGTCGAGAGCTTTCATGAAGCGGAATCGGGCGAGGACGGGCGCGGCTTGACTTTGGTCTCGCTGCCGAGCAGGGCGGCGAGCGCCTCATTGCCCACGGTGGTGATCCGAGACCTCACCGAGGGCTATAAGCTGGGAAGGCCGGGGATCTTGAGCCCGGACCTGCAGGACGAGGTCTGGAAGACGCTCGATCGGGGCGAGCAGGTCATCCTGTTCCTGAACCGTCGCGCATACGCCCCATTTATCATCTGCCGCGACTGCGGGCATCAATTCATGTGCCCGAACTGCTCGGTGTCGCTGTCATTTCATCGCCGGGACGGCCGACTGCGGTGCCATCACTGCGGCTATAGCGAGCGGCCTGCGGACTCATGCCCCAAATGCGGCGGAGTTCGGCTGAACCCGTTCGGTGTGGGAACGGAGAAGGTCGAGGAAGCGGTGCAGACGCTGTTTCCGGACGCGCGGGTTGCGAGGCTGGATAGGGACATAGCGCGCCGCAAAGGAGCCCTGGAGCAGATTCTGGCGGAGTTTCGCAGCGGCGACATCCGGGTTCTCGTCGGCACACAGATGGTGGCCAAGGGCCTCGATTTCCCGAATGTGACTCTGGTGGGAGTAATCGCCGCCGACGTATCTCTGAACATCCCAGACTTTCGATCCTCCGAGCGGACCTTCCAGCTTCTCTCGCAGGTGGCTGGCCGGGCCGGGCGCGGCGCCTCGCCTGGCAAAGTCATCATCCAGACGTTTAATCCGGACCATGTGGCCGTGCGCGCGGCGCAATCACATGACTATCTGAGGTTTTACGAGACGCTGAAGACGGAGCGCCTGGAAGCGGGATATCCGCCTTTCAGCAGGTTGGTGAACATCGTCCTGTCGGGCGAGGACCGCTCGCAAGTCGCCGCAGCATCCGCGGAGGTGGCGGCCAAGCTACGGACGGCCGCCGAGTTCGCGGTGCTCGGGCCGTCCGATTGTGTGGTCGAGAGGCTGCAATCGAAGTGGCGGCGTCACGTGCTCGTGAAGTTGCCCGCGAACAGCCCCGCGTCTCGAGTGGGCGACCTGCTGCTAGGCTACGAACCGAAAGGGGTCCACGTTGTCATCGACGTGGACCCCTACTCGCTGATGTAGAAGGCTTACTGGCCGCCAGTGGTACTGGCGCCGTTCGAGTCTCCACTGCTCGGTGCGTTGCTATTCGGCGTGGAACCCGGAGCCGGGGTGGTGGGCGCCGGTGTGTGGTCGTGCACGATGATCGTGTTGTCCCTCGGCGGGTTCACCACTACGGGCGGCGAGCTTGGCGGGCTCTGCACCACGGAAGGCGGCGTCACAACCACGTTCGGCTGGCTCGGCACCTGCGTCGTCGTGGTGGTGTCGTGCTCGATTACCGATGGCGCAGCCGTGGCTGCCGGCTGTCCGGCTGCGTATGCCCACCAGATCAGCAATGCCAGAACGACCAGCGCGACGATCACCAGCGCAATTGCCGCCCCGGACGAGCCATCACGCTCGACTACTACAGGATTGTCGCGTTCAACGACCGTGTCAACGGGCGTGTTCACATCGACCACTCGCTTTCGATAAACCATTTGTGCTCTCCTTTTGCGCCCCCGCGGTGGCTGTCGGCGCCGCCGCACGATGGGTAGGAGTAGGACTCGTGCGCGAGTGAACGAGTTTCCAAGCTGATGGGACTCCTGGGTCTCCGGGTCCCGCTATTAGTGTCCGCCGCCGGCCTTCGTCGGAGGCGGGGCGGCAGTTTTCTTGTCGTCCGGCTTCGCTTGGTCTTTGTTCGGCTGATCCTTCTTGGGCAGGTCCTCGTCGTCCGCGTGGAAGCTTCCGACTATGCCTTCGCCTTCGTACTCGTCATCGTCCTCTTTCGTGGAAACGGTGAAGTTCGAGGCGAGAAGATCGTCGCCGATGGAATCCTTGAAATGCGTGTCCTTCTTGCCGGGCGTGCTGTTCAGCAGCAGCGTTTCCTTTTCGCCGTCGTAAAAAGCGTCGTGGCAGTCGATGGTCCGCCAGCGGCTACCCGGAAGAAGCTGGTGCGCTCGCGGCGAGCCGACGATCTTGGCTCGGCGATGCCCCTTCGCATACCAATACTCGATGCTGGGCGCGCTCACATGGAGCGGGTAGTTCCGAAGCGTATCCGGGTTCTGCAACTCGTCATCCAGCTTCTTGTCCTCTGGGCTCCGGCTCGATGGAGCGCTAGGGCGCTTGGCGGCCACCGCGCCCGGCACGGCCGGCCGGAATGGCTCGATCTCGCCGTTATCGGGCACTTGAGCGGTGGAGAGACCCTTGGCCTCCTCCTCCTTGGACTTCACGAGCATTTGCACGTCGCCGGTCAGCACCGCGCGCTTTTCCTTACGGTATACGACGACCTTGTCCGCGACGAGGTCGGCCTTGGCGGAATAGTAGTGCACCCTGCCCGTTGCGGTCAGCACGTCGGTCTTGGTGTCGCGCTCCAGCAGCGGCGCGCTGACCACGATCTCGCCGTCGGTGGCCGTGCCTTCGATATAGGTCTGCGAGTGGGTCTTCGTGCCACCGCTCTTGACCCGCTCACATTGGATATCCCATTTGGTGGGAGGCCCGGTATCGACGGCCTGGGGGTCTTGCAGGACCTTGAGCGTTCCGACGTAATGGATCGGGCCCGCCTCGAACGCGCCCGAGGCTAGGCGATACCGTAGCGCGCCAGCGGTAATTTGCCCGTCCATCAGGCGTCCTTTGAGCGGATTCGGCAGCGTCACGAGCCCTCTGCGCTTATCGAACGTGAGCGCCCTGCCGGAAAGATCGAAGTTGGCGTTCTTCGCGTGGACGCCGCCTTGGACGCTTAGCGTCTGGAGGCCCATATTCCAGTTGCCCGTGAGGGCGTCGAACTGGATCGGCCCACCCTTATCCGGGCCGAAGACCTTGCCATTTGTGATGTCGAAAAGACTGAAATCCTGCCGATCCCGCCGGACGTCGATGCGACCGACCTGGGCCTCGGTAACGAGCTTGGAGCCGGAGTAGTGCCGAAGATGCACGTCGTCCAAGCGAATTCCGACGCTGTTGGCGGCAGCCGACGAGTCGCGCCGGTAGGCTGCGAACGGGTCGAGCCGGATGAACTGCCTCAGATAGCCGTAGCCCAAGCCTACGCCGACGCCCAAGGCTCCGGCGATGGCCAGGTTCCTGGCCGCGTTGGCCGTAGCGCTACTGAAGCGTGACATCCTTCTCGATCACCTGGTTCTGCTGCGTCAAAGTTACGTTCTGGTTCGGCGCCGTGTGAAGGCCGTTTTGATACGAGATCGTGTAATCGCCCGCCGGCGCCCAGAAGAAGTACCGATCGTCCGAACCCACGGTGTACACCCGCACCGGATTGCCGTTTTGTAGAAGGGTGACCGTCGTTCCTTGTGCAAGCGAACTCGGCGACACCCGTCCCCAGATATTGTACGGCCCAGGAGGCGGAGTCGTGTCGGTTGATGGGACCAACAGGACGTCGTCGATTGTTACGACACCCGCGCTGGCGGCCGTAGTGGGGTTAAAGCTCGCCGCGAAAAAGCCGGTAGCTCGAGCCAAACCGGTGATGCCCAAAAAGCCCGACGGGTTCTGGCTGGAATAGGCGACGTTCGGTATCGAATAGACGCCTGTCGAATCCGTCGTCGCAGAATGGCCGCCGAAGCTCACCGTTGCTCCGGCAACCGGCTGGCTGTTGGTCGAGTTCAGAACGCGCCCGTTAACGGTGACCTTCTCCGGACCGATCCAAAGATCGCCCACATCGGTCGTGTCGGTTGCCGGAGGGAATGTGAACGAGAAAACGCTCCAGGACTGAATCTTCGGATCGACGAGTACGGTCGTTGCTCCGGTCGACGCGTTCAGCTCGAACGAGCCGTCCGCGGGCGAGGTCGTCGTGGAAACCGAACCAGCTTGAACCCCCGCCGCCGGATTCGCGGGACCGTCTGTCACGACGCTCAGCACCCTTCCCGTGAGCAGCACCGTGCCGGATCCGCCGCCGGACCCCCCGCCGCCGCAAGCAGCGCAGAGCGCGATGAACGCAGCGGCCAGGATCCAGAGGACGAATCTCATCGAACGCCTCCCACTTCGAACGTCAGCGACCGCGTGCCGGAAGTCGCTACGAACATGTAGTGTCCACCTGGCTTGACCTGCGCCGAGAGTCTGCGCACAGGGTCTTTCAACACGATATTCCGGGCGTGCCCGACGAGCTCCTTTAACCGGAGCGTGTACGTCCGGCCAACCTCGAGGCCGGACACGGTTACCGAATAGCTCTGGGTTCCCACCGGGCGGGCATCGCGGTAAAGCGAGCCCGAACCGATCTGGAAACCGCCGATGCCGGGTGGAAGCTGGCTGTCTTCCTCAGGGTCGTATCCAGTCGTGGCGGTCGGACTCATCGAAAGGTAGCACTCCGTCTTGCCGCCAAAGCCGGTCGCCGTCAGGCTCAGTTGCCAGCGGGGCGCCGGCGGCGACGCGAACTCAGTAATGTGCCGGGTCGGCGTCGTTGGGGCGAATACCATGGTGGCGCCTTCGGGGGCCAGGCATCTCACGAGGTATCCCACCCCGGGCACGAACTGCGTTGCCTTTGTGAACGTGCCGGTTTCCGGCATGCCGCTCGCGGAGTCGGCTGGGCCGGGCGAGAATTGGAAGAAGTCCGCGCCGAGCACGCTCCCCACCGCCTCGTCGAAGTCGAGCGGCAGATCGGCAGCGTGGACGATGCGGATCTGCGTCGTCGGAATCGTCTGCATCAGCGGATCGGCAACCAGGTTCCAACCGGGCCGCAGAGCCACGGAAGTTTGAATTCCCGGGTTCACCCGACCGTCGACTTGGAGCGGGGTATCGGCTGGCAGTCGCACGAAATACCCTTCGCCAATCTTGAACGGCTCGGCATCCGGGAACAAGTCGTACGCGGCCTTCGACGAGTTGTACCGGGCGATAAGCGTCTGCGCGGGCTGGAGGCCGAGAATGTCGGGTGCGTAGCTCGCGAACGGGTCGACGGTGAAGCCGATCAAGTTGATTCCCTTCGGCAGCGTGCCGAAATCTTGGGTGCCCTCGCCGCCAACCCGGATGTCGAGAGCGAGCGGCCCGGCGCCCTTGTCGACCTTGCGCGAATAGATCGTTTGCTGGGAATCGATGCCGGTCTGCAGAACTTCCACCAGCACCTGCTTATTGGCAAGCGGGTCGGTCTGAGAAGTGCTGATGCCGAACGCTCCGTTGGTTACGGTTGCCGTTCCAAATACCGTGCCGTCCGCGGTCACTCGGACCTGCAGTCCACTGTTCGGATCGGCCGGCGCTCCTACCACCGTGCCGTAAATATATGCCGCGTTAGGGTTCGATGCCGTGGCGATCGCCCCTGCCGGCACATACACGCGCTGAACCTGATCTTGAACGGGAACGTCGATGGCGACCCGGTAAGGCTGGCCGCCGTTCTGGTCCAGAAAATTGGGAGTCACCGATCCGTAGGCGCCTGCGATGTCCATGCGGACGCTTTGCGTGTCCGGATTCAGGCGGTTGTAATCGGGGTCCCAGAATATCGGGAACGACGTGCCGCCCAGCAGCTGCTCGTCGCCGTTCGCGAGGCTCTGGAAAAACGTCGTTTGGATCAAGAACACGCCGAAGTCGGGTCCGGAGAGATTCGAGGTGATCGGTAGCGGCTGAACCTCGAGCTTAAGCCCGGCGGTCGTGTGCGTTTCGAGGATGTATTGACGCCGAAACCATTCGGCGAAGCTCAGGCCTTCTACCGTTGGGTCGCTCGGTCTGAGCGTGTTCAGCACCTGCTGTCCGAGCGCCACGAGCCCCGGAACGTCCGCGGCTAGAGCTGGGTTCGCGTAATAGCCCTGGTTGAACCGTGCGATGAAAGTGGGGTACTCGACGAGAAGCTTCTCCCACGCCGTACCCGACATCTGGTAGCGCAGCAGGAAAATTCCGCCGAGCGAGCCGCTGATCGGCAGGGGCTGATCGCGCAGGTTCGAGGGTATGAACTTGCTCGCTCCGAGCGCCCGCTGGTTGTACCAGTCGTAGAAAGGCGACACGTCGTACGTGTTCTCGAGCACCTGCTGCACGATCTCCTGGTCGAGCCCCGGCACCGCCGGAGCGATCTTCACGATCTTGATCGTGGCGGCACGGGCGAGACCTTCTTCGAACGCATCGAACGCGTACGGCGTGTCGCCCTGGTAGGCCAGGAGCAGCGTGTGGATGAAATTGACCGCGGCGGCCTCATTGCCGCTCGTGTAAACAGGGAAGCGGATCTCGGGCTGTCCCGAGCCGTTGTTGGGAACATAGAAACCGCCGGCCAGCGCGTCTCGGTCGCCGATCTGCGCGTCCCAATTGATCACATGGACAATCTGGCTCTTGGCCGGCGGCCCGAAAATGGTGTCGATGGTCGGCTGGACGTCATCGAAAACGCTCTGGAGAAAGTCTCGATACGTTTGAGTGAATGCCCCGGGCCCGGTGGTGTCGAACGCCAGCGTGATGCCTCCACCGCGAGTGGCCGGCCCGACCGGCGGAAGCTTGCGGCCGTTCTCGTAGAGTTCGACCCGGGTCGGAAAAGAAAGCGGGATCTGATCGTGGTATCGGCCCGAGCGCGCCAGATCGAGTCTGTTGGCCCGAGTGAGCTTCTCGACTTGCCTCGCGAACGCGCGCACGGCTGTGTCCGCTTTCGCCATCACGTCGCCGGAGCGCGTGCCGCCGATATCTACGTGGAGCGAGTTCGTTTGGGCGAACCCGACCCCCAGGCCGGCGACGAAAGCTAGGACAGTTCGCAGGGTCTGCATGATGTGTTGACGTGCGCTCGGGCGGCGTTTGCTCGAAGCCGAGCGGGCGGGCCATCCGATAGCTGGTTCTACGGCATCACGAACGACTCTATTCTGCTCAATGTCATTCCCGCTCCATCATTCGTGCTCCCGAGCACCGCGAAGAAGTACGTCTTGCCGCTCTGCAGCGCCGGTCCGCCATAAACGTACGACGTATCGGTAGTCTGATTCGAGAAGAAATGGAAGCCGCTCGGCACGCCGACGGCAGGGTATTGGTCGTACACCAGCACCTCGTATTGTTGGGCGCCATACGCCGGGCTCCAATGGAACGTGAGAGGCCCGAATGACGGCTGCAGCGCGACGACTTGTCCCAGCGTCGGCGCATGAACCACGGAGCTCAGGGCGCTCTCGCCGTGCCCGTGGCTCGTGTACGACGTGCTCAGCGAGGATGCGGCGTAGCTGTACTCCTGGCCCTGCGTCAGCTCCCGGTCACTATCCTCGTAGGTGTCGGAGAGCGGATCGCGCAGAAAATCGATGCCGGTCAGCGCGGTTGGGTCCGGCCCGCGGTAGATGCCGAAGCCGAGGAGCGACTGGAAGTCGGGCCTGTCCCAAAACAGATCGACCTCGATGACGTCGCCGGTGGCCGAGTCACGCGCTTTCGCGGCGGCGACATGCCGGCTGGTCCGGCGAGGGTCGAGCATCCGCTTGATCGCCTCGATGCCTCGGCTGAGCTGCAGACTGCGAGTCACTTCTTTGGGGGATGTCCAAGAGGTCGCGCTCAGGTTCGTGGGCGGAGGTGGGACGTTTCCCGTGGCATCGGGAATGACAAAGTTTTCAGTGCGGTCCTCGCCTTGATTGAGCGTTACCACGTCCGAGTCGGAATCGAAGCCTTGCGCATTCGCCACGAGCGCATACTCTTGACCGGACTTGAGCCCCTCGATGCGGTAATGACCGTCCGAATCGGTGATGGCCAACGAGCTGCTCACGACTGCGCCGTTGTTCTGCCTCGCGAACACGTGGGCTCCTTCGACCGCGAGCCCGGTGCGGTCGGCTACGGTTCCCTCGATGGTCGCCTGCTCGCTGTCCGGATACACGGCGATGTTCAAGCTCTTGAGCCGTGCGTCCGTCGGGATGCGAGCGACGTTCTGACCAAAGTAGCGAACTCCGCCGACGGTGATTTCAGCACGGACGACCACGTCGAACTTGTTCCGTACGTTCGTGATCACATAGCCGCCGGTCGAATTCGAGAGGGTCTGATTATCGTCTGCCCAAACCCTGGCGCCGCGGACGACATCGCCCGTCTCGTTGAAAATGGCTCCCGAAACGTCTCCGGAGCCGCTCGGATTCAAGCCGCCGCACCCTGCGCAGAAGACGATCACACCCACCGCGCAGCATCGCGCGAACGAAGAGAGAATGCAATCCACATTTTCACTACGAGCCGAAGCGACTCAGGTTACGCCCGTGGCTCTTCGACCCCTATCCAACCGGAGTCGCCGTCGCGATAGTGCTCCTTTTTCCAGATCGGGACCCGGGACTTGACCTCATCCACGATGAAGCGGCATGCATCGAAAGCTTCAGCGCGGTGACCGGCCGCCACGCGGACCCTGATCGCGAGGTCGCCGATCTCGAGCCTGCCAACGCGGTGGACGCACCAAGCGGCTTCGATGGGGAACTTGGCGCCGGCCTCGGTTAAAATTCGCTCACCCTCCTTGACCGCGAGCGCCTCATACACTTCGTATTCGAGCAGCGACACTTCCCGCCCTTCGTTCAAATCGCGCACCAGTCCGATGAACTCCACGATGCCCCCGACATGCGATTGTCCACCTGGCGGCGAAAGCGATTCTAGAGGTTCGGCGGTTATCTGAAACATGGTTCGGAACGAGAGTATGGCGCGGCTATCCGCCTGCGACCGGAGGAATGAACGTCACTTCGTCGCCATCTTGCAAGAGCCGACCGCCCTCCGCGAATTCGCCGTTGACCGCGACCCGCAGACAAGCCCAGGGCAGAGGAAGCCCAAAAGCCTCCTGTAGCTCGCGATAGAGCTCCTCGGGCGTCGCCGACTTGGTTTCTCGGGACTCTTCCGAGACTGCGCGCTTTTCGCGAAGCGATGCGAAATATCGAATTTGAACTCTCATATCGCTCCCCAGCGAATCATCGTCGCTCTAACGACCGTTCCGCGCGGCAGCCGCTCCGATTCTGCCGGCAGATGGATCAAACAGTCCCCATTCGCGAGCCCTGTGAGCATATTCGAAACCTGGCCGCCGGCGGGCCCTACAGAGGTGCCGTCTGGCCGGAGATCGGCGACGCCTCGCATTAACTCCATACGTCCAGCCGCCTTAGTTACGTCGCAAGCGAGAGTCGCCTGAAAGCTGCCTAGCCCAGGATCGGCTCCGAGCATCTTGAACAGAGCGGGCCGAACGAGCATCAAGAAAGTGACCAGCGCGGCTGCGGGATTGCCGGGTAGCCCGAATACTTTCGCGCCGCCAGGATGGACTCCGTAGAAGAACGGCTTGCCCGGCTTCAAGGCCACCCGCCAGAAGCGCTCCTCGACGCCCAATTCGGCGAGGCTCTCTTTGACGAGGTCGAAGTCCCCTACCGACACGCCGCCCGTCGTAATCACCACATCCGAGCCGGCCAGCGCCTGGGCGAGCGCTTCCCGCGTTCCTGCGGCGTCGTCGCGCACCACCGAAGTGCCCGCCGGGATGCCAATCTCGCGCAGGGCGGCACGTAGCGAGTGACGGTTCGATTCGAAGATCTTTGCCTCGCCGAGCTCCTCGCCAGGTTCCACCAGCTCGCTGCCGGTGGCAACGATGGCGACTCTCGGTGGCTTCGCGCACGGAAACGACGGGTAGCCCATCGCGGCGATCAGCCCTACGACGGGAGGAGACGCATAGACTCCGGCGGGCAACAGTTCGCGTCCATTCGCGAACTCTTCGGACCTCCTGCGAACGTGCTCACCCGAGGTGGGCTGCTCGAAAAACGTCGCTCGCTCGCCTTCGGCATGCACATCCTCTTGCATCACGATGGCGTCGGCGCCTTGGGGAATCGCCGCACCGGTGAAGATCCTGGCTGCGGAGCCAGGCTCCAGCGGATGCGCGGCGGCTCCAGCCTGCACGACCTCGCTGATCCGCAGCGACACCGGATGATCGCGCGACGCGCCGCGAAGTGTTTCCGCCAGAACCGCGTATCCATCGACCGCGGAGTTGTCGAACCGAGGCGAATCCATCGTAGCGAGCAGCGGGCGGCCAAGCACGCTCGGCTCCTGCTCCAGCTCTGCGAGCGTTCGTTGCACCTCGCCAAGCGGGCGAGCGTCCGAAAGCAAAATCTCGAGGGCTTGATGGTAGGAGATCATTTCAGCCCCTCAGCTCCAACTCGACTTCCTCCGGGGTATTCGCGCCTCGGATGGCGAGCGGGTCGATGCCCATGAGACGCAGCTCGTCCTGTTCGACCTCGCGCACATCGAGCCGATCGAGCCACGCCATCATCGATCTTCCGCCGGCAGAAACACTTTCCCGAAGCTTTTCGAACGCACGGCTCCGGTATAGGGCGCACAGCGGCTGCCTGTGTCCCAGGGTCAGCGGAACCACGGCGTCGCTGTCCGTAGCGAGCGAGCCAAGCGCCTTCGCAACCTCGGCGCCGAAGCTCGGCATGTCGCACGAGGCGACGAACACCCAATCGCGGCTCGGCGAGAATCGCGACAGCGCGGATGCCGGCCCCATATGGGTTTCGGCGTCCTCGAGAAGCGCGGCCCCAGTCGGCGCCTCGGGCCCGAGAACCGTGACCGGTCCCAACGGAAGCAGCGCCCGAACAGTTCGCTCGAGCAACGTTTCATCGCCGACGCGCAAGCTGCCCTTGGGAAAGCCCATCCGGGAGCTCTTCCCTCCGGCGAGCACGACCGCTTCGAACTCTGTTTCGAATCTCATCGCTTGATGCTTTCATCGTAGACGGTCTGCGCGCCCCCAGGCTGCCTCAAGGCGAAAGGTCGCTTGCAAGTGCCAATCTAAATGCATGAATCTGCGGCTCGTGGTGCTCGTCTGCGTGCTCGCTGCTCTGCTCGTGGGCTGCGGGAGCGCTGAGACGTCCGCGAGTCAGGACATCACCGTTTCCGCAGCCTCATCACTCACCGAGGCAGTCACCGAAAT
The DNA here is from genome assembly GCA_025934835.1 of Fimbriimonadaceae bacterium. GTDB lineage: Bacteria > Armatimonadota > Fimbriimonadia > Fimbriimonadales > Fimbriimonadaceae > Fimbriimonas. The sequence continues at coordinate 22,965 of JAICWL010000009.1, forward strand.
CGCGCGCAAGTTCGAAGCGGCGAACCCCGGCGTGCGAGCACACTTGAATTTCGCCTCCTCCGGCGTGCTGCAAAAGCAGATCGAGCAGGGCGCTCCCGCGGACGTTTTCATTTCGGCTTCCAGCAAGGAGATGGATGCCTTGCAGCGCGAAAGGCTCATAGTGACCGAGACGAGGGCCAATATCGCCGCCAACAAGCTTGTGTTGATCGCACCCGCCTCGACCAAGCTCGAAGGGTGGGACGGGCTCGCCCGATCGAACCAAATCGCTATTTCCAACCCGGACACGGTCCCGTCGGGAAGGTACGCCAGGCAAACCCTCAGAAAGCTCGGTCTATGGGACAAGCTACAGCACAAGCTGGTGCTCGGCGAAAACGTGCGGCAGACCCTCGCCTACGTGTCGCGGGGCGACGTCGATGCAGGCATCGTATTCGCCACCGACGCCAGAATCGAGAAGGATCGCGTGAAAATTGTCGCCGAAGCGAAGCCGGGCGTGGACCACGACCCGATCGCCTACCCGGCAGCGCTGGTCGCCGCGAGCTCTAAGAACGTGGCCGCTCGTCGCTTCCTCGACTACCTCCGATCGCCCGATGCCGGCGCTGTGCTTGCGAGCTTCGGCTTTTCGGTTCCCATGGCGGCGTGATGGCTCTGTCGGCTTTGCGGTTGTCCCTGCTCGTATCCGGCGCGGCAATCGTTTGGGTTCTGATATTAGGCACGATCATCGCGTGGCGGCTCGCCACCATGCGGCGGGCGGGTCGGCTGGTCATCGAATCCGTGCTGATGCTGCCGCTGGTGCTGCCGCCGACCGTCGTGGGCTTCGCGTTGCTGCTGACCCTCGGGCGCGGGACTGCGTTGGGCGCGTGGATAAACGATTCGCTCGGCATTCACCTGCTCTTTACATGGCAGGGAGCGTCGCTTGCAGCGGCGGTGATGTCTCTGCCTCTGTACACTCTCATGGCGTCGACTGCGTTCGCGAGCATCGAGCCGGAGCACCTGGATACGGCACGCGTGTTCGGGGCCGGCGAGCTTACGATCCTCGCCCGGGTGATGGTGCCGATGACCTTGAGGGCGCTCGTCGCAGGCGCATGCCTCGCGCTGGCCCGATCGCTCGGCGAGTTCGGCGCGACGCTGATGATTGCCGGGTCGATTCCCGGTCGGACCCGCACCCTGTCCCTCGCGCTTTACTCCGCTGTGGAGTCGGGCGAAGACCGAGCTGCGGTCCAGATCGCGCTTCTGCTCGTGTGTCTCACCTTGGCGTTGATCGGCAGCCTCGGCATGCTGGGAAGCCGGCTGCGACTGCCGATGTCCACTCGCTAAGCGCGATGTGGGGCCAAATAGGCGCGCAGGGCCTCGACCAGCCCGGGAGCGCTCTTCATGTGATCGGTGCGAAACGCGCGGGTCTTAGCGATCATTTGCTGCTCGCTGTCCTTGAACGGATCGAGCGTCACGGCAGGGCCGTCCGCTCGGTACAGCCCCCATTGGCCCATCGGGCCACCGGGCGCCATCGTCTTGAACGTCCACATGGCCCAGGACCAGCCGGCGCCTTCGAAACCCTTGATCATGTCGAGAGTCGCGGCCGGGGTGCCGTGCGGCTCGACGTTGAACTCCCCCGCGTACACCGGCGCATTGCGCTCCCGCTGAATCTTTTCGAGCGCGGGAAGCTGCGCTAGAAGCGCCTTGCCGTGATCCTGCTCCGTCTTCGCGTCGAAATTGTAGAAGTGCAGAGAGAAGGCCGCAGGCTCCCAGGCCATCGCGCGCGGGTCTGGCGTCGTATCGAACCCCTTGTAGCCGTCTTCGATCAACACGATTCGGCCAGGGGCTACCTTGTGGACAGCTCTCACAAGCCGGTCGAACACGATGTACAGAGTGCCCAGGTTCGGCACGCCCATCGGCTCATTGATCAGATCGAACGCGGCCACATCGGGGTTTCCCGCGAAGTGCTTCGCAAGCTTTGCCCAGCACTTTTCTGCCAAGGCTTTGTTGGCCGGATCGGTCCATAGATGGTTCCTTCCCGATTCGCCCGTGTGATCTTCGACGCTCTGCCCGCCTGGCAGCCCGTGCATATCCAGCACGGAATACAGCCCATGCTTCGCCGCCGAGTCGACGGCCCACTGGAGCCTCTGCATGCCGCCCTTTTCGTCGAGAAGGCTCCAAATGAACGGAATGCGCACATGGTTGAAGCCGGCGGCGCGGATGCGCCCGAAATCCTCGTCCGTGATCCAGTTGTCGCGGTAAGCGTTGCGGACGCGCAGCATCCCGTCGTGGCCCACTTTGCGCTCGACGGCGGCCCAAAGCGTCACGTGGTCCCGGACGACCTCGGGCCCTCCCTTTGTGGGTGAGGTCGCGAATGGAGTCATCCAAGGCTCTTCGACGAGCCAGCCGCCAAGGTTGACGCCTCGAAGGATGACTTCATGCCCCCGCGCGTCGACGAACTTCGTGCCCCGAAGGTGAAGCGGCGCGAGCGGGCTTTGAGATGTGGCAAGCAGCAGTGCGGAACAGATTGTAGCAAGCATAGCGGGAATAGGTTGAGAGCGGGCAGATACGCCCGCCCCAAGCGCGGCGAGCTAGGGCCCTGGTCGCGCTGCGCCGCCGGCCGCCCGGTTTCGCGCGGCGTCCATAGGTGAGGTCACCGCCGGGCCGCCCAGATGCGACTTCATCATAGCTTTCTGAGAATCGGGGATGTTCATCTTGTCGATGTAATCCATCCGCTTGGCGTTGGCCGCTTGGCTTTCTGCCTTGGTGGGAGTCCTGTTGTCGTCGCTGCAACCCATCGCGAGCGCCACCAGCGCGCAAGCGGCGAGAGCGCAGCACCAGCCTGTCCGCCGAGTTCGAACGTCGTTCATGGGGTCAACTCCGTTTGTCATATCAGAGTGGCCCGCCTGCTTGGGCAGCAGGCGGGCGCGGAGCGTCTAGTACGGCTCGCCTGGGTAGTACCAGCCGTAGGTCCAGTTGCTCGAAGGCAGATCGCCTCTCTGCACGTAGATGTTCTTGAACCACTTGAGGCCGCCTCTGGGAAGCGCCTTCGTGTGGCCATCGACGAATGTGAACACCGCGTTGTGCATGTACCGATAGCGCGGGTGCGCGGCGCACTCCCACTTGCCGTCGGAGATTCCCGGCGTGCAATCGGTGTCGTACCACGGCGAGTACAGCGGGGAATTGGGATCCCAGGTTGTGTCGCCGTCGCGGTACACGGTGCTGGCATCGCCCGGCGTGCTGGCGATGGAGTCGATGTACTGGAACTGCCAGTCCACGATCCACGGGTAATTCCACGTGTTGCCGGAGGACATCGAGTTCAGGCCCTTGGTCGCCATCAGCACTTTGTCGGCAGGGCTGTCGAGTTGCGTGCTGGTCAGCGAGGGCACGACCTGGCCAGCGCCGTCGAACCACGACTCGCCGCCATTGTAGTCCGCGGCGCAGATCAGCCGGTTGACGCCGAAGTAGTAACCCTCGACCGTCACATCCTGCAAGTTGACCGACGGAGCCGCCGGGTCCTTGAAGATGCCATCTTTGCCGACCGAGACGGTGTTGCCCGCAACCGGGTCCACAGCTTGATCCCCGCTCTTGACGTACGGGAATATCGTAGTGGTCCAGGTGATATGCGGCGTCTGGGGGCTCCAGTCGTCGCCGTACTCGGAGAGCGGGAACATGTCGTCCGAATCGTTGGCGTACATGATTGCCCCGAGAGTGGCCTGCTTTGCGTTGCTGAGGCATGCGGCCTTCTTTGCGGAGAGCTTCGCCTGGGCGAAGACGGGGAAAAGGATCGCCGCCAAAATGGCGATGATCGCGATAACGACGAGAAGCTCGATAAGGGTAAATGCCCTGTTCTTGTTCATGATTTCTCCTCTTCCCGCGCGGAAGGGGGAGCGGTCGAGCCCCGCACGTCGAGCGTGCAGGGGAATGTAGTCGCTTGATATTTGGGGCGATTGCCCCGAATCATTGATAGTAGAGTTTCGCTCGCATGGCGAGCCATGTCGAAAATCGGCTGCTTGACGGCGGTCAGCGTCGGAGTCGTGGTCTCGCAGTACTGAGTGGAGTCGAATCCAACGACGCTGAGCCTTCCCGGCACGTCCACGCCGTGGGCCCTCGCCTGACTTAGTAGGCGCCCTGCGGCGCTCTCGCTCCAGCAGAGCACGGCCGTGTGAGGAGGGGTGGAATCCCACCACGACCCAAACTCGGAAAGCCCCCAGCTCCAGGTGGCCACGTCCTCGGGATCGAGTCTCGATCCGCGCCTGGAAAGCGCTCTGGCGAGGCCGTCCATGCGGGCAACGCAGTCCGGCGTGCTGCTTTCCTCGCTCTCGCGCAAAAACAGGATTTTGCGGTGACCAAGGGACCACAGGTGCTCGACTGCGAGCTCGGCGCCCCCTTCGTTGTCGCAGCTCACGAACACCGCGCTCGATGGCTCGGCAGTCGGCGGCGTGCTCATGGCGACGATCGGAATGGGGCAGCGCCCGATTTGGTCGATCGTTTCGGGGTCTCGGGGCAGCTTGCACCAAATCACACCTTCGAGCTGGCCGTCGCCGAGCGAGGCGAGGATATCGTCCTGGGCGATTTCCGGCAGGATCGTCAGCCGATAGTGGCTACGAAACAGTGGCGAGGCGATGCCGTCCAGTAGGTGCAGATAGTAAAGCGGGCCACCGGAGATATTCCAAAAATTCTCGAAGATCAGCCCCACGGTGTGCGTTCGGCTCGACCTCAAGTTGCGGGCCACCGCGTTCGGCCGGTACTCCAGGTTCTCGGCGATCTTTCGAATTTGGACTGCGCGCTCTTCGCTCACGCGCACGCTGCCGCCCCTGCCGTGAAGCACCTTGGAAACCGCCGCCGTGGAAACGCCGGCCGCTTGAGCCACCTCGCGCAGAGTCACAGCCATGAGACGGCTACCCTGCCCCCCGCACTTGCGCCGGGTCGTGAGCGGCATCGTAGGACTTCTTCATCCGATAAAACCTTTAATCAGCAGTGATTAATGGATTTATCATAGCCCGGATTCCGGAAAATGACAAGTGCTTTGAAGTTTTTTCAGGCGGATTTTCGTGCCCGGACGCGGTCAGCCCTGGTTGAAGTTCGAATGGATTCTTGCGAACTGGGCGTGGCGCCAGCTGACGAATTCGCCATTACTTGCTCCAATTCGCGCAACATTCTGCCCCCCGCAAGGGAATTGACGTCTGATCTGAATCGCCGTCATGCTCGGCTATGCTCGGCATCGTAGGTAAATCAAAAATCGCTTTTGTGTTGGTACTAGCGGGCCCAGTCGCCGCAAGCTCCTGGTGCTCGTGGACGCTCCTATCGTCCTATGTGCAAGACGCGGGAGATTTCACGCAAGAAACATCCGTTTACACGGCGGTCTCCGATACCGATTCGCACGAGTTCGTAGGAGACTTCGCCGTTCGACAGGTTATTTCGGGCAGCCCCGCAGGTCCGCCATGGTCTTCGAAATTTGATCCTATTTCTGGCCCAGGAATAACGAAGCACTACGACATCACCGTCCAGTTCACACAGACCGGCCAGCAGGCGTGGGTGAAGATGATCTCCCACACCGAAACGGGCTCCGAGTCGTGGCGAAACGGTACAACGGTATATGGTCGGAACCGCGACTGGGCGACGCTCTATTCCGGACCATCTCAAGAAAGACCATTTTAGTTATGCTCATTCCTCCCGTTATTTCCACCCAAGAAGTCCAACAGCCTTCGGCCACCACACAGCCGGTCGTGTTCGCCACAACCGCGAAGGTCTCGGAAGACGAAGAAACGTTCGAGCAGCTTTCGGACAAGCAGATCCAGGAATTGACTTCGAAAGGGTACGTGGTCGTGCCCTTCAAGGATTTTCTGCTGATCTTCCCGGAGAACGCGTTTGGGCTCAGAGATTCCGAAAAGCAGTGCCAGGTGCTAAAGGACTGCGCCGCGGCGCTCGCCAGCCCGAAGCACCTCGTGAAGTTATCCGAACTTCCCAAAGAAGACGAGCAAACCGTGCGAAAGATGATCGCCGAATCGGGGGAGGACGGGCTCACGACCCGCTCGGCCGCGAACCCGGACCTTAAAATGCAGCTCGGAGTACGCACGGTCCTCAGCGAGCGGCTGGGAAGCAAGCGCGCCGATTTGGTGCTGGAGGCCAGGGGCCCTACCATGAAAGAAGTGTCCGGCGTCGTTTCTCGAGACACTCAGATGAAGACTCCGGTTGCGAGCCCGCAAGCCATGATGGCGGCGCAGCGAAACGAGCGCAAATTGACTCTAGTGTTTCCAGAAGACCATCCAAGCGCCCTTGAAAGGCTTTCATGGTCGGCACAAGTCGAAACATATATGCTGGACAAGTGCAAAGCCGCGCGAGAACGGTACACGTCTCAGTCGGCTGCTTTCTTGGATACGCTCAGAGGCGAGGACACAGGCCGGTATGGTCAATGGTCGAAGGACCATCTTATGCGCTTCACCGACATGAGCAAGGACGAGCAGTTCAACAGCGCTCAAAACTTCTATGGGATGTACCGCACGTCGCTATTTCCGAGTGAAAACGAAGCGGACAGCTTCCTCGCGAATGCTCAGACCGATTCGAGTCAGTCCTACGTGGTCCTGTCCGCGTTTTTTGAGACAGACCGAGGGCCTGGCTGGGTAGAGACACACGACATTAGGATCCCGTTCAGCTGCCCCGTGGACCGGTGATCTCCCGCGGAAATTGGCCGCCGTAGCTGGGACTCGGTCCTAAAGAGCGACTTACAGCCCCAGGCATCGATCTGCGTCTTTCTGGAGCTCGTGCATTCTCCGCTCGAGCTCTAGGCGCTTCTGCTCGATCGCAGCTTCGTCCGCGTCGGCATCCAGATGAATCGGCTCGCCGAAGATCATCAGCCCCTTGGCAAATGGCCACGGAATCAGATATCGGTCCCACGACTTGGCGAGTGTTCGGGGCCTTGCCGAGATGCCTACGGGCACCAGCGCGGCGCCGGATCGCGCGGCCATAAGCATTACCCCGCCTTGAACCACTCCGCTCGGTCCCCGTGGCCCATCCGGGGTCATTGCCATCGTGCCGCCCGCTCGAAGGACACGGATCGCCTCGATCGCGGCCCTGGCGCCTCCACGGCCCGTGCTGCCCCGAATCGTGCGATAGCCGAGCTTCTGAAAGATCCGGTTCTGAATCTCGCCATCGTTCGAATGACTGATGACGACCCAATACCCCCGGTTTCGAAAGTGATTGCCGAAGATCAGCGAGCGGCCGTGCCAGCCGCAAACGATGCAATGATCGAGCGCTTGCTCGTTGCGGATCTCCAGACGCAGAACCGAGCCGAGCGCGCGCACGATGGCGTAGAGCAGCCCGCTCACCACATTCGGGCGCGCGGCGCGCCACTGGTATTTTAAGCGACCCAACCGCGCTTCCTCGCGAGCTCGACGGCCGCATGTAAGGGGTACCTGCGCTGCAGGTCGCTCAATATCGCTTCGGCCCGCTCGGGCGAGTCGCTTCGCTCGAGAGCGGCGAGGGCTAGCATCGCGTCCGGTGTGCCCACGTCCTCCGGGCCATTCACCACGCTCCGCAGCAGTGCTTTGGCTAGCTCTGGCTCGTCGGTTTTGAGCTTTTCCGCGTACTGCATCCGCTTGGAGGGGATCAGCACTCCCGCGCTGCCCAGTTCGCACAGCCGGCTCAATATAGGAGCAGCCTCTTCATCGGGCGCCACATTCAGAAGCTGGAAAAGTGCCTGTGTCTCCGACTTGGGATCGTCGAGAAGCGAGTAGGCGTTCGCCAGCTCCCGGAGCGCCATCGGGTCCGACGGGTGCTTCTCGAGGTGTTGGCGAGCGGCGTACACCACCGCGGCCGGACCTCGAAGGTTCATGCGCTCCAGCACCTCATGTCCAAGCTTGGCATGACCCAAATCGGGCGCGCGAAACAGCACGCTGAGCACGATCCCCGCGCCGAATCCGCCGATATGCGCCCAGAACGAGGTCCCTCCCGTGTCTCCGAGCTTGACGAACGCACCAACGATCTGCAGCACGAGCCACGCGCCGGTGACGGCGGCCACCGAAACCCCTCGGTTCGGCGCGATCGGCACCTTGAGCCCGATGTACCGCACGCTGTAGTAGCCTGCGCAGCCGGCGATGCACCCGCTGGCCCCGACGAGCGGCACATGCGAGCCCGAATGCCCGGTTACGAGATAGTAAGTCGCCACACCTGCGAGCCCGCTCACGAAGTAAACGGCGCTGAACCTGAACGCGCCGGTGGCGAGCTCGACCGCGGCGCCCACCGCCGCCAGGAAGACCATGTTTCCGAGCAGATGAAAGATGTTCGCGTGCAGGAACAGACTGGTGAAGGCGGTGCCGAGGCTCGGCGCATCGGTGCGAAAGCCGAGTTGGTAGATCGCCTCCGGATAGCCGCGCACGGACGGCTCCTCCAAAGCGATCCAAAACGCGGCGAGGAGGTTAACCGCGATCAGCAGGATCGTGACCACGGGCACGCGGGATTTGGCGATCACGCCTCCTGGAGCATGTCCTCCGTTATGTCCACATTGACGTAAGTTTCCTGCACGTCGTCGAGGTCTTCGAGCACTTCGAGCAGCCTCATGAGCTTCGGCTGATCTTCCGGAGTCAGCTCCGTCTTGTTGGTCGCCAGATAGGTGAGGCCGATATCGGTGGCTTTGTACCCGGCCTTTTCGAGATGTTGGCTCGCCCTATGAAGGTCGGGTATGGCGGTAACGGCCGTGAAGCCGTCTTCGTCGGAGATCACGTCTTCGGCCCCCGCTTCCAGCGCGTCGAGCGTGAACTGGTCCTCGTCCACCCCTTCGCGGTCGACGACGATCTGGCCGACGTGCTTGAACTGCCAGGAGACTGAGCCGTTCTCAGCGAGGTTTCCTCCCGACTTGGAGAAGGCGTGCCGAACTTCTGATACGGTGCGATTTCTGTTCTCCGAGTAGCACTCCACGATGACCGCAGACCCTCCGGGCCCGTACCCTTCGTATACGATCTCTTCGTAGGAAGCGCCCTCGATGGCGCCCGTGCCCCGATCGATCGCCCGCTTTATGTTCTCGACTGGCATCGACGCTTCGCGGGCCTTCTCTACCGCCACGCGCAGGCGTGGGTTCATTCCCGGGTCGCCGCCTCCCTCCTTCGCAGCGACGATGATCTCGCGGCTGATTTTCGTAAAAAGCTGTCCGCGGATCGCATCCTGCTTCCCCTTGCGGATGCGGATGTTCTTCCACTTGGAATGCCCTGCCATATGGCCCTTATTGTGACACTAGCGGTTGGAACCTAAACCTGCGACGCGCCCGAGCCGAAGTGGTCGCTCAGCCAGGTTGCGGCTAGGCGGACCGTGTCCGGCGTTGGGTTGTGGCCGCCTGGGTGCAGCACGAAATTGACGTCGGCTTTCGCCGCCTGGAAAAGGCGGGCAAGCCGCTCCGCGTTCTCGACCGGCACCATCATGTCGCGCTGGCCGGATACGATCAGCACGGGCTTGCCTTCCAGGTTCGGCATCGGATCTGGCTCGTAGGCAACCATCGGCGAAAACAGCGCCACGCCTGCGAAGGCCTCTGGCCGAAGAAGCATCGCCGTGCTCGCCATGTTGGCGCCGTTCGAAAATCCGACGCCTATGCGAGTGGCGGCCGGTAAGCGCGAAACGACGTAATCGGCGAGTTCGCGTGCCCGGAAGAGAAGGTTTTCCATGTCGAACACACCCTCGGCACGCCGCTGAAACCACCGCGTGACGCCGCCACCCTCGATCTCCTTGCCGAGAAGCGACAGGAAGCCGGCCCCGGGCATCAGCATCTTTCCGAACTCCAGGAATTCGCGCTCGTTGCCGCCCGTGCCGTGCAGAAGCACCAGCATAGGCTTCCCCGGAACATACACCTCTACGAACCCATCGCTGCTATTCATGCCCCGCCCGCTCCCCTGCCAAGTATTGCCGCAATATGCCCCTGAGGAATGTGCGGGGGCGGCCGAAAACAATATTAACAAGCGAGCTCCAAGCGAGCCGCGAATACGACGAGAAGCAAGAATTCGGGTCTGCGTCTGCGAGAGGCGCGGACCCTTTTTTTCGCGTGCGCCTAAAATGGATTGATGTCGGTACTTTTCCTAGCGGCGCTCATGATCCTCTCGCCTTCTCGGCCTGGCTCGCTCACGCTGGTCAACCACGGACGGTCCAACTGGAGCATCGCCACTCGCGCGGATGCTCCGCCCGCCGTTCGGCACGGAGCCCAGGAGCTGCAATCGACGCTTCGCGAGATGTCCGGAGCAACCTTGCAGATTCGAGAGGCTACCGGTCCCGGGCCGAACGAGATTTGGCTCGACATTGTCCCGGATTTGCCCCCGGAAGGGTTCTCGCTCGACGCGCAAGGCGGGGGGCTCAGCATCCTTGGCGGCGCGGAGCGAGGCGTCATGTACGGCTGCTACTCCTTGCTGGAGGACGATCTGGGCTGCCGTTGGTACAACACCCGCGTCGCGAAGATCCCCAAGCGGTCGACCATTCGGCTGCCCGAGCTGCACCGCAAAGAGGCTCCCGCGTTCGAATACCGCGAGCCGTTCTACACCGAAGCGTTCGATAAGGATTGGGCTGCGCGCAACCGGCTGAACGGCAACTCGATGCACCTGGACGAGAGCGTCGGCGGCAAGGTTTCGTACGGCAGGTTCGTTCATACGTTCTCGGAGCTTGTGCCGCCCGAGAAGTACTTCTCCACGCATCCCGAGTGGTTTTCGATGGTCGACGGGAAGCGCCAAAGCGGATATGCGCAACTCTGCCTGACGAACCCCGAAGTGCTGCAGAAGGTGATCGAGGGCGTCGAGAAATGGATCGTAGAGAACCCCAAAGCCACCATCTTCTCAGTCTCGCAGAACGACACCGATTACCACTGCCAATGCGACAACTGCAAGGCGGTCGAAAAAGAGGAGGGTGCTCCGAGCGGGGTCCTTCTGCGCTTTGTGAACGCCGTGGCCGACGAAGTCGGCAAGAAATATCCGAACGTTTTGATCGACACGCTGGCGTATCAGTGGAGCGAGAAGCCGCCCCTGCACGTTCGGCCCCATAAGAACGTGCGAATCCGCATCGCACCGATCGGAGCTTGCGTGTCGCATCCCATGGACGGCTGCGAGGCGAACGCTTCGCCGCTCAAGAACCTAAAGGACTGGGCGAAAATCACCGGCCAGCTTTACATTTGGGCCTACAGCACGAATTTCGCCAATTACCTGCAGCCACTTCCGGACCTGGACGAGCTCTCAGCGGACCCGAAGCTGTTCCGAGATTCCGGTGTCGTAGGGTTGTTCTACGAGGGCGACTACAGCCCCGGAGGAGGCGGCGAGATGTCCGAGCTCAAGGCGTACCTTCTGGCGAAGCTGATGTGGAATCCGGATCGCCCGGCCAAGCCGATCATCGCGGACTACGTGAACGGCGTGTATGGTCGCGGCGCGCCCTACATTTCCAAGTGGCTCACGCAGCTCCACGAGGGCCCGCGCAAAAGGGACCTCCACGCGTACATCTACGACCAGCCCAACGCCAAGTACCTCGCGCCCGATTTGATCGCAAAGGGGCTCGCCCTTTTCGACGAGGCTGCGAAGGCGACCGAAGCGGATGCTTCGGCCCACGACGAAGTTCGCCGGGCGCGCATTGCGCTCGAATACGTGCAACTTATGCAGCTTCCATGGAAATACGAAGTGAGCGGTGGCCAGTACAAGCCGTTCTTGGACGACAAGCGCAAGGAGTTGGGCGCGCGGTTGGCCGAAGATCTGCGCCGATACGGCATCGGGCAGGTAAGCGAAGGGGGCTCGACCGACTCGTTTCTCCAGCGGATCGGGCAGACGCCGAGCGGAATCCCGGTGCTGAGCCTGGACGACGAGCGGCTGCATGTCGACGTGCTTCCGAACTCGGGCGCACGGATCCTTCGTGTGCTCGATAAGAGAACCGGAAGGAACATTCTGCGGGATCCGGTAGGCGGCGAGGCGCCGCAGGAAGCCGGCTACGAGGAATATACGGGTGAGGCGTACCGCTCGCCGGGCTGGTCCGAAAAGTACACCGGCGCAATGGAAGGTGGCCGGCTGACCCTTACCGGGCGGACCGCGAACGGTCTCGAGATTACGAAGAACCTCTGGCTGGATTCGGACGGGCTCCACATGAGCACATCCGTCAAGAATTTGGGCGACAAACCGATACCGGTGACCCTACGCTCGCATCCCGAGATCGCGCTTCCCGCCGGCGATTCGATGGTCGCTCTCGACTCAGGAGACAAAGTGGCCCTGTCGGGCCATCAGTTCGACCGATTCTTCGAAGGGGATCAGGCGCCCAAGCGCTGGTGGGAGATCCGCGAGCCGGGCTTGACCGTGCGTCAGAGCTTCCCGGTCGGAACGGTGGGCAAGGCGCTTCTGGACTACTATCCGGGCAGAGCGCAGGCAAACCTCTGCCTCTATGGCAAGCCGGTCACCCTGCAGCCTGGCGAGCAAACCGAGCTGCAACAGGTCTGGACAGTGAGCTCGAGCTAAGCGACGAGCCGAAAATATAGACGTAAGGTTGGAACATGGGCGATAAGCTGGGACTCGACGTTTCGAACAAAAGGGGCCTGGCGCTCGCGCCGCCCCGTCGGCGCGGCGCGAGAATCTGGGGGCATCCGGCTCTCTGGGGCGTCGTCGGCGTGGGAGTCGGGACGCTTGTGACCGTCTTATCGCTGCACGCTCCGGCACCGGCCCCGCAAGCCAAGCTTATCGCGCCGGCGCCGGCCTCCGCTCCTGCCGAGCCGCCGAGGTGGCGTCCCATCCCGATGGCGGCCGCCCCCGCCAAGCATCCCGCTGCCAAGCCCAGCAAAGGGGGCGAGATCAAGCCCGGGAGCCTGCCGGTGTTTTTCGCATCTGAGAAGCAGCGCAAGCCGCCGAAGGCGCTCAAAGGCAAGATCGCCCTTAGCAGCCCATTATTCCTCCGCCCGATGGGCCAGCAAGGGGGCACGACTCCGGTGCTGCCGCCCGTCCCCGGAGCCGCCGGCGTGCATCTGGAGTTGGTCGAGCTGAGCGTCGAGGATCCGTCTGCCGCTGCCGCCAAGCTGAAGGCCCTCACAGCGCAAACGCATGGCAAGCTCCGAAGCTACTCGCTCGTTTCAGGCAAGGACGAATCGGAGAAGGATGGCGTGCTGGTGTTTGTGCCAGTCGCCGGGCTCAAGGCGTTCATGGCCGGGTTGTCGAAGTGCGGGGTGGTCGCCTCACACGATTCTCGGATGTGCTCGATAGGGGACGCCCGGTACGAGGTTCAGAAGGACGCGAAGGCCGCGCTCGGCCAGCTCAAAACCAAGCGCGATCTGCTCTTGCAGACGTACTTCGAGGACGCCCCGACGGTTACCGCGGTGGACGACGAAATTTCGCAAGACCTCAAAGTTGTATCGCTCTTGCAGCTTCCGTCGGGTTCCAAAATGGCGTTCGTGCGAGTCACGCTGAATTAGCGATTCAGTTTTCCAGTTTGGGCGTCGGACGCCGGGCAACGCTGGTATAACGTTAGCGCCCTCGGCGTACGATGGCGGCGCAGAAGGGGCCCTTCAGGAGAAGCACGTGCAGCTCAAGATCGGAAAGGACCTCAGTTTCTACAAGCTATTGCAATCTCAGGCGGAGGTGGCGCTCAGGTCGGCGCGCGAGTTCGATGCGCTGGTCAAAGATTTCTCCCAGCGCGAGACCCATCGGATCAAGCTCGAAGACTTGGAGCACGAGGGAGACGACCTCACCCACGAGCTGCAGAACAAGGTCACCGTCACCTTCATCACGCCGATCGACAAAGAGGACCTGCGGTCGCTCTCGCAGACTTTGGACGACATCACCGACGCGATCGAGGCCGTCGCTTCACGGGTTTCGCTCTACCGCTTGGAGGCGCCGCGCCCCGAGCTTCCCGATCTCGCCGATTCCCTGGTTCGAGCGACCGAAGTCGTGCATCGCGCCGTTGCGGAGCTCCAGAACGGCTTCCACCGCTCCTCCTCGCTCCGCGACATGCTGACGGAGATCCACACGATCGAGAACGAGAGCGACAAGATCTTCCGGACCGCCCTCGGGCACCTATTCGACGAGCCGAACGCCGATCCGCTCTCGGTCATGAAGTGGAAAGAGGTGTTCGACCGGATCGAAGCCGCTGTCGACAAATGCGAAGACATCGCCGCGATTATTGGCACCGTCATGGTCAAATATGCCTAGCGTGAGCGTGCTACTCGTTCTGGTCATCGTCATCGCGCTAGTTTTCGACTACATCAACGGCTTTCACGACACAGCGAATGCGATCGCGACTGTTGTCTCGACCAGAGTGCTGGCCCCGTTCGCCGCAATCCTGATGTCAGCAGGTCTGAATTTCGTCGGCGCGATCGTAGCGACCAGGGTCGCCAAAACCATCGCTTCCGGGATTCTGGTGCATGACCACGTTCCCCAGACGTTGGTTCTCGCGGCGGTATTGGGCGCGATCGTCTGGAACCTCGTCACGTGGAAATTCGGCATACCTAGCAGTTCGTCGCATGCGTTGATCGGCGGCCTTTGCGGCGCAGGCATCGTGGGCGGGGGCATCCACGCGATCAACTGGACCGGGCTCTGGACGAAGGTGATCCTGCCGCTCATTCTCTCCCCTGTGGCGGGGTTTGTCTTGGGATTCATCCTCATGGGGCTGATCGCGCTGTTCTTTGCGAAGAAGCACGCAGGTCGAATTTCGGCGAATTTCCGCTCGCTTCAGGTTCTTTCGTCGGCTGCCATGGCGTTTTCGCACGGCCAAAACGACGCCCAGAAGAGTATGGGAATCATCACGCTCGCGCTGGTCAGCGAGGGCATCGTCCCCACGCCGGACGTGCCCATGTGGGTCATGCTCGCCTGCGCGACCGCCATGGCTCTCGGCACGTCGGCGGGCGGTTGGCGGATCATCAAGACGATGGGAAACCGCATCATCCGCCTCGATCCGGTGAACGGGTTTGCAGCCGAGACCTCTGGTGCGGTGGTGATCCTGACGGCGAGCCATTTCGGCATGCCGGTCAGTACCACGCACTGCATCGCGGGAAGCATCTTCGGTGTGGGCTCGTCCAAAAGGCTCTCGGCAGTCCGATGGCAAGTCGCTGGGCATATGGTGGTGGCTTGGGTCTTGACCATTCCGGCGGCGGCCATGGTGAGCGGAATATGCTACGCCGCGCTGCAACTCCTACCGAAATAAAACTCGGGTAGGCGATGCCGATCAAACTTGGGCACATCGAAATATTCGTGCGCGATGTGGAGCGTTCGCGCGAGTTCTACGAGGACGGCTTCGGCTGCTCGCTGGTCACGATTCAGGGCGGCGGACAGTTTGCGTGGCTCCAATCCGGCGCGGTAGAGATTCTCCTGAGGCAGACGCCGTTCATCACCGCCAAGTCGGACACGGCGTACGGCCAAGCGGGACCTCCGATCGTGTTTTATACCGAAGACCTCGCTGGCGACCTCTTGCGGCTCGCGGTGCTCGGCATTCGTCCGAACGGGTGCGACGGCGACTTGTGCTGCCCAACCTTCACCGATCCGGACGGCCACTCGGTGCAGCTCGTCGATCCCTCGTTCGATTCGCCTTAGGTTTTAAGCGGCATTCGGGGCACAATGTCGTATGCCGCACATCCACTTAGAGACGACGGCGGACCTTCCGGAGAACGCGCACATACCGGACATCCTCGAGGCGCTTCTGAGCCGACTTGCCGGATTCGAAACGATATCTTCTCCCTCGCTTAAGGCGTATCACACGCTGCGCTCGGTGTGGTGCATGGGAGAAGGTGCGCCGCCAGGCATCGCTCACTGTACGGTGTCGATTCTCGAGGGCCGCCCTTTGGAGCTTCGCAAGTCGATTTCGGACGCCATGTACGAAGTGATGCGCACTTCGTTTCGAGAGTCGCTCGACGCCGACGAGGTTTCACTGACGCTGGAGCTCCGCCAAATGGACCCGCAAACTTACCGAAAGTAGCCTGGCCTCTTGACTCGGCTCGAACTTGCCGAATCTTCGAGTAACGCTTTATGTTCGAGCTCATCACGCGGCTGGCTTTGGGCCTCGCCATTTTCGGGTTTTCGATCGTGGCCGGGTCTCCCTCGGCGCCCGTAGCCGGCGCGGTTTCGCTCATCATCGCGGCAGTCGGAGCGGCAGGCTTGCTGCTGGAGCGGCGCGGACTTAGAAATGCCGGATTCGCCGGGTTGCTTGCCGGTGCGGACGCTATGGCGATCGCGACGCTAGTCGGCTCGATCGGCAGGCTCGATTCTCTAGGTTTCCTGGTGTTGCTGCCTTGCGCGCTGTCGGCCCTGCGCCATCGCTCCCAAGCGGTCCTGACCGCGCCGATCGCGACAGCCGCGCTGTTCGCATCTTTCGCTCTGTTTGCGAGTCAGCCGCTGCCCGGCGTAGGACTGCTGTTGCAGGCGGCGGGCGTGCTGGCGGTCGGTCTCGTCCTGCCGAGCCAGGGCGCGGTGCAAACCATTCTCGCGGCCGATTCCGCGATCATCCCAGAATCCGCCGGGCCGCTGCTCGACCC
This sequence comes from Fimbriimonadaceae bacterium, assembly GCA_025934835.1. Lineage (GTDB taxonomy): Bacteria > Armatimonadota > Fimbriimonadia > Fimbriimonadales > Fimbriimonadaceae > Fimbriimonas. Next base: position 39,385 of record JAICWL010000009.1, read on the forward strand.
TATGCTCGATATTCGTGAGAAGTACAGGAGCCTCCGGGATGCCTACCAGGAGCTGGAACGCAAGACACGCAAGGACCGGGCATCTGCGTCGCTGCTCGAATGCCGCGGCGCAACTTCCGGGCAGCTCTTCGTGAGCATCGCAGAGCGGCTTTCCGAGGTGTGCGGCGCGCAAAAGTGCGCCCTGTACGTGCTCGCCCAGTACGGCTCGACGATGGTGGTGCGCTCCACGCACGGCTTCGCACGGCCCGATACTGCGGAGTACGTCGTCGAAATCAACCTTGCGCGTGCGGCCTCCGACATCCGCGAACAAGCCGACCGCGCGGCCAAGGCGCTCCGCCATGAGCCGGGAGCGTTCGCGAACGTCGTGCTGTTCCACCAAAACCGACCCGTGGGCATGATTTCGCTCGGCCATCAGGATCCCGAAAAGCTCGAGGCCGCCCAAAAGCTGACCGAAGATCTGTCCGAGATTCTGGCGTCGATGCTCGTCGAGGCTGTTACCAAAGATCGGATCGAGCGTCAGCTTCGCCAATCGGAGCTGCTGTACGATTTGGCCTCGTTGGCCGACGGCGCGGATTCGAGGGCCAGCCTCTCGGCCAGGTTCGCGAGCGAGCTTAAGGAGATCATGGGGGCAGACGCCGTAGGCGTGTACCTCTTGGACGGCGCCGAGCCGCTCTGTCTGGCCCAACAGGGCCCCGAAGTGCTTCTGATCGACGAGATGAGCTTTGCGCATGGCCCCGGCGTGCGCGGCTGGCTCGAAGTCGGGGCGCCGGAGCTGCTGATGCCGGACGTGCGGCTGGACGACCGCTGCCCGGCCCACGCGGCGGTCAAATCTCGCACGGGAAGCTACTTCGTGCTGCCGCTCGTTTCACGCGAAGAGCCGTTCGGGATGTTGACCGCTTCCACCCGCGCCATCGGCGGGCTGGACCTCGACGCAGTCGAAAGCTTTCGGGTAGCCGGGGCGGAGCTCTCGCGGGCCCTGGCCCGGTACGACGACAGGGCCGACGTCGAAGGGCTGATGACCCCACAGGAGTTCCAGCAGTTCGTCGCGAACCACAGCGGATGCATCGTAACGCTCGAGCCAATCCGCCACCAGAAGGTGATCGAGACGGTCGGCAAGAGCGCTCTCGAGTATGCGATGCGCAAGTTTGTCCGCCGCGTGCGGTCTAGGCTGCCGATCGGAGGAGCCGTTTGCCGGCGAAAAACCGGGGATTGCCTGGCGTTTCTACCAGGTTTTATCGAAGAATCCGGCACTCGATGGGCGAATGAAATGGCCGCTAGCGCAGCATTAATCGGACTGCGATCTCCGAACGGTGCAACGCGCCTTCCTTTGGCATTTAGGGCGCGTGTGGCGTATTTGGGCACGCAAGAACACCAGATTTCACCGATGCCGCAGACTTTTAGGGCTCGCTCCAGCAATTATGCCGAGACGGGAAACGGATAGCTCGCGCTACGCTGATCCTTACCGGTCCGACGAGGTTGTTAATGCAGAACACAAGGAAATGGAGGGCCGTCTCACTCTCGATGGAGAGCACGACGCGCAATACGCGCAGGTCGAAGAGTGGAATTGACCGCAGTATGAAGCTGCGGGATTTGAATCTGCTTCTAGACCGAGCGGAGGCGGCACTGCGTGCCGGCCAATTTGAAGATTCAGTTCATATAGCCCGCACAGTCACTTCGACGGATCCCACGCACGTCGGTGCTCTGGAGATATTGGCGTCGGCGCTTTGGCAGTCTTCGAAATACTCGGAGCTGCTCGAGACCATCCGGACGCTCACGCGGTTGAACCCGTACGAACCGGGCTATCACGCCCTGACCGGCGCTGCGCTGCAGTGCCTGGGCCGCTATGGCGAGTCGGTGAGGGCTTTTAGCCGAGGGGCCGAGGCGCCGGGAAGCACCAACGCGGTGCGCGTGCTGCACTCGTGGCAGGCGAGCCTCGTCCGGGAGCTCATCGAAACCGACGCGGTGTTCAAAGCGCATTACGCGCAGGACCCGTGCGGGGCATGTTCGTCCCGAGGCTTTGAGTTCGCTCCGGAAATCCGGACAGACCCGTGGCTGCCGAACGGACCGGTGAAGAGCCGGACCTTCGTGCGCCCAAGCTAAGCCGAGATCGACCGTGACGCCCGAGTAGAATCGGGCGTCCTGTTTTCTATCGGACCCCAATCCGCCTTTCGATGCGTGCTGCTCGGCGCGTTGGCCGCGCTCGGGACGCTTTGCAGCGCCCAAACGAAGCCCCTCCAGATCCGCATGATGGCGGGCGTCGGCTACGGCATCCCACCGAAGGAATCCACTTCGACCACCTATCAGGTGCGCCGCGCGGTATTCGAGGAGTTCGAGAAGCGCAATCCCGACGTACGCGTCGTCAATGCGGGCGGGCTGAACCTGGTTGGCGACAACGCCGATAGCATGTTCCTGATGTCCATGGCCGGCGACAGCGCGCCGGACCTGTTCTATGTGAACTTCCGCCAGTACTACACGTTCCTGGAGCAAGGGTTCTGCCGCCCGCTGGACGACCTTATCGCCAAAGACCGCAACGTCACTGCGCGCATCAATCCGGCGGTCATGAAGGTGCTAACAAGCTACGACGGGCACATCTACGCGATCCCGTTTTTCCAAGTGGCGATCGCGCTCTACTACCGCAAGGATTTCTTTCGCGCTGCGGGCCTCGATCCCACGCGGCCTCCGCGAACCTGGGCCGAATTCTACGAAGACGCACAGAAGCTGACCACGCCCAACCGATACGGATTCGAGTTCTCCTCGCCGCCGGGCTACCACTGGCAGAACTTCCTCTACGAAGCCGGAGGCGAGGTGGCGCAGCCGGCCGAGAACGGAAATTGGAAGTCGGTCATAGCTTCGCCTCAGGCCGCCAAAGCAGTCGACTTCTATCGGCGGCTCGTCGTGGACAAGTGGAAGAACCCGGACGGCGGCTTGGTCGGCCCGGCCGCGGGAATCTCCACAGACCTGACGAACGACATCCGGCTCGGGAAGACGGCGATGTGGCTCAGCTACACGTACGACGTCGTGCTGAACAACAGCGACCTTTCCCCATCGCTCATCGGCGTGGCAGCATTGCCGGCTGGGCCCGCCGGCCAGCGAAACGAGGTGAACGCGGGCATGTGGGCGATCAGCTCGTCTGTGAAGGACCCTAAGAAGCTCGACGCCTGCTGGCGATTTATCAAGTTCTTCGCGGGGGACGAGGCGGCCCGGATGAACACCGAGAAGATGGTCGAGCTAGGGCTCGGGAATCTCGTAAATCCCACTTGGCTCAAGAAGTTCGGATACGACGACCTGCTTGGCGAGGTCGACCCCGAGTACATGAAGGCCAACGAGAGCCTGTTCAAGACAGGTCATCCCGAGCCTTACGGCAAGAACTGCCAGCAGGTCTATTCGGTCATGGACGATTTGCTCGACCGGGCGAGACTCGAGCCGAGCACACCGGCGATGCAGATCCTGCGCAGGGCCCAAGCCGAGATGGACCAGAAGCTGCTCGGATATACGCCGCCGGACGTTCTGCGCGTCCAGCGGGAGTGGGCGGAAGGGATTTTGGCCGCGCTCCTGGCGCTGGCCGCGGGCTGCGGCGTTTGGTTTTGGCGTCGATGGCAGGCGCGGCGCGGCCCAACGGACGAGCATCTCCCCGCGGGAATCGACCGCAGGCGGCTGTGGGCCTTCATGGCCGTATGCCTGGCCCCGGCAATGCTCAGCATTCTGGTGTGGGCGTACTACCCGCTCGCCAAGGGCCTCGAGATCGCATTCCAGGATTACAAAATCACAGGCGCGTCCCATTGGGTCGGGCTCGACAACTTCATCGGCGTGTTCAGCCAGCCTGTGTTTTACAAATCGCTGTGGAACTCGCTGCTGTACGTGATGCTCAGCCTCGGCATCGGGTTCTTCCTGCCGATTTTCCTGGCCCTCGCTCTAAACGAGGTCCCGCGAGGCAAGGTGTTCTTCCGAACGATTTACTACCTGCCCGCGATGACATCCTCGATCGTCGTTTCGCTCGTCTGGCGGCAGTTCTACGACAAATCGCCCGATGGAATCCTGAACTCGATGATCGCCCCGGTGATCACACATGTTCTGAACCCCATCCTGACCTTCCTCGGGCAGGCTCCCGCGCCTGTGGCGAACGACTGGCTCGGCAATCCGTCGCTGGCGATGTTCGCGGTCGTACTTCCAGGTATCTGGGCTGGCGCGGGCCCCGGTTCGATTCTCTATTTGGCCGCGCTCAAGAGCATTTCGCCGGAGCGGTACGAGGCCGCCGACATCGATGGCGCGAGCTGGTGGCAGAAGATTCGCCACGTGACGCTTCCCGGCCTAAAGCCGCTGATCCTCATCAATCTGCTAGGCGTTTCGATCGCCGGCTTCAAGGCGATGGAGAACATATTCGTGCTGACCCAAGGCGGGCCGCTCAACTCGACGCGCACCATCGGGCTCGACATTTGGCAGAACGCGTTCATGTTCCTGAAGTTCGGCTACGCGACAGCGGCTGCCTGGGTGATGGGCTCGATCCTTATCGGCTTCACGCTCGTGCAGATCCGAACGCTGCTGAACATGCGCTTCAGTACTGCCCAGGCGTAGGCCCGCCGAGGGGCGGCGAGTCCGACCCTTGGTCTTCGTCGGTCTTGCCGACCCCCTTGGGCTTCTGCTTGCCGGCTTGGGGCTCGGACTTTGGCGGCTTGGGTCTCGGCTTCGGGGGCGCGATGCGTTCGGGTGGCTTCTGAGATTTATCGGCCATCCCTTTTAGACCGATCGCGTAGACCTCAGGGCAGCGGCTTCCACATCGCGGTGCGATCGAGATGTCGAAAACCGCTGCGTTCGTAGAACACCCTGGCCGCTGCGTTGTGGCGCTCCGGGGTCAGCTCGATCGCCTGCGCGCCCCAGCTCGTTGCCTCATGCTCGACCCGCGCGAGCAAGGCTGCGCCGCAGCCCAGGCCCCGAGCGTCCGGTTCGACATACAGGTCGGTCAGCACCGCCAGAATGCCCCCAAACTCGATGTCGAACCCTTTGGTCGCCATCGCATAGCCAATCGGCCGCCCCTCCGTTTCCAAAATCCAGCACCCTCCGAACGCGCCGCTCTCCAGGAGGAGCTGTACCGCCGGAATTACGCGGCCGCTATCGAATGGGATGCCATCCTCCTGGTAATAGGCTCGGACGAACTGCACGATGAGATCGTGCTCTTCGGGGCCGGCAGGGCGAATGGAATGCGCGCGCACGGCAACCAATATGAACGAGCCGGCAGCTACAGCGCTCGAAGTTGCGGCCAGGAGAGCTCGACGCCTTGGCTCGTGAGAAGGGCCTGAAACTCCTCGAGGAGCGCCTCGGTTTCGTAAACCTCCGCGGGCTCGCGGCAGTTTCCGATGCAGAACGCCGCCAGCAGCCCCGCGGCCTCCCCTATGTTCCACTCCACGGGGTGCAAGCGATAGCAGCCGTTCGTGATATGCGTCGTGCCGATGTTCTTGCAAGCGGGGATGAGGTTCCGCATCCGCACAGGGATCAGCGCCCCAAGCGGGATCTGAAAAGGCAGTGTGCTGGTATCGATGTAGTTGTGGCCGCCCGTATCGGGATGGAGATCGATCCGGTACGCCCCGACGCCGACCGAATCCTTGAACGTCGGCGCGTGATCCGAGCCGGGATTGGTATAGGCGGCCACGTGCTGCTCGAGCACTGTGAACCGCGCTCGAATGCGGCGCGATTCCCGCACGTAAGGCGCCATCGCCAGACCGTCGTCGGCGCCGGTCAGATCGGGCCGCAAATAAAGACCCGGGTAACCCTGGCCGCCATCCGGGCGCGGACACTCGGTTTGGAGCCAGTACAGCAAGCTCAGAGAAAGGGTTCGCGCCTCGCTTAGCGCCGTCTCGTCCCGATCGATCAGCGGCCGGACGAAGTAATCGTTCATCGGCCAGTTCACGATAGTCACGGGGTGCTCGCCTCGCCCGCTTTGGAACTTCGCGGGATCGAGTATCTGCCGATATCGAAACCACGACCGCCAGTCCCCCGCGAACAGCGGCATGTCACGCCTTTCGAGTGTCTTTGGGTCGAGGTCCGCGAGCGAAAATAGCGGGCCGGGCCAAAACGGAGGACGATACTCGCGCCAGCGCTCGTAATCGTCCGGCTTGTCGACCACGCGGTGAGAGCCTTCGTCGTGCGCCATGGCGAACACCCAAGTGATGCCCTGGACGCTCGAGGGCTCCGCCGGCCCGTCCAAGGCGTTCGGCTCGCCGGTATCCGCGCGGGACTCGGCGCCAGTTACAAACTCCGTACCCGAAAGCTCCAGAAGCTCCCCCAGCTCAGTGGCGTCCAGAACGAACTTGGCTCGAACGGTCTCGCTGCCATGGGGCCCTGAGAACACAACCGTGGACACGACGTCGTGGTCCGAGTGAGCGGCCAAGGGCCGCCTGCACAGCCGCACTTCCGCGCCTTCGATCTCGACCATCTCGCGCAATGCGTGCAGGGCGATCTGCGGCTCGCAGCACAACCCGCTTACCCATCCGCCTCCCGGATTGAGGCGCACATTCTGCGCGAACGCTGGGAGCAGATCCGTTTGGCGCCGGTACTGTGACCGGATTCGCTCGCGCAGCCTGCGATACCGCCGGGTGCAGCCGCACTGCTCGATCCACGGGTGCTCGTCCGGTGGCGTCGCCTGCGATGTGAGCTGCCCGCCGATACAGCGAGTCTCCTCGGTCATCACCACCCGCAAGCCCAGGGACGCTGCTGCGATGGCCGCTGCGCAGCCTCCGAGCCCGCCGCCCACGACGAGCACGTCGCAGCTCGACTCCTTCATGTCCGAAGGCTACCTTCGTCTTCTCGGCCGCTCGGGAAGCACGGCACAATGAGAAGAATGATCGTTCGCCCGGCTACGAAAGAGGACCTTGCCGCCATCGTGGGCATCGAAGCCGAAGCGATCTTGAACGGCGATGCGCACTTCGGATACGAGCCGACGCCTATCGAGGACGCGATGCGCTCCTTCTTGGCTGCCGAAGGTCGCTACCCTTGGATCGTGGCCGAAGATTGCGAATCGGTAGTGGGTTTCGCCCGGTGCGGGGCATGGCGCGCAAGGGAAGCGTACTCCTGGTCATGTGAGGTAGGCGTTTATGTGACTCCCGAACGCCAGGGGCAGGGGATAGGCGCGGCGCTATACCGCGAGATGTTCCCGGCCATGGAGAAGATGGGCAATCGCACTGTGATCGCGGGCATCGCGCAGCCCAATCCCGCCAGCGTCCGGCTTCACGAGGCGTTCGGCATGACGTACGCCGGAACCTTGCCCCGCGTTGGATGGAAGCACGGCCGATGGATCGACGTCGGCTATTGGGTCCGGTCTTTCGGGCCTATGTCGCAGCCGCCGGAGCCTCGTCATCGGCCGCCTGGGTGAGCACCTGCTGCACGTCGCATCCCAGCTTCTCGAGCATGGCGTACATCATCGCGTTCTGATGCTCCAAGTGATGCAGAATCGTCTCGACCTCCATCTCGGCCTTGATGTTGACCTCGAAATCGCTCTCCGCACGCTTCTCCGAGTGGCGGCCCTGCAGATTCTGGCCCACCATCAGCAGCGGCATAAGAAAGATCTGGATCATGTTCGAGATGAACAGCCAGAAAACGAACGACATCGGCGGATCGAACTGAAGCGACTTCGGGGCAAGAAAGTTCCATCCCAGCCAGAACGTGGTCCATGCGACGATGACGAGAAAAAAGCCCATCGTGCCAACGTGGTCCGTAATGAAGAGCGCGGCCCGCTCGAGGCCGGTGAGCGAGTCCTGATGCTCCTTGTTGACATTTCTCACCGGCTTGCGATTCTTCTTCAATTCGCGCAACGACTTCGGGCGCATGGAGTGCGGCATGTGCATGCAGCAATACTTCGCTACAACCACCCCTCGCGCCTACCGATGCCCGTCGGTTTGCGCTGAATTTGGCTGATTTTTGAGGCGGAGAGGGTTCCTGGGCCTCGCCGCGCGCGGTTTCCTCCAGCCGGTACGCTTTCATTTGACATGACGGTGCGCGAGCTTCGAGAGAAATATCTGCGCTTCTTCGAATCGAAGGGACACAAGGTCGTGCCTTCGGGCTCGCTGATTCCCTACGACGTGACCGGCAGGCTCGACGAGTCTCTGCTGTTCAACGGCGCCGGGATGGTGCAGTTCAAGCCGTATTTCCGGGGAACCGCGAGGCCGGAGAGCCCGCGCGTCACAAACTGCCAGAAGTGCGTTCGCACGGGCGACATCGAGAGCGTGGGCGACCTGACTCACCTCACGTTCTTCGAGATGCTCGGCAATTTCTCGTTTGGCGATTACTTCAAAGCGCAAGCGATCGCCTTCTCCTGGGAGTTCCTCACCTCGCCCGAGTGGCTGGGACTCGAGCCCAACAAGCTTTCCTTCACGATTTTCGAGGACGACGAGGAAGCCTTCACCGAGTGGTCTCTGTGGCTCCGGCAGGCCGGCATCGAGCCGGAAACCCGGATCATTCGGCTCGGTGAAGACACGAATTACTGGCCCGCAGGCTCGCTTACTTCGGGGCCGCCCGGCCCCTGCGGCCCGAACTCCGAGATGTTCTATTGGGTATCGGAGGATCCGCCCCCCGGCGCCGGATACACCCGAGATGACTGGTTGCAGGACGACGCCAAGGGCAATTGGCTGGAGATTTGGAACGACGTCTTCATTCAGTACGATTGGCAGGGCCGCCTGCGAAACCCGGCCAAACCGCAGGATGGATACGAGAAGGACGGGATGCCCGCGCTGCCCTTCCAGTCGATCGACACCGGTATGGGGCTCGACCGCACCGCGGCGGTGCTCGCCGGCAAGAAGTCGGTTTACGAGACGGACGCTTTTGAGCCCATTATCCGAAAGATCGAAGACCTCCGCTGTCGCATGGGCGACAAGGGCGAGGCTGATAGGGCCCAAGAGAGCGGGGCCTCCGAGGATCCACAGGCCGTAGCCACGCGGATCATCGCCGACAACATCCGAACGGCCTGCTTTTGCATCGCGGACGGCGTCCTTCCCGGAAACAGCGGTCGCGGCTACGTCCTGCGCCGCCTCATCCGGCGCGCTGTGCTGAAGGGCCAGCGGGTGCTCGGGTTCGAGAAGCCCTTCTTCCACGAGGTGTTCGAAGGCGTGAGGGACGCCATGGGCCACCACTATCATGAGCTCAACGAGCGCAGCGACACGATCGTCGAGACCTTGAAGAGCGAGGAGTCGCTGTTTCGCCGAACGCTTGCCGCGGGTTCGGCTCTGCTTCAGGCGGAGCTCGGAAATATGGCTTCGCGCGGAGTGCTTTCCGGTGAGACGGCCTTTCGACTGTACGACACTTACGGATTTCCGCTCGAGGTCACGCGCGAGATCGCGGGAGAGCAAGGAATTTCCATCGACGAGCAAGGCTACGAGCTGGCGATGGAGGAAGCCCAACGGAGGTCGCGCGCGGGGCAGGAGCGCGAGACCGTGTACGGCGGGCTCGAAGACTCCGGCGCGGAGCTGGCAGTACCCGATCCGCCGGCTTCGACGCTGTTCGTTGGGTACGAGTGCACCCAGGCGGAGGGCCGCATCGTGCGGGCCGTTCTGCTTTCCGACGGAGACGCCGGTTCCTCGTCCCGGCTTCGCGTGGCGCTCGATCAGACTCCCTTCTATGCCGAATCCGGCGGGCAGATCGGCGACCATGGCATGTTGATGGGCGACGGCTTCGCGATCAAGGTTTCGACCACCACGAAGTCCGCCGGCACTTTCTGGCATGAAGGGGAGCTCGAGCGGACCGACGAGATGCCCGTCCAGGCCATCCTGGGGCAAACGGTAACGGCCACTGTGCTATCGGCGCGACGAACCCGCATCATGCGCAACCACACGGCCACTCACCTGCTCCACGCGGCGCTGCGTCAAGTTCTCGGCACGCATGTCACACAGGCCGGATCGTACGTCGGACCCGATCATCTCCGGTTCGATTTCACGCACGGCAAGTCGCTTTCCAAGGACGAGCTGGAGCGTGTCGAACGCATCGTCAACGAGCGGGTACTGGAAAACATCCCCGTCTCCACCTACGTGGACATTCCGATCGACGAGGCGCGGGCAAAGGGCGCTATGGCGCTGTTCGGCGAGAAGTACGGCGAACGTGTGCGCATGGTGGAAGTCGGCGGCTTCTCTCGGGAGCTTTGCGGCGGCACACACGTGCGCACGACCGGTGAAATCGGCCTGTTCAAGATCACGAGCGAGAGCAGTGCCGCAAGCGGCGTGCGGCGCATCGAGGCGATCACAGGCGAAGCTGCTTACGACTGGACCTTGGATCAGGCTCGCCATATCCGCGACGCCGCCGAAAGGTTGAAGACAAGCCCGAAGGAGCTGGTCTCCGCCATAGAAAGGACTCTGGAGCAGCTGCGAGACGAGACGCGGCGCCGCGAGAAGGCGGAGCAGTCGGCCCTTCGCGCGTCGGTACGGTCCGGAGGGCCCGATACGCCGCAGGGGAGCGGGGCCGATTTCGCCGAGGTGGGGTCCACGCTCGTTTGGGCCAAGAACTTCGGTGAAGTGGACCAGAAGATAGCGGCCTCCGAGCTCGATAGCGCTGCCGGATCAAAGCCTAATCTGGTCGCCGTCGCCGCTGTTGCCGCAGACGGCAGGGTTACTTTCATCGCCAAGGCCGGCCCGGAGGCGGTCAACGCGGGGGCGCATTCGGGCAACCTTCTGCGCGAAGTCGCCAAGATCGCTGGCGGAGGCGGCGGTGGCCGCGCCGAATTCGCGACAGCAGGCGCGAAGGACGCATCGAAGATCGACGAAGCTCTGGCGGCAGTTCCGGGTCTGCTGAAAGACCAGCTTGCGGCGAAGGGTTCTCGCTAAGACCGGGTGAACTCGTGGCGTCCGGAGAGCTGCCCGATCGAAAACAGCGGGCCTGAGAGCTTTTTGTTGCCCGCCCCGACGTTCAGCACGATCGGGCTCGAGTACGCCTGCTTGACAAGCGGGATCGGAATGAACCGCTTATTCGGGTTCCGCACCTCGGCGCCGCCGTAATCGTCGATCGACTCGTCTTTCGGCGAGAGGATCACCTGCGCGCCTTTCGGGGCCCACGAACCGCTCAGGTCGACTGCTTCCTGCTCCCCTTCCAGGTGCATTTTGAACCTGTATTCGGTGGCGTAAAGCATGAGGTACCCCTTCAGGTCAAAGCGCTTAATGTCCTTGGGTTCCGTCCCGGCAATCTGCTCGGCTGTGAAGCCACCTTCCCACCTGCCCAGAAGCGGAACGATTTTCTTGTTCGAGCAGCCGGCTGGGGCGATCAGGCAAGGCAGGAGCCACAACAGCGAGATTTTCGGCCTCATGTACCCCTAGTGTCCCCGAATAGATCGATCTGCATGCGCATCGTGAGTCTCCAATTGCGCGTGAGGCATGGCTCGACGAGCATGGCCGCGCGCCGGCGCAGAGTTTCGGAATCCCTCCCTTCCGGCATCAGGAACACGCGGTTCGGCTCGATGCCGCTCAGCCCAGACAGCAGCTCGTCGATCTCCCCGAGGTCCTCGTCCATTGACTCCGTCACGACGAATTTGAGCTGATATTCATATTTATCGATGAGCCTTTGAAGCGGCTCTCGATCGAGCCTCGTCCGCTCGTGGCGCTCGCGCCAAGACCCGCTCGGAGCCGAGCTTGCGAGCTTCGGGCTGATGCTCATTAGGTCGCAAGCTAGGTCTCGGTCCACGGTGCCGGCCGTTTCGATCGTGATTACCTTGCCGATAGACCGCAGGCTCTCCGCAAGCGAAGCGATCGGCTCGAAAAGCATTGGCTCTCCGCCAGTAAGCACGACGTGCCGCAGAGCGTGAGGCTCGATCGCCCGAACGATCTCATCGGTTTGGAGCATTGGTCCTTCGGGCTTCCAGCTCGCATAAGGCGTGTCGCACCAGGAGCACCGGAGGTTGCAGCCGCTGACGCGCACGAACGACGAGGGCATGCCCGTCCACATCCCTTCTCCTTGCAAGCTCGCGAAGATCTCAGCTACGCGCAAACGGCCAGCCGGCTCGTTCGGCGGTTCCACACCGTCAGTTTAGTCCTTGGAACCGGGTGCGAGCTTGTCGACTGCCGTGGACACTTGATCCTCGAACGCTTTCGGATCGGCCGCATCGAAGCCCATCCAAGCGTTCACGACCTTGCCCGTTCGATCTACCAGGAAGAACATCGGCGTGGCGGGCGTGGCGAACTGCTTGAATGAACGTCCATTCGGATCGAACAGCGCATCGCTGCCCAGCTTGGCCGCTTCGGCCCGAGTCGTCGCATTCGTCAGCCGCACCACGCCGACCTTGGCTCGCAGCGCGTCCAGCGAGGCTAGCGCCTGGCTGCTGGGCACGCAGTCCGACCCCAGAAGGGCGAGCAGCTTGGGCCTGCCGGCGATTTCGGCGCTGAGGTTGGTGGATTTGCCGGCGTGGTCGATCCATTTTCCGTTCGGCGCCGGCTGTCCCACGGCGACCGAAGGGAGCAGTCTGGGAATCGAGTAAGGCGTGAATCCCAGCGGCAGATCGCGCACGAAAGCCGACAGGGGCAAGTTCGCGCTCGGCTTGTATCCGCTGAACGTCCACGTGCTTTCGATCTTAGGGCCCATCTGCGCTTCGCTCACGGAGTGCCATTTCTGAATCCGGCCAGTCGGATCCACGACGATGTCCACGTGCCCCTTGCCCATCATCGTCTGGAAGTCCGACGAGATCTGGTCTCCACCCCCGGCGGGCGGCGGATCGAGCTTGAACTTTGCCTTTGAGGGCACGGCCCGGCGCAAGTCGGCGCTTAACATGAAAGATGGAATCACGCCTTGGAGGCCGCTGATGTGCGACCCGCTGACCTCAATGACCCCGGGGAACGGATATTCATCGTAGGTCTTCGTCGCCACGTCGTATTCACGCGCGCCGGCTTCCGTCACCGAAAGCACGTATTTGTCCCCCTTGTAATTGCATTCGAACAAAAGCCGCTTATTTCGATGGAATCTGACGAACCCCTCGGCGCGGCTCTTGCCCCTCGTTGCGCTGTACCGCACCTCGAGCTCCGGGTGAGCGTTTGCGAACGCGGCGTAGCGCGCCAGAACGGCTTCGGGAGTTGTCGAGCCGGATTGAAGGATCAGAAAAATGGGAATCATGACGTGTGCCCGTGAATTATGCCTGTCCAATGGAATAACGCGAGGTTTGCACTCTAGGTTCGATCTAGCTCGAGAGCGCGGAGCACTTGGCGAAATACCGTCTCGGGGTCCTGCGAGGCGTCCACGACCTCCCACCGGCCCGGGTCGAGCGCGGCGAGCTTCAGAAACCCTGCCCGCACGCGCTCGTGGAATTCCAGCGGCATATCGTCCAGCCGGTCCTTGTGACGAATGCGCCCGAGGCCGATTCGCGGCTCCAAGTCGAAAAGCAGCACCTTGTCCGGCCGCACGCCCCCGGTGGCAAACACGTTCGCTCTGGCGATGAACTCAGGGTCCATCCCCCTCGCCATGCCCTGATACACCACCGTCGAATCGGCGTGCCGATCGCAAAGCACCCAGGCGCCTCGTTCCAGCGCCGGCCGGATGACCGTGGCCATATTGTTCGCCCGATCCGCGAGGAACAGCATCAGCTCGGCTTTGGGATCGAGATCGCCCGGAGCAAGTAGGATTTGCCGTATGGCCTGGCCCAGCGAACCGGCTCCCGGCTCTCGCGTCACGACGGCGACTATGCCATCCGCGGCGAGCGCCTCGGCCAGGCGAGCGATGGCGGTGCTCTTGCCGCCGCCCTCCGGGCCCTCGAACGCGACGAACAACTATTCTCCTACCAGGTACTCGGCAACCAAGGCCGCCGTATCGATCAGCGCGTCGATGTGCGTGCGCTCGTATCCATGCGAGGTATCGACCCCGGGCCCGATGAGCGCAACCTCGGCGCTTCCGCCCGATCGCCAGTAAGCGCTTCCGTCCGAGCCGTAGTACGGATAAACGTCCGGCTTGAGGTCGATGCCCCTGCGCTCGGCAACGTCTCTCAGCCGACCGGTAAGCCCCTTGCTGTACGGCCCCGTGGAGTCGGCGATGCACACCGAGCAGTGGAATTCGTCCCCTTGGATGCCGTCGCCGATGCACGCCATGTCGAGAATGACGAGTTCGGCGAGCGCCGCCGGCAGACCGTCCATGCCGCCGTGGCCAACCTCCTCGAAGTTGCTGATGAGGAGGGTCGTGTCGTAAGCGGGAGTGACCCCGGCCTCCTTGAGCGATCTGAGCGCCGCGACCGCGCAAGCCACGCAAGCTTTGTCGTCGAGGAACCGAGACCGGATGAATCCGGACTCGCTGACGACGCAACGCGGATCGAATGAAACGAAATCGCCTACTTCTATGCCCAGCATGCGCGTTTCTTCCGAGCTGCTCGTACGCTCGTCGATGCGCACTTCGAGCGTGTCCGGGTTTCGGGGCGCGGCGCCGGCATCCTTGTTCACATGCGTAGCGCCGTTCACGAGCACTAGCGACCCGGTAAAGTGCCTGCCCGACTGCGCCGCGATCGTCACCCCCTCGCTTTCCACGCTCGACCAGTTCAGCCCGTTCAGCGCCTTGAGCTTGAGGCGGCCGTTCGGCTTTATCTGCTGCACCACTGCGCCCAAGGTATCCACGTGCGCCGACAGCGCTCGCGGTTTGTTCGGACTGAGCCCCTCGAGGTGGGCGAGCACCGCGCCTTTGGTGGTGCGCGTCGTGGGTACGTCGAGCGCCGCGAGCTCCTGCTCGACGAGCGTCACGGCCCATTCGGTGTCGCCGGTCGGGCTCGGCGTGTTCAACAGGTCGATTAAGAAACGCCTGAGGTAATCGGCGGAGATCTCGAAACGCGCCACGCCGGACGGTTTACCCCAGCGGCTTATTGCATTCTGTGGACAAACACTGGGCCTTTCGCGCGATCCTGCCGAAAACCTACTAGGGATTCGGTTTTTGGAGACACGCAAACACATGCAGCGTAAGAAACTCGGAGATTTGCTCGTCGAGCAGGGGCTGCTCACCTATCAGCAATTGAGCAAGGCGCTCGATCGTCAGCGGTCGACCGGAAAGGCACTCGGAGAGGTGCTCATCGACCTCGGCTTCATGACCGAAGGTCAGCTCACCGGCGCGTTGGCGGAGCAGCAGGACGTGGAAACGTGGGATCTCAAGCGAGACCCGCCTTCCCCCGAGGCCATCAGTACGCTAAACCCGGAATTCTGCATTTCGAATCTCGTGGTGCCGGTAAAGGTCGAGGACGGTTCTCTCGTTTTAGCGATGCGCTCGACCGGCAACCTGCCCGTCATCGACGCCGTGCACCGGCTCACGCATTTGCGTGTGCTGCCCGTGCAGGTGAGCGACGCGCTCTTGGCTTCCTGCCTCCATGAGCTCTACGGCGACGACCCTTCGCTCGCCGACGCCGTCGAGTCGTTCGTTTCCCGAGCATTGGACGAGGTCAGCGACAACGTTGGCATTGAGACTGGAGGCGCGATTTCCGAAGAGGAAACCCGGCCAGTCATCGGTCTCGTGAACCAGATCATCATGGACGCGATCGAAATGGGCGCCAGCGACATTCACCTCGAGCCGCGCGGCAAGTGCGCAGACCTTCGGTACCGCGTAGACGGACGACTGATGAAGGTTCGCGAAATCCCTGCCTCGCTTCTACCGATGGTCGGAGCCCGGTTCAAAATCATGGCCGATCTCGACATCGCAGAGCACAGGCTCCCTCAGGACGGCCGAATCCAAGTTCGCGCCAAGGCGAGGAACGTCGATTTGCGTTTGAGCATTCTGCCCACGCACTACGGCCCTCGCGTGGTGGGCCGAGTTTTGGACCGCTCCGCGGCTCTCAAGAGCATGGAGCAGATCGGATTCAGCGAGGACAATGCGGGGCTGTTCCAGCAGCTCATCGAAAAGCCGTACGGCATCGTCTTGGTAACCGGCCCGACCGGAAGCGGCAAGACGACGACTCTGTATGCCGCGATCAATGCGATCAAGAACGAAGGCACGAACATCATGACTTGCGAGGACCCGATCGAATACGACATTCACGGGATCAACCAGTCGCAGGTAAACGAGAAGACAGGTCTGACCTTCGCCACCCAACTTCGAGCGATCTTGCGCCAGGACCCGGACGTGATCCTGGTAGGCGAGATTCGAGACCAGGAGACGGTGAAAACCGCCATCCGCGCCTCGCTCACCGGGCACCTCGTGCTCAGCACGCTGCACTGCAACGACGCTGCGAGCGCCATCCCGCGTCTGCTAGACATGGGCGCTCCGGCCTACATGCTCAGCACTTCGCTGATCGGCGTCGTGGCCCAGCGCCTGTTGCGAATGCTGTGCCAGCACTGCAAGGAGCAGGCGACTCCCACCGTGCTCGAAACACAGTTTCTGAACTCGATGGGTTACGAGGCGCCGAAGAAGATTTGGCATGCTCGAGGCTGCCAGAAGTGCTACAACACGGGCTTTTCGGGCCGCGCGGCCGTCCATGAGATTCTGCCGATCACCGAAGAGGTCGCCCACTTGATCGCCTCGAGCGCTTCGATGGATGAGCTTCGAGCGGCCGGCGCCGAATGCGGCATGCGTTCGATTCAGCACGACGCCGTGGCCCGCGTGTTCGCCGGCGAGACCACGATCGAGGAAGCGAAGAGGATGATCTTCTTCGATACATTCGGGCACAAGCGCGCGACCGGCAAGATCCTGCCGTTGGCAAGCTAGGCCCATCGAACCGAAGGGCTCTTCGGAACGTAGTAAGCTGTAGATCAATTGGGGGCGAACGGGTTCGACAGGGCCGGTTCGACTTTCGGTTGCGAGCCGTGGATTCTCGTTGGCCACGTTAAAAACGAGAAAAACAGTAGCTGCGAATAACAACTACGCCTTCGCGGCCTAAGCGCCACGAGGTCCGCCGTTCCCGATCCGGTAGGGGACGATCCGGGCCTAACTAAATCCGGATAGCCTGACGAGCTTCTGTTCGTAGCGAGCCAGGCGAAATAAATCGAACTGGCCGACTGCCCAGGCGGCCCCGGCAGAGGGCAGCGGCGAGATAAAGTACAGGGGAGACGCTCGTGGTAACTGAAGGGCCGACGGTTTTGGAAGGGAGTTCAACTCTCCCCGCCTCCACCAATTTTGCTTCGGCGCCGCATCCGGCGGCCGCAGCTTGCGACTCTGCTCCGTGACGCCCGATCGGCTTATCGTTTGCCAGACTTCTGCCACGCCAACGATCAGAACCCGGCTTACGCCTTCGCGTAGCGCTCGACGAGCGCCGGCGAAGTACCTTGCTCGATCGCCTTGCGGATCTCCCGCATGAGCCGTGCGTAAAACGCCAGGTTGTGAAGCGTGGCGACGCGCGTGCCGAGTCCGTGCTGCCGGTCCCGGCGGGTGGATGCTAAGAGCCTGCCTCCTGGATGTCGACGGTCAGAACGTTCTCGACGAAGGTCACCGGCCGTCCCTCGACCGTGATCACGACGTCGTCTCGGTCCAGCACCTCGAACCACTCTGCGTCTCGGCCCAGGAATCTGCTAAGGCACCCGAGAAATCGCTCCTCCGCCTCCCAGAAAATGATTCCTAGGAGCTCCTCTTCGGGGTCGTCGTCCACTTTGCGCTTATTGTAAGCGCGGCGTACTGCGACAGGTGCATCCTCTCGCTCGAAGCGTTCTACCGCTCCAACTCTCGCCGCCCTGCGGCACAGCATCGCAAGTTTTTCTTGGCTGCTGATGGCCGACAGCCCCCACACGAGCACGACGAGGCTGCCGACTAGCACCGCCCAGCCGTACCACCGTCCGTCCGTAGCCATTCCTAGCCCGAAAAGGAACATGGTGACGAA
>JAICWL010000139.1 GCA_025934835.1 Fimbriimonadaceae bacterium
CCTGGTCTCTGAACGCCGCTTCTGCAGATCCTTGGTCTACTGGAAGGGAGCTCAGAACGTCCTGAACCCGACGCGCAACGGGCACTTCGCGCTCCGAACTGCCGAAATTCTCGCCGCGCCTTGCTATCTCCTCGATGAAAGCGCACTTGTCGGGAGCGAGTTCGTATAGCCGGTATGCAGCAGAACGCCGGTCGTCATTCGGGTCTGCAAGTCTACAGATCTTGGCGGCGAAGGGCACGCGCCGAACAGGGTTCTCGGCACACCACTGGATGAGCACGTCGTCTGAAACGGTTGGGAGGTCCTTACCGGAAAGGTTCGCCGTCGACTCTTCCAGAATCAGATCGCTCACTGCGTGCTCGCGCTCTGGATCGTCTAAGCCAAATAGATAGCTCAGAGCCTCTTGGGGGTGGCGGCGAACGATTGGTGTCAGCAAGTTGCCTGTTGAGCTGGGGAGGTAGCGTGGGTGGATGGTGCGCGTCTGAACGGCGCGCGACAGGACACCGCGAATATCTTCGAAGGCTGCCGAATGCTTGGCGGCGAACGAGATCAGTTCTTCGATTTCGTAGTCCAGATGCTCATGCTTATGATCGTCGAGATCGGGCCAATCGAAGCGCGTCAAGAACTCGCGGCAGTATTCACCAAGGAACTTTTGTTCGGGCTTGCTTCGCTCCTTGGCGCTATGGATGACCATGTGCAGAACGTCAAGAGCGGCGCGAATACCCTCCTGACCTTTGGACGCGAGTGTGGCAACGATCATGCTGATGTCCCGTACGGAAACGGCCTTTAAAGTGTCGCCATAGCCGAGAGTCCGATAGCGCCATAACGGTGCTAGGTTCGCGTGCAGGGCTCGGCATATTCGCTCGGCTCCCTGCTTGTCCATAGGCGTCGATACCTGAAGGCTCGGGAACCAAGGCCCGAAAGCGGAATCGTCGATCGCGCCGTCCAGCAACGACGCTGTCATCGCCGCGTTTTGTTCTCCCCAAGCGGAAATCAAACCGCACACAAATGAAGGATTGAGCTGCTGGGGATCGGGTGCTGTTTTGATCAACGCCCGGATCTGCGCGAAAAGCCTTGGCGCATCGGATGTCGCTCGAGCTACGCCTCGGCCGACCGAAAGCACGTAGGAGCGAGAATGGCCATCGAGGAGGGCGGGCAGCAACTCACGCATGAGCGCCGGATCCGCGGCGAGCGCCTGACCCAAGCGTTCGCCCTTTGCGGCCGCTCGATTCAAAGCGCCGACGATGTCCTCGTCGTTGTCCTCATAATCAATGGCGTCCCGCATCGAGATCATGGCGCGAATCTGGGCGCGAAGTCCGGTGGGCGCCACCAACGCCTTGAAGGCGGTTGCGTGCGCCCGAAGTTCACCGTCTACATCCTTGCGCCTCAGAAGCTCCTTAACAGCTTTCCAAGAGTCCAGCCAACCATCACACGCGACCAAGCGAGGGGCAAGCGTTGCCATGCGATCGATAAGAACCGGATCTTGGACGAAACCAAACACACCGCGGCCTAGCATCGCCCGAATGTGCTGCCCGATGTCATCGGCTCTGGTTGCGTCGGGCTCGGCGATACCGATAAAGAGCAGGTACCACTCCCGCTGTTCTTCGATGCTCTTCGGCCACCACCCGCTGGTGCGCTTGCGTGCACCGAACTGAAAGCTCGTCTGATTGCGAAAGCCACGGACTTTCAAGCTTTCATCAAGCAGCGCTAGTCCAATGCGCTGCTCGCTCGGCTGGTCAGACGTCAACAACCGCTCCACGAACTTCGCCCGCTGCGCTCCAAGCGCCATGGTGCCCGAATAGTAGAGCTGGAAAAGTGGCTTTAGTTGATCCAGCTTTTGCTCTCCGGTTCTTCGGTCCACGGATTGCAGCGGCAGAAGATCAAGTAGGACTTTGACGCATCGATCGAATAGATCCGGGTCGTATGCGATGGACTGGACGAGTTGGGCAATCTTGTCCACCTCGAAGTCATAACGCTGACCGGCGTCGCCTTTCGTGGCGAAGCGTTCCGTTGCGGCCAAGGCGTGCTCAGGAGTGACTACCGCAACGCGCAGAAAGATCTGGAAGTCATTCGTCGAAAGAGTGGCCAGATCTGAAAAGAGGCCGCCCGGCTCCAGCCATCGGCAAACCAACGTCCGCGCAACGGGTGACGCATGAAGGAAGCTTAGGCGGTGAGCGAAGGAGGAACGCACTCGCTCCGGAGCGCTAGCACAGAGACGGTCCTCAAGATCGGAGACCTGGTGCTCTTCCAGGGCCTCGGCGGCAAGCCGGTTTGAAACCGCATGCGGCAACAACGCTCGCCACTTTCCTCGTTCCTGAAGCAGCCCACGCCGGCGTAACTCAACCATGTTGCGCCGGAAGTCTGCGGGTGCGCGGCCAGCGAGTGATGCGAGGATCGCCGTCTCCGAGGTTGCCGAAAGATCTTCGCCGTCGAACGAATAGATCAAGCTGGCAGCCTTCGCACAACGGAGCAGCTCGTCGCCTGCACCGCGGGACTGCTCGAAAAGCCGCCGGAACAGATCGGTATCCTTCAACGAAGAGAGATCGTCCGTTTGCTTTGAGGTGGAAGCTAGGGCGAACGCAAGGCGGGAGTTACCTTCACTGGCCGCGATGACCACACGAACATCACTCCAGGACAGCTGCGGGTAGCGACTGCGCAACAGTGACGACAAGGTTTCCTCGGAAGCACCCTCCAACCGATAAAAAGTCGTGTCGTCGGGCAAATCGTCCTGGATGTCGTATTCGATCGTCAGAAGCCCGAGCTTGTTGGCAACCTTTGCCTTGCGCTCGACGAGTGCGCGGTGTGACTTCTGACCACAATTGTCGACAATCAATATCGATCGCTCCATATAGCTGGCGAGCGCCTCGATCATGGCCTCGGGTGAAGGATTAGGGCTGTTGGAGATATCGGTGTAAATCGCCCTGTCCTGCGAGAGGGCGGGAGCATCCGTTTCGATGCGGGAGTCGAACAGGGCCTGCGCCAGGCGGGTCTTGCCGACTCCGGACAGGCCGACGAGCCGTGCCGTGCTCCCACTGGCCAAGTCGCGCCGGATCGCATTAATGGCCTCAAGATCGATCATCGCCTCTGCGGCACCTGGACCGAAGACCCGAGGCTCCTTCCCCACAATGAATTCGGCGTTCTGGTCGGTTTCCTTGTAGGCCCAAGGGCCGTAGCCGTTCCATCCTTGGATCGGCTTGCCGATGCATGCGCGCACCCAAATCGCAAGGGGGGGAAACTGTTCGACCCAGTCAGCGATCTGGCGCGCTCCGAGAAAGTCGACCCTGATTTTTCCTATTAGCCCATGGTCGTTAAGCACCGTTTCCATGGCCGCTACTCGATCATGCCGTTTCGGATCGGTGGGATCGTCACGGGTCGATGCGATGAGATAAGCACCGATGTCCGGCGCCAAGGAGGCTATCGATGGGCGGACGGCACCCTTGGGCGCCATCTCGGAGGTGATCTTGGCAGGCCTAAACGGTTCGGCTTTGACTTGGATGATGGCAACGCTTCTGCCCAACGGGCCGCTTACATCGCAGACAGGTCGGCAGTCGATTCGGACATCAACACCTTCATCCGCTGCACGCTGGTCCCCACCCCAGAAGACATTTGCGGGGTCAAGACCGGCACGCTGGATGTGGAAGCGGCAGAGACGAGCCAGCAGCTCCCTAGCCTGCCCGTCGTCCAGTGCTTGGATGTGGTCGGTTTGGATATGAAAGAGGGGATGCACCGGGCGATTGTCGCAAGATCGAAGGACGTGCGGACCTTTTTTCAGAACATTGTTGACCAGCCCTTCAAGGAATAGGCGAGCCTCTAAGTTACGGCATTGGCCATGCCCGACATTTCGTGGCCGCTAACCCGACGACCGCTGCTGGCCGCAAGCTGCCGTATCCGTGCAAGCGCGTCACAGGACGATACAAGTAGCCAAGCCCGATCCTTACTTGAAACAGGGCCCGAGGAAATCCGCGAGATCGGCGATCTCCTGCGGGCAGACTTGGTGCGCCATCGGGTAGCTGTGCCAGTCGACGCGGTAGCCCCATTCGCGCAGGCGGTCGCGTGAGCGCTCGCCGAGGTAACGCGGCACCACTGGATCGAACGCACCGTGGCCCATGAAGATCGGGGTCGCTGCGTTCGCGGCGTGGCGTTCGCCGGCCGTCACTTCGGCGATCGGCAAATAAGTGGATAGCGCGACAATCGCCGCG
>JAICWL010000169.1 GCA_025934835.1 Fimbriimonadaceae bacterium
ACAATTACGAGAGCTTCATCGAACGAGCCCTGCCCGTTCTACGGAAATACGGTGTGCCGGTCGCCCAATTCGTCCATACGGGCTGGGTGGGCGACCACTCGCACGGCCGCCCCAAGATGAGCTGGGACGAGCTTCGCAAAGTGGACCGAGACCCGCTGGTAACGATCGGCTCCCAGACCGTTTCTCACGCTGCCGACATTCGCAAGCTCTCAGACGCTGCCCTGAGATGGGAAATGACTCAATCGAAGGCCGACCTCGAGG
Source organism: Fimbriimonadaceae bacterium (assembly GCA_025934835.1). GTDB lineage: Bacteria > Armatimonadota > Fimbriimonadia > Fimbriimonadales > Fimbriimonadaceae > Fimbriimonas. The sequence goes on from JAICWL010000169.1 coordinate 262, forward strand.
CCCGTCTCGGGCACCATATCCGATTCCTTGCCTATCCCAACGGGAAGTACGACGCCCGATGCGAGCGGGCCGCCCGAGACGCCGGCTACATCATGGCGTTCAGTGAGCAGCAGCAGCCTGCGGAAAAATCACACTCGATCTATTCCGTCAACCGCTACGTGCACACCAAGTACCTCAAAGCTTGGCGAGATGCCGCCCGCTAGGGGCGGAATGTCAAATAACCGGAGGTTTTCGGGTCTGTCGCGCCGCGTAGGAATCTGCCCAGACCGTCGAATACGGCCAGTCGGGCGCGCCCAAAAACCGGCGCCACCTTCACTTGGCCGAGGCCGATGACGCACTGCTTTCCGGATCCCAGGTCGACCACTGCGAGTGCGCCGCCATTGCGAAGGTCGACCGTGGTTCCCTTATACGTGAGCTCATGCCCGCTGACCTCGAACCCGACCTTGTCGCAAAGCGGCTTCATCATCGGCAATGTCTCCGGGTTGCCCACTATGAATTTGCCCGTCGGATCGGACGGGACATCGTCTACCGACCGCGCCATAAGCTGCGTCAGATACTCAGGGTGCTTCGGATCGGTATAGCGCTCGAAGCTGAAAATTAGTGCATTGAGCTGTGTGGGCCGCTCATCGGCGTGGATCTCGCGGATCAACTTTCTCCAGGGATCCACCGACATGACAACCGGCCGCCCAACTCCGGAAAGCTTCAGGGAAATATCCTGCGAGGCTGATTCCCCCACATATCGCAGGAAGGTCTCTCGCGAGCCGTCGGCATATTGAACCATCACCTCGAGCGGCATGGCGTAGGGAGAACCATCGAAATTGATGCGGAACGATGCCGCGCCAGGTTTGAGTGTAACATTGTCCGCGCCGAACTTGGCGTGCCCGGGCCGCCAGATCCAATCCTTGAAAAACTTCGCAGTGTCCGGATGATGCTTCACCACGATTGCTTCGAACTGACCCCATTCGCCCTCGTGGTTCGGGGGATTTGAAGCGAGCCACTCCTTCATGCACTGAAGCATTCCGTCGACGCCGATCATCGACTCGAGCATTTGTAGAACTTCGGCCCCTTTTCCATATCCCAGCGAGTCCGCCACCTTGCCGTACTCGACCCCGGCGGACCCTACCGCTGCCTCGTCGAACGCAGAAGTCGTACCGCCATCGGATATAAATGCCCGACGACGCTCCTCGTGGTTCCCGATTTCCACCTCGCGACGGTACAGACCCTCGGAGTAGTCGGCAAAGCTCTCGTTCCAAAACGAATGCAGGTAGGTGTTGTTGAGATATCCACCCCACCACGTATGCGACGGCTCGTGCGGATCCTCGTAAGGCAACCCTCCTCCGTACGTGGCGAACGAATAAGCCTCTAGCGCACCGCCTCCGTACACCGCGCTATCCACGGCGCCGTACTGTGGGAAAACGTACGGCTCGAAACGCTCGCCATAAAATCGGATGATCGGCTCGTAGAGAATCGCCTGGTCGGTCATCGCGTCCGGGGTCATTCGCGTGCTCCAGCAAACAAACCGGACACCCCGGCTCGTGGTAACACTCGCGGACTGGTACGGCGCCGCAGACAAGCTGAAATAGGTTACTGGCAGGCCCATGCGGAAGCGCGTGATCCGCTCATCGGGATTGACGACCTCGGAAAGCTTCAACCCTTGCCCAACGGCTGTCCAACTCCGCGGAGCATGCACCGCTACCGAGTAGGTCGCTGGATGGCGAGCGATCATCGGATACCAATAGTCGTTAGTGAGACTGGCTTCTTTGTCCGTGATTGCGCCCGCAAATCTGGGCAGATTCACGACCGCCGAATAGTCGATGGTCAGCTTGAAGGAATCCGCGCTCGGTCGCGGCACAATCACAACGCCCCCCGCTTCGGCCCATCCGTCCAGCGCTTTGCCCGCTTCATCCGCAATCGAATTCACCTTGTATTGCGGCGACATCCGAAAAAAGAAATACGGCTGCTTCGCATCGCTCGCCGCGAATTGAGCCATGTCTTCCAGCCTGGCGCTCTTGTTCGGAACATCGAACTTGACCGTGAGGTCGTGGTCGACAATCTTGACGCCCAGGTCGTCCGCTTCGGGAATGTAGCGCAACTTCCCGTCCGTCTCCTCGAACAGCCGCTCTCCAAGGTCCTCGCTGGTCAGCGCTGTATCCAAGACGAGGAATTTGGACCCGCTCGCCGGGGAAGCAAGCTCGTCGACATGCCAGCCGAACCTTCCAACCTCGTAAGCCCCGTTAGCCAGCAGCACGTGAAACGGACTCGGCGGCCCCACGGGCGCTGCGAGCAGGGCGTCCAAGCGGGGCACGTCTTTCGCCTCGACTAGCCGTTGAACCGTCTGCGCCAGAGGCGACGGCGCCTGAGCCAACACGAGCGATGCCAAACACCAGAGCGGCATATCATCAGCTTAGACGCTGCATCTTGGGAAAAGCATTTCCAGGGTGCTTGGCTTTCGGCCAGTCGCTCACCATTCAGCCAAAGATTGAGCGTTCCGAGACATAGGTTACACGTTGTTCCGGACACATAGGTGACACGTCCCCTCCGTGAGAGACGGAGGAGGACTGTGCCCTGGAAGGAGTG
>JAICWL010000091.1 GCA_025934835.1 Fimbriimonadaceae bacterium
CGTGGAGCCCTGACCACGCAGAAGCCTGCTCATCGTCCGGAATAGCTCGGGCGTCGTTGCGCCAGCACTCGACAGTGGCCGAAACGCGTACCGGGCGGCTCGATTCACCTCGTACCTGAACGGTATTGGAACCGGAATCCACGAACAGAATCAGGCGAGCACCCGAACCGGACACTTCGATCGTCCCGTCGGTCAGATTCAACCGTTGCCTAAAATCAGGAGTGTTCTTGAATGGATCGGAGCCCAGGTGAACACGGATCGCGCCGAGTTTCAGGATGCGGCTGACCTCGGAAAGCGCGTCGGTTCGAGCGATATAGAAAACGAGGTCCCCGGTAGCCTTCTCGACCCACACGTTCAGGACAACTTCGCCGTTGCCGATCGGCATTGAGCCGGCGGCGTCCGCAGATGGAGTTTGCCAAGTGACGTCGCACGCTTTGATGGCTTGGAGCGCGTGCGCCGAGGGGTTGGGCATAAGCATGGTTTTCGCGAGAAAGCGGGTAGAAGGAAGGCGACGGCCGCTGGACCGGCGATGCCGCCGCCGTTAAAGCTACTGCCCGGGCGATTTCTGTCGCCGGAGGAAGCTCGGGATATCCAGGTCGAGCTCCTCGGGGAGAATCGGCTCGGGCGCTTCCAGTATTTTCGGAGCGCGGGCTTCAGTCCCCCGACCAGGCGTCTCCTCAGCGAACACTTCGCTCGAACCGTATCCTCTTGCGACCTCATTTCCGGGCTCCATTCCCGCTGCAAGAAGAGTGATTTGAACCTCGTTGTCTGGCGTTTCCTTCATGACGTGGCCCATGATGATGTCGGCGTCCTCGGCATCGGTGAACTGCAGGATGTACTCCATCGCCTCGTGTGCTTCGCCGATGCTGAAATCTGAGCCCGCCGTGACATTGACCAGCAGTCGCTTGGCGCCGTTGATGCTAGTCTCAAGCAGGGGAGATGTAGCCGCGTGGGTAGCCGCCATCTTCGCGCGCTGGTCGCCGATGCCGCGCCCGAGGCCCATCAGCGCTACGCCGGCATCGCTCATTACCGACCGGACGTCCGCGAAGTCCACATTGATGATTCCGGGAAGGAGAATGATGTCCGAGATGCCTTGCACACCTTGCCGGAGCACATCGTCGGCTGCGGCGAAGGCCTCTTGCATGGTCGCCTTCTTCTCCACCACGGTGAGCAACCGATCGTTGGGCACGGTGATCAGAGTGTCGACCTGGGATTTCAGCCGCGAAGCGCCTTCTTCGGCCAGTCGCCTTCTGCGCGGACCTTCGAAGAGGAACGGCTTGGTGACCACGGCGACAGTGAGAATCCCCATTCGCTTGGCCATCTCGGCAACGATCGGCGCTCCGCCCGTGCCCGTTCCGCCGCCCATCCCCGCGGTGATGAACACCATGTCGGCTCCATCGAGCATCGCTTGGATCGATTTCTCGCTTTCCCGAGCTGCCGCCTCGCCGATTTCCGGATTGCCTCCGGCGCCCAGGCCCTTCGTCAGATGGTCGCCAAGCTGAATCCGATGGTCGGCTCGGCTCGAAGCAAGTGCTTGAGAATCGGTGTTCATGGCAACGAACTGTACGCCCGCCACTCCGTCCGAAATCATGCGATTCACGGCATTGGAGCCGGCGCCTCCGATGCCGATCACTTTGATGTTCGCCTGGTTCTCGAATAGGTTGTTTGATGCCATCTGTACTCCGCGAGGATCAGCTTCGAGGAAAGTGCCCGCCACCCGCGTCGTCTTTCAGGACGGCGGCGTGCCCGCGAAAGCGTCACGGTTTTGATTCTGACCGTGGTGGCCCGGTAATTTGTACAGTTTTCCGTACACCACCGCCAGTTTTCCACGAGTTTTCCACAACCGCACGCTATTCAGACTCCAATAGCTCGAGGCGATTGCCGAACGGATCGCGAAACTCGAAGCGGCTCATTCCGGGAATTGGGTTCGATGCGAGGGGCGCGAGTCCCTGCTCGAGGATGGCCGCTCGCCATGCTTCCAAGTCCTCTACTTCGAACGCCACATGTGAGCGGGCGACGGCTCGATCAATTCCATCTTGGAGGCTCACATGCAGCTCGACCGCGCCCAACGTCGCCCAGAATCCACCGTTGGCCTTGAGAGAGTCGGGCTTCGGAATCTCCGCGAGGCCTAAGAAGCCCAGATAAAACTCGCGGGCCGTAAGCTCCTCGGAGGCAGCGACCGTTAAGTTCACGTGGTGAATGCGGAGCGGCTTCAACTGAGCCTCTCCACGGCGAAGTCCGCTAGTTGAACAAGGAACGTGGTGCGCTCAGATTCCAGCAGGCTTAAAACGCCGGACTGGGCGTGTTCCCTAGCGGCCGCTCGCGAGCGATCGATGCCGTGGAGGGCAGGATAGGTGGCCTTCCCTCGCATTCGGTCGGAGCCGGCTGCCTTTCCAAGTTGCGCCGAGGTGCCTACTTCGTCCAGTATGTCGTCGGCGATTTGGAAAGCAAGGCCGACCTGCCGGCCGTATTGGGCGAACCGGCTCTGCGCGGCCGCATCGCCTCCTCCGAACAGAGCTCCTAGAGTGCAGCTTGCCGCGATCAGCGAGCCGGTCTTCCACGCATGGATGCGCTCGAGCGTTGCTTCGTCGACGGCGGAGCCTTCTGAAGAGATGTCGATTGCCTCCCCGCCCACTAGTCCCTGGGTGCCAACCGCCGCTGTAAGCAGCCGAAGTGAAGCTAGCACCGTATCCGCGCATGCAGGTGCATTCGAGAGAGTCTGAAAAGCGAGGGCGAAAAGTGCATCGCCGGCGAGGATCGCGGTCGCCTCGCCGAAGCGGACGTGGCAGCTTGGCGAACCTCTGCGCAGTTCGTCGTCGTCGATAGCCGGCAAGTCGTCGTGAATCAGCGAAAAGCTGTGGACCATCTCGATGGCGCATCCTGCGTCCAAAGCGGATTCTGCCGGGCCCCCGACCGCCTCGGCGCATGCTAGGCAGAGGGCTGGGCGGAGCCGTTTGCCGGGTGCCAGGCATGAGTAGCGCATCGCCTCGTGCAGCTTCTCGGGCGCCAGGTCGCTCGGGGGCAAAAGCTCGTGAAGTCTCTGATCTACCTTCCCGGCATAGGCCATAAGGGTCGTTGGAAACTCCACCTCTTCGAGTCTACCGGAGCAGTCTCGAATGCGCTGGTATCCTGAGTGCGATGGCGGAGATTCGGCCGTTTCGGGGCCTTCGTTACAGCTCGCTAGCCGGCTCGATCGATCGGCTGGTTGCTCCCCCATACGACGTGCTGACCCTCGACCAACGGGATGAGTACGCCTCGCGAGATCCGCACAACGTGGTGCACCTAACCCTTCCGGAACAGCACTCCGACGATCGAAGCAAATATGTAAAGTACGCCCGCAGCGCGGCTCGGCTGAGTGAATGGCGCAACACGGCAATCCTATCCCCGGAACCGACGCCGGTTTTTTACCGCTACGTGCAGACGTACAGGATGCCGAAAACCGCCGATGCAAAGATTCGCACGGCGCTGATCGCTCTGATCAAAGTCGAGCCGTACTCGGAGGGGGTGGTCCTGCCGCACGAATTTACATTCCCGAAGCATAAAGAAGACAGGCTTCGGCTACTCGAGGCGACGCGCGCGCACCTGGAATGCATTTTCGGCCTTTACGAGGACGCGGACGCCTCGATACTCCGTATGCTCTCCGACGCGCCGGGCGGACCCGAAGTCAGCGTGGATTCGGACGAAGGAGTTACCAACCGATTAGAGCCGATTTCCGACCCGGACATCGTGAGTTCCCTTACGACAAAGTTCGCGGACAAGAAGGTGTGGATCGCAGACGGGCACCACCGTTATGAGACTGCGCTCGTATTCCGCGAGAGGCTCGGCCCCAAGGACGAACGGATCCCCGAGGACTACATGATGATGGCGCTGACCTCGATGTCGGACCCCGGTTTGGCCCTGCTGGCGACCCATCGTATCGTCGACAGCATGCCGATCGGACCTGAGGAAGCTTTAGCCCGGCTCGGCACGATGTTTAATCTGCGCGAAGTGCACAGCTCTCGCGTTTATGAGGACATAAGCATCCTTGGCCGCCACGGAGATCGCGCGTTCGGCATTGTGTTCGGGGGCGGGCGCGGCTTTGTCGCGACTCCGAAGAGCGAGGGCTCCCTGAAGGAGATGGCTCGGGACGGAGGCAGCGACGCCTTGAACGGGCTCGACGTGTCGATATTGCACGATGTGATCTTCGAGCGCCTGCTCGGAATCCACGAATCGAACGGAATCCGCTACACCCGCGATGCGCACGAGGCGTTTCGGGCGACGGACCAGGGAGCGGCGGCGGCCTTTCTCATGAATCCGCCGTCCGTAGAGGACATGAAAAACGTTGCGCTGGGCGGTGAAAAGATGCCCCAGAAGAGCACGTACTATTTCCCCAAAATTCTCAGCGGCCTAGTCATGTGGAGTCTCAACGACTTCTAAGAGCCATGACTATCCGACTTCTGGGGACGGGAGCAGCCGATGGCATCCCGGGGTTCTATACGGCCAACCCGGTGAGCCGGTTCGCTCTCGAAGTCGGGGGGAAAGAAATCCGAACAAGGGCTGCGGCGCTCATCGATGGCAGCCTGAAGATCGACTTACCACCAGATACTTTGGCTCAAATGCACCGAGACCGACTGAACGCTCGTGACTGGTCTGCCATATTGTTCACCCACAGCCACGAAGACCACTTGGCGGTATCCGAACTGCAGTACGCTCTGTATCCCTTCACGGAGCTAGAGGAACTGCCTTGTACCATCTATGGCAACGCCGTTGTGCTCCGCACGATCCGCGAGAGGTATCCGGATTGGCCACTCGAACTGGTGGAATTCCAAAGTTTCCAGCCGGTCGCGCGCGGAGACTTCCGGATCACGCCTGTCGAAGCCAACCACGTGCCGGAAGAGCACTGCCATAACCTGATCGTGGAACGCGAGGGTAAGGCGATTCTTTACGCCACCGACACGGGCGTGTGGAGTTCGTCGAGCTTTGCTTTCCTCTCCGGGCGACGGGTAGACGCGCTTGTGATCGAGTGCACGGAAGGGTTCATGCCTACAGACTATGCGGGGCATCTGGATGTCGAAACGTGCATTCAGGTGGTTCAGCGGCTGCGTAAAGAAGGCGCTTTGGCTCCCGACGCCCGGGTTGTGACCACGCATCATGCGTCACAAGGCGGGGCGCGCCACTGCGACTTGGAGACTGCACTGACCAAATTTGGAATCGAGCCAGGTTACGACGGAATGGAAGTTGTTATTTGACGCTTCTTTTCGCCGATGTGGCCCGTCTCTAGCTTCGTTCAAAGGAGTGGCGAACGAGAATTAGGCCAGGAAGGCCGCCCCCTCCCCATTTTGTTGGAACTGCCTAGGGCGCAAGGCAGTCACGCTGTATATTCGCACTGCGGCGATGTCTGACAGGGAGGATCGACGGTGTCGCAATTAGGCAAATGGTTTGGCTTTGACATCGACGAGGTATTTGAAGAGGGCCTCTGCGCTTACGAACGGGGTGACTACGACGGCGCGATCGACGCATTCGAATCATGCCTCGCGGACAACAACGACACGTCCGCCCGTGTCTGTCCGTACCTGGCCGACAGCTGCCTGCAGCTAGGCCTTTCCCGCCTGGCAGCCGAGCGCCCCGAGACCGCGCTCCAATACTTAGAGGGCGGTCTGCGTCTTTACCCGAGCAGTTACGAATTGAACTTGGCGACGGCGTTGGCGTTTCGAGAGCTTGGGGAGCTCGAGTTGCATCACGAACATGTTTGGCTCGCTTTGCAGGCGAAGCCAGACGACCCGATCGCGACACTGCTGGACGGCGTGGCGACCTATCGCAACGGCGCATTCGATCTTGGAGTCGAGCGGATTCGGCAGGCTTGCGCCATGAACTGGGACTTCTCCCACTCGGAATTCAACGCGGCGTGCGAGGCCCACTGTCGGCATGACTATCAAGCCGCCGCGGTTTTGTTCGAGTCCCTGGTACCGCGAGAGCGAACCCACGTTCGGTTGGACGCCAAGTTCTGGCCGGAAAGCGAGCTCGAAACCGAAAACAAAGTGCTGACTCTACGGCCGCCATCAGCACGGCTTCTCTAAGCGACCTCCAAACGGCAACGGCCCCGGATATTTCTATCCAGGGCCGCTTATGCCTCAGGCTGTCGCCCGCTTATGCCTTGCGGCGTCGGCGGATCAGCATGATCGCTCCGAGGCCAAGTGCGGCGAACGATGCCGGCTCGGGCACGGGTCCGACCGAAGCATTGTCGTAGCCCATGATGTCGCCCGCGCTTCCACTGGTGAAGAACCGGACATCCGTGGGCGTCGCGAGGCCACCGGCGTTGTTCGCGCCACCGGCAAGATACCAACCGGTTGGCTTGAAGTCGTTCGTAGCGCCACCGGCGGTGATGTCCGTGAGCGTCGTGTCGGTGATCAGGTTGGTGCCGAAGTCCCAAGTGACTGTCTGGTGGAACCAGTGGTTGAGCGGCAAGCTCTGCCATGCAGTACCTGGGCTGTCGAACACGATCCCTCCGCCATTGGTCGCGAAGTGACCGATATTTGCATTGAACGCGTCGGCGTTAGCTGTGTGGTTAACAGGCGTCGCCCACTGCATGATCGTCTGGAAGTAGTTCGTGGCGCCAGGCTGCAGCGATACGCTGCCAAGATTGTCGGCGGAAGGCGCCGTGCCGCTAAAAGCCGCGATGAAGTCATACGAAAGCGTCTCTACCGTCGAAGAGAAGCTCACGGCGTGCTGGGCTCGGTTGGATCCCTGCGCGGTCAACACCTTCATGCCGAGGAAATTGTTTCCGCCGTTCGGATTGCTGGCCAAGCCAAGGGAGTTTCCAGCGTACGTGAATACATTGCCGTCCACGCTGCCGCTGACGGGGTTGTACCAGCCGCTCTGCCCCCCTCCACCGAATCCGTTAGTAAGGGCGGTCCCGCCTGCCGAAGCAGTTTCCGACTCGAAATTGTCGCTGAATTGGGCGAAGCTCAATGTACAAAGCGCAGCAACGCTCAAGGAAGCAAAAAGTCTCATCTCACATCTCCGAATAGAATTGATCGGCGGGGGCCAAGGGCACTCGCAAATACACTTGACAGTATAGGGCCACTTTGAGGAAACAGGTAATAAAACTTACTGGTTGGATTACCAGTTTCTTTCATTACATCGAACCAAACGTCGCTGGTCTTATCTACCGGGGTCGGATTGCCGTGCCACGGCACGAACCAGCGGGCTGGCGTCGGTGCGCAGCGCCAGAAACCTTTGCCGGAATTCCGCCGGACATCTTCCGTTCAAAGCGCACAGGGCGCTGATTCGGATGCCTGCTTGGCCGCCTGCGAGATACGGCCCGATCGCCGATAGCGCGTCTGGCGAGCCTATAGCCGAGAGAAGCTCGATGCCGATTCTGGCCCTGCGCTCGGCGGGATCACCGAGTAACGCTCTGGCGACCGGCATTCCGCTTGTCGGGAACTTGGCTGCTAGCTCGAGCGCCACTTTGCGCAGCGGAAGATTAGTCGAGTCGAGTAGTGCCTGCGCTGTGCCCGCAGTGCTTGGGTCGCCGATTCTCACGAGAGCGACCATTGCCCGAAGCGCGAGGCCCTGGTCGTCCGAAGCGGAAAGCCCCATGAGCGTGGGGACGGCGCCAGGAACGTTCAGGACTCCTGCGGCATCGGCGGCATCTCGTTCGAGCGCCGGACGCTTAAGTGCCTCGACAACTGCCGTACCGGCTCCGGGTATTGCCGCAGCGGCAGCGACCCGCAGGGCCGTGACCGATTCCGCGTCGCTCGGCGAGCCGATCTTTTCGATCAGAAGGGCTGCGTCAGACTTGACGGCCTTCACCATGGTGGCCAAGACCCCAACCTGGCTTGCGCTCGCGCCAGCGAGCCTATTCTCCAGGAGCCACTTGAGCGCGGGCTCGCCGATTCCTACCAGACTGTTCAGCGCAGACTCGTCCGAAGCCGCTCGAGCGAAGAGCCTGTCGACTGTGGCCGAATCGGGCATGGGCAGGGTTCCCGGGTTCGGCAGCTTCGCGGCATCTGGGACCTGAACGGGAGTTTCACCAGATCCCTCGGCGTCGTAGAACACAGCCCAAGAGTCGCGCGCGGCCGCCTGGCCGTCCTGCTGCGTCTGCGAATACACATCCTGGCCCGCCAGGTCCGCGAACACGGCCAAAGATCCTACACCCCTGGCTTCGTTCGCCTCGGCAGGCGGGCCGAAGTATCGGTCGTTGCCGCCCGCGTCTAGGAAGATGGCGAGGCCGTTCGCGTTGGCGGTCGCCGGGCGGCTATCGCGCGCAGCGTACACATCGTCGCCTTCACGATCCAATAGGAAGCCGACGCCGCGATCCTGCCCAAATGCGTGGCACACTCCACCCTTCGCTATATAGCTGTCGTCTCCAGCCAGATCGATCATGTATCCCGAACCGCTCTCGGCTCCCACTCCCTGGCAGAAGTCGGATGCGCTGTAAAGGTCGTTCCCAGTCGAATCGCATAGAGATCCGAGACCGAGATTCACGCCGCAGCCCTGGCAGTGGCCGCCGGCGACGTATATGTCCGCGCCCGAAAGGTCGGTAAGCAAGCCGACACCTCCGGGGTTCACCGAGTCTCCTTCCCTGGTGCCTGCGGCGTAGCCCTGGCCACCCGACCCGGACATCCTGTACGTGTCGGCGCCCGATTGGTCGACGAGCCATCCAGCGCCTCCCGGACCGGCCGCGCCTTCGGAAAGCGCCTTGGCGAAGTACCGATCGTCCCCCTTCGTGTCGACCAGCAAGCCGATGCCCGAGCGCCCATATCCGAGGCTCAGAGCCGAGGTTTCGTATAGATCGCTGCCTCCGTCCTTAAAAAACGCTCCGACGCCCGCAAGTCCCGCGCCGAAGCATATGGAACCGCCTCCGAATCTGTCCGTGCCACCGAGGTCGTACGCCAGCCCTATGCCGAGAACACCCGCGCCCGCGCTCAAGTCCGGCACATGGTACGTGTCGTCTCCGCCCAAGTCGATAAGCACCGAGGCGTACCCGGGACCTCCGGCGTAGCGGCCGGTGTAGCGATCGTTTCCTCCTAGGTCGATGCAAAGATTCGTGTCGCCCGCATCGTGTGAGTCGTCTTCTTGCCCCGAAAGCTCGACGTTCATCGACTTCGACTTAAATTTGAGCGTGCTCTTGAGTTGAACGGTGCGCGCGAGCTCGCGCAACTTGGGAAGTTGGTTCTGAATCCGAACAGCGAGAAGCCACGCTGCGGTACGGATCGCACCAAGGTCGACTTTGGCGATCAGCTTGCGGATCTCTCCCTCCGATGGGCGGGGACGCTTCACGAAGTCGAAGTGGATCGACGTGTCTAGAGCTGCTGCCTGGGGCAACCCTTCGATGAGTAGCCGTTTTTCGTCTTGGCTAAGCTTCGAGGTGGCCGCCTTGATAGTTGCGTTCGCGTCCGCGATGGCCCCGATAAGCTCCATTACGGGCCTCCGGAGCGGCTCCGGCACCTCGGCCCCGACCTCGACGCCCTCGAGACTTGCGGGTGAGCCGCCGGGCGCCGTGTCTTCGAAAATATCCGAGCACGCCGTTCCCAGCACACCGGCCAGCGTGTCGTCGGCACGGGCGTGGAGCGTTTGCAGCGCGTCGGCGGCAGCGAGCGGCTTTTGCAGACCGAGCAGACTTAGGTTGAGCGGCTGCGCGAGCGTTTGCGGCGTGCGGTCGTATTGCAAGTCCGTCTCGACGAAGTTGCCGATGTAGAGGGCGTCGTCGATCCCTTGCCGCTCCGCGCGGCTGAGTTGGGCAGTTGCGCCCAATGGGAGCAGAGCGAGCGCTACGGCGAGGGTGTTTCGGAGCGTCATCAGGCGATCAAAGTTTAGCCGCTCGGCTCGATACCCGCCGCGATAAGCTCCCAGACAGTCCGCTGCGCGAGCCGCGCGTCATCGATTGCTCGCTCGTCAAACGGCGCTCGAACTACTTCGGTGTTCTGGTTCGATTGGGTCACGGCAAGTCCGACGGTGGCCGACGGAGAGAGGATTGTCAGTCGAACGTCCTCTTGCCCCGTGGCCGGAGTCAGAAGTTCGCGGTCCAGCTCGCGCACGAACCATTTCGCCTCTTCGCGGAGGCCGTTGGCAATCAGGTCGGCAACCGTGCTCACCAATGTGATGCTGAGAGGCGCCTTGCTCTGTTCCTCCGCGATGGTCTTGAAGCGCATATGGATCCCCTTGCCGAGGGGCTTCCTGTCAGCGTGCCGGTAGCCGACGAGCCGAGCCAGCCCATGCATTCGCATCGAGTCGCTGATGACGAGGGCGGGCTCGCCGCGAGCCAGCGCAAGGTTCGGCAGCCGGGGGCGGACGCCCTGCCCCCAGGGCCACAATAAGTTTAGGGGCAACTGGTCGTTATCCAGGCGGCGCTGATTGAATTCCAGCTCCGAGAGCAGGTTCACCGAGTCGTCGATGAGGCGGCGGATCAAAGGCTCGGCGTCCCCTTCCGGCAGATGGGCGCGGATCGGCTGCCCTTCGATGGCTTTAGGGGTCGTTGTCAGCATGTCTCCCACGTTCTCCCAAACCAGTCCATGATCGAGCCCCTCGCCCAAGAGCAGGGTGAGCGACCGAGTGTCGAGCCGCTTGGCTGCAGTCCAGAGCTCGCGCTCTTCGTTCGAATTTGGCGGGGCTGGAGGCTGCATCGCCAAGCCATCGGAAAGGCTCATGAGCGATAGATGAAACTGCATGGACCGATCGGGAGGATCGGCGCCGAGCGCGGAAACGACCAGCGGGCCGTCGGCAATCTCGATTGCGCCGGGCCGGCATCCCAGGTAGAGAGACTCGGGCGTCTCGGTCTGCGCCAACGGCGCAATTCGACAAACGCTGCCCGTCGCTGCGAGCTGTTGCAAGCCGGGGAGCTCTTGGTCGAGAAGACCCGGCTCAGCCTCTCTGAGGAGCTCTGGGACGATCACGACCATTCTCCGCATGAAGTGAGTATGTCCCTTCACCCTGTCCCTAAGGCCTTGCGCCAAACCTACCGAAAAGGTAACATCAGCCCCGAGTTGCCGCATAGCTCAGCTGGTAGAGCAGCTGACTGTTAATCAGCGGGTCCTAGGTTCGAGTCCTAGTGCGGCAGCCACCTCTTCTCCAATCGATCCGAGCGCGTTGTTCGTGCATTGGTCGGGCTTACCTTTCGGTTGTCACGGCGGGCCCGCCACTCGGTCCCAACCAACGCCGATGGGCCCGAACTTCCCCCTGCCCCACGGTACAATGAAGGCAACCTCGAACCATGAGCACGACGATCGAAAAGAGCGGCGATACGGCTAAGAAAACCTGGCGAGAAAAGGTCGGCCTTGCCGAGATGCTGAAAGGCGGCGTCATCATGGACGTCACCACGGCCGAGCAGGCAAAGATCGCCGAAGACGCGGGCGCGGTGTCTGTCATGGCGCTCGAGCGCGTGCCTGCGGATATCCGCCGCGATGGCGGCGTCGCCCGGATGACGGATCCCGAGATCATCATCCGAATCCAGGAAGCTGTTTCCATTCCGGTCATGGCGAAGTGCCGCATCGGCCACTTCGTCGAAGCCGAGATCCTCGAAGCGCTCGAAGTCGACTTCATCGACGAAAGCGAAGTGCTCACTCCCGCCGACGAGGAGAACCATGTCGACAAGCACCAGTTCCGAGTGCCTTTCGTGTGCGGCTGCAGGAACTTGGGTGAAGCCCTTCGCCGGTGTGCGGAAGGCGCAGCGATGATCCGCACGAAAGGCGAGGCAGGCACAGGCGACGTTGTCGAAGCCGTTCGCCACATGCGCACGCTCATGAGCCAAATTCGCGCGGTGCACGGCGCCCGAGAAGATGAGCTGTTCGTGCTCGCGAAAGAGCACCAGGCGCCACTCGAGCTTATCCGCGAAGTGCATAGGACCGGGCGACTGCCCGTTCCCAACTTTTCAGCCGGAGGCATCGCCACCCCCGCGGATGCCGCGCTCATGATGAAGCTTGGAGCCGAAACGGTCTTCGTCGGGTCGGGGATTTTCAAATCTGGAGATCCGCAAAGACGCGCCAGCGCAATCGTCGAGTCCGTTCTCTTCTTTAAAGATCCGAAAAAGCTTGCCGAAATCAGCCGTAACCTAGGCGAGCCCATGGTCGGTATCAGCGCGGGGAGCCTCGACGACACGCAGCGGATGGCCGGACGCGGTTGGTGAGATTCGATCGGTGAGGAACCAACGGTAAACACGAATGCATCGGCTGAGCCGTCCATACATGCGGCTGTAGCCGCAGCCGGAAAATGAATGTCGTAACCGAGGGACCGAAGCGCGACACCGTCTCCATTCTGGGGATGCCGGTAGACAACGTGACCATGGATTCCACGATGGATGCGATCCATGCATTTGTGGCGAGCGGCAAGCCGCACCTCATCATCACAGCGGATGCTAGCGGCATCGTCCGCGCGCAGACGGACCCCGAGTTCCGAGAGCTTTTCGAGACAGCCGACCTAGTAACGCCCGACAGCGCCGGGGTGCTGTGGGCTTCCAAGCGGTTCGGCCATCCGATTCAGAGCCGAGTCAGCGGCGTCGACTTGGTCGATAGGGTCTGCGAAGCGAGCGCGAACACGGGATATCGTATCTACTTTCTTGGC
>JAICWL010000023.1 GCA_025934835.1 Fimbriimonadaceae bacterium
GCACCACGATGACCCCCGAGGGAGAAGGGTTGGGATGAGGGTTTGCAAGCCATCGGGCTATCGACCAAAATCATTGCTTCAAATTAACCCCCCTCTCCCCGAGGGAGAGGGGTAGGGGTGAGGGTTCGAGAGTCGCGGAATCCTCGACAAAATCGCGCATCGAAATAACCCCCTCGCCGCGAGGGAGAGGGGGCGTCTTGGGCGCGGCCGAGAAGAATGCGAGCGAGCGGCTAAGCATCAGCCGGCGAAAACTGCGAGGGGGGAGAAGCATCATTGCGGTCACCAAGCGCATCATAGGATAAGTACTACCGACGTGTCAAGTACCCTCAAGAAGATTCATTGAAAGATTCTGCAGCAAGGGTTACTTCTCGCCCGGAAGAACTATCCCGCGCAGGATGACGTTCTGCGCGCAGAGGAATACGATCAGCCCCGTCGGCAGGCTGACCTATGCACCTGCCCGATCCCAACGCGGCAGACAATCTACGCGGCGCACCTGCTACGCCGATTCTTTGGCGGCGACTTCCCAAAGCCGCACGATCTTGTCCTGCCCACACGAAGCCAGCCGCGTGCCATCGCTCGAAAACGCTACGCACGTGATCGGCCGGGACGAAGCTTCGATGCGCACGTTGCCGATCCCTTTGGCCGCGTTCCAAAGCCCGAGCGTGCCATCCCGCGAGCCGCTCGCGAACAGCCAGTTATTCGGGTGGAACTCCAGGCTCTCGATCGGCTTCGTGTGCCCGAACATCATCTTCACGAGCTTGCCGTCCGACAACGAAAACACGCGGATCGAAAGGTCGACCGCGGCGACCGCGACATACCGGTTGTCATGGCTGAACGCGATGGCCGTGACCGTGGAGCGAATCTGCTGAAATGTGTGCAGCAGCGCGCCGGTCTCGCTATGCCACAGCTTCGCGCTGGCATCGGCCGAGCCCGTCGCAACGTACCGCCCGTCCGCGGAATACGCCACCGCGGTAACCGCCTCTGCATGCTCCGACTTACGATACAGGTTCGCCCCGTCCGAGGTCCGGTTGAGCGCCAGAGTGTGGTACAGAGATCCGCTGGCGATGCCGTCACCGTCCGCCGAGATCGCCACGCAGCTCACCCATTCTTCGTGTCCCACGCGCCACGCTTCGACCTCGCCGTCGTTCAATCTCCAAAAGCTGAGTTGGCTCTCCGATGCCCCGGCGGCACATAGCTTACGGTTCGCGAACGCCCTCAGCACGCTGACGGTGCCCGATTCGAGCTTCGTCGTGCGGCTGATGCGCTGCGTGGCCTCGTCCCACCAAATGATTTCGTTGTCGAACGCGCTCGAAATCGGCTGCGAGGTGTCGGGGCAGAAAGTGACCGCATACACCGGCGTCTTATGTCCGCTAAGGCGGCAAATCAAGCGCACGATCACCGGCTTGTCGGGGGCACGCTCGGTTTCGATCGGCGCGCCTTCGAGCCCTCCGCCGGCCATCATCGCGTCGTACTCGATGCGCTTGCCAGGGTCGATGAGCGTCTCGAAAGCCTCGTTGATACGGGCCATCCGCTCGTGCGCATCCGGCGCCGAGCTCACATCAGGGTGGTGCTTGCGCGCGAGCACGCGATACGCGCTTCGAAGCGTATCGGGATCTGCGCTGGGGCCAACCCCGAGCACTTCATAGAAAGAGACTGAAAGTGTTTTCAAATCAGAGTGAAACCACTATTTTGGCAGAGATATGCCTATTGACGCCCGGTTCCAGCGGCTCATTCCGCGGGTGGGACGGATGCGAGGAAGCGCCGAATAATCCAGAGGGTTCTCTTCGGATACCACGGCCCCCCGAACGCCCGGGCCGAGCGGCCGCGCCTACCCTGGCGCCGTGCCGCAAACCAGCGAGCGTCGGGCCAAACCGAGAAAACGGAGACGGGTCGGCTCTCTATAAAGCCTTACGCCTTCCAACGCCGCAGGTCGAAATCCACCACCGCGCCCGACAGCGTGAGAAACGAGCCGACGAACAGCACGAGCCAAAGTGAATCGTACCGGTGGAAGAACTTCCCTTCCGTCAGAAAATGCCCCATCGTGCCGAGCAAGCTTAGAACGACGGCGGCGACAAAGCCACCTTCGCTTATTTTCGAGTCTCTCATCTCTAGCAAAGAATTTTGCCAAAAGTTGTTTCGATCCTCGCCCGGCAACACGCCATTTGTGCTATTTGAAGCAATGACGCGGCAGCGCCGAAAGTACACTGCCACCATGAGCGCTGCACAGGAAATCGCTCCGCCGAAAGTTCGCTGGGACCTCTCCGTTCTGTTCTCCGGCCTCGACGACCCCAAAATCGAGCAGGTCTGGCAAAAAGCCCACGCCGACGCAGATGCCTTCGATGCCCGCTATCGAGGAAAAATCGACAGCGACAACCTGGATGCGGGAACCTTGGGGTCGGCGCTCGAGCAGATCGAAGCAATCTATAACGACGTGGCCAAACCGATGGCATTCGCGAACCTCACGTTCGCGACCGACAGCAACGACCCCAAGGTCGGGGCATTCCTGCAAAAGCAGCAAGAAAGGGCAACCTCCCTCAGCGTCAAGCTCATGTTCTTCGACCTCGAGCTCCAGGCCGCCAAGGAAGAGGTCATCGAGCGTCTGCTACAAGACGACAGGCTCGCGAACTACCGCCACCACGTGCGAACGACTCGAGCCTTCAGCCCCTACCGCCTCAGCGAAAAGGAAGAGATCATACTCGAGGAGACCGCCAACACGGGCTCTCGCGCCTGGGTGCGGCTGTTCGAAGAGCTCACTGCGAACCAATCGTTCCCGCTCAAGAACCCGGACACGGGGCAGGTCATCGAAGCCACCCAGCAGCAGGTCCTTGCTCAATTGCGCGACGAATCGCGGGTGAAACGCCAGGCCGCGGCGGACGCGCTTACCGACGGGCTCGCTCAGCTGGAGAGGGTATTGGTTTACAACTACAATACATTGCTCCAGGATAAATCGGTAGAGGACCGATTGCGCAAGCTGGAGTATCCAGAGAAATCCCGGCACATGAGCAACGAGCTCGAGAAGCCGACGGTGGATCTGGTGATGAGGATGTGCCACGACCGCTATGGCCTCGTCGAGCGGTTCTACAACGTCAAGAAGCAGATCCTCGGGCTCTCCGAGCTGACCCACATCGACCGATACGCGCCACTCTTCGCTGCCGAGGAAAAGGTGGGCTGGGACGAAGCCCGGCATGTCGTCCTCGGCGCTTTCGGAGACTTCAGCCCCGTCATGCGCGCCCGCGCCGACGAATTCTTCGAGAAGAGCTGGATCGATGCAGAGCCGCGCAAGGGCAAGACCGGCGGCGCGTTCTGCTCCTACGTCACGCCCGACACTCACCCGTTCGTCTTCCAAACCTACCAAAACCAAATGGACGACGTGATGACGCTGGCTCACGAACTGGGCCACGGGGTGCACGCCTCGCTCAGCCGCGCGCAGACTTACTTCAACTTCCACGGGACCCTGCCCCTGGCGGAGCTCGCGAGCACGTTCGGCGAGATGCTCGTGTTCGAAAAGCTCGTGGCTCAAGCCTCGCTAAAGGATAAGCTGGCGCTGTATGCGGACAAGATCGAGGGCATTTTTGCAACCGTCTTCCGACAAGCTGCCATGTTCTCCTTCGAGCAGCGCTGCCACCGGGCCCGGCGCGAGCAGGGCGAGCTTACGGCGGAGCAGTTCGGCGACATTTGGCAGGATGAAATGCAGCAAATGTTCGCAAGCTCTGTGAAGCTTGGCGAGCAGCACCGGACGTGGTGGAGCTACGTGGGGCATTTCATCTTTGCTCCTTTTTATGTGTACGCTTATTCGTTTGGTGAGCTGCTGGTACTCAGCCTG
Source organism: Fimbriimonadaceae bacterium (assembly GCA_025934835.1). Classification (GTDB taxonomy): domain Bacteria; phylum Armatimonadota; class Fimbriimonadia; order Fimbriimonadales; family Fimbriimonadaceae; genus Fimbriimonas. The sequence continues at coordinate 3,824 of JAICWL010000023.1, forward strand.
TACGGCATGGCGAAGAAGGAGGGTCCGGCGTTCGCGGACCGATATATTTCGGTGCTGCAGGCGGGCGGCTCGCTGTCTCCCAAGGAGCTCATGGCGATGGTGGACGTAGATCTTGATTCCCGCCAGTTTTGGCAGGGCGGATTCGATTCGCTGGAGAAGATGGTCTCGGAGTTCGAGGGGTTCTGGAACGAGTACTCTTCCTAGCGGCCTTTGAAGTCGTAAGGCCCCCCGACTTTGAAATTGGCTAGCTCTTTCGCGTGAGCTGGGCCGATTGGCAATACCAGATACCGGCCACGTGAGCCAGAGCTGTGCTCGTTTTGCCGATCCTGTCCAGGCTGCGCAGTCGAGACCAGGAGCGGAGGCTACTAGCGACACCGGCCAATCAATACGTCAAGATTGGGTACTTGCCATTATTGCGCTTTGTCGCGCAAAAGCCCCCTAGCTACTTTATTGCGATTGAAGCCGACCTAGAATCGCAATGTGATGCTGAAGCTACCCTGCCAGGCTTTTGGACTTCGCGCTCTAGCGCTCTAATGGGAAGGACCCTCCGTGCGTGTCTACGGCGACCGGCGGTCGCAAAATTGGCTGCCGTGTCGGCTATGTTCATTCTCGGCTCTTTAGCCTGCTGCCAGACCGGTTGGACCGTGACTTATACGTACTCGGGCCAAACCATTTAGAACGGCCAGACTTCAGAGTGGCCGAACCGAATCGATGGCGCTCCCATTACACAGGGCGGCTATGCGGAAGCGGGACAGGGTTACACTGGCCTCAGCGTGAGCACCGGAGGAACAGTCACCATCAAGCTCACATGGAGCGGCCAAGGTGCGGCGCCGACCTATCTTTGGGTTCTTCTCACCGGATCGGCGGACTGGGAGGTCACATGGAACCAGCAGGGGCCCGCGGGAAGCGCAGACGACGGGCTCACCGATAGCTATGCGCCAGATCCAGACGGGCTATCGGGTTTGAGTGCGGGATCGCATCTGAAACGGTTGAACGTTTCCCACGGCGTGGCCCAGGTCACATACTCGCTATCGGCCTCGTGCAGCTCCGCGCACGGCTCCGAGGCGCAAGCCTTCGTCTCGCTAACGGCGGCGCCTACTACCAAGGGCCTGAGCCTGCATCGTCAGGACGGCGGGTCCGAAACCGTCGATGGCGACAGCTACGGCGCCGACACACTGCTAAGCTGGAGCGGAACGGACGATCTCGGCAACAATTACACTGCGCCGGGCACGACGGCTGAAACCGTCCTTGGCGCCTTGCTCGGATCATGGAGCCAGGTCACCTTGCAATATCAGGGAGCGGATGGACAAATGCATTCTTGGACCGGCCCAAATGTCAAATGGGATTGGAGCGGCTCGGCGAGCGCAGGCTCCAAGTCTTATAGCCCGCCACTATTGAGCGCCTACAACCTCTATACCGGCAACGCGCCATTGGAAAACGGAAACACCAATACGCAAACCGAAACCTGGAAGCTGACAGCCACCGACCTCGGCGACGCAACAAGCGCGGACTGCAGCTACAAATGGACTTTTCACCACGTGTACGAGAACTGGAATGGAACCCGTGTGGGACAGACAACCTCGAAGGCTCAAGAACTGGTTCGAGCCTTTGACTTGACTCAAAGCAACCCGTCCGCTGAATTCTTGAACGTACAATACGATCCAAGGGACCAAGAGGCGTTTACCATATTTCAAGCAGATCTGCTAAACACCGACGTCGCAGTTTTGCCATGGTACTTCTCATCTCAGGCGCTAAGGGCAGCGGTTGGCCGCACGGCGACAGCGCACTGGGATGCCTTTTACCAGCCGGATCTTATCGTGCATTGGAGCCCTGTCGACGCCCAGGGGATCGGAGGAGACGGCGACTACGTTCTGTGGCGATACTATACTCTTGATCTCTACCAAGGAACGGTAGACGTCTACGGCAGAACCGGCGCACTCGGCACATCTCATGTTACCGAGTTCTGTCCAGTTTCTTCGATTGCGTGTGGCGTCCGTGTTTTTGAGCCCGGAGAATAGCCCTATGAGCATTGTAACTTTGTTAGTGATGCATCTTGTCGGGTGCGCATACAGTGCTCCTGCCGGAGCCCTCTACGATGGCCGACCGCTAAGCTGGGACCCTCTAGGCGCGGTGCCTCTAAACCACGAAGGCAGGCAAACGGAACAAGACGATAAGTGCCTGCAACTAATGCTGCTCGCGGATATCGGAAGAGCAAGCGAGATCGCAAGACGCGTTTTGGAGACGACCGACGATCTCGTTTGTGGCTGGGTCGTTTGGCAAGGGGCCAGACTGCGCCACACAACGCAGACCGATCTCGTTTGGCTCGGCTCGCTGACCAAAAAACATCCTCGCTCGCTTGGAGCTGCAATCGCCTATTCGAAGATCTACGACCGGATGCTGCGCGAGCGAGCTGCCTCAGACAGAAAACATGGCGACGTGTTCGGTCCCGAGCTAGCGGAATCAAACAATGCCCGCGAGCGATGCTTAGCGCTTTCTGAGGACAATCTAGCCGGCTTAGTCTCTGTTACCGAAGACCCGACGTTCTCTCCGTCGGAAAGGAGAGAATTGCTCGCGAATTACGTGACTCGACATCCACAGGATACGGCGGCGCGGCTAGCTTGGATTCGCGCCTGCTTTAGAGGGTGGGGAATTGTGCTAACGAAGCAGGAGAGACAGTCTGGGCTGCCTGTGTTCAACCCAGAAGGCTACCAAACAGATCAGGGTATCGCACTTGCCTCGGCATTGTTGAAAAATGATCCGAAACTGCCGCTCGCCCGGTATTGGCTGGCGCGCGGCCTGCTCCGAAAGAAGCGACCCGAGGGGCTGCGGACGTTGAAGGCCCTCTCGACGGAGCCCACGATTTGTGCTCCACTACGTAACTGCATTCGCCGCTACCTTCAAGACGGCTTAGAGACCGACTTTCGCGGCCCGTTCCCAGATTAGCGACGGTGTTATGCTCGTCTAGGACCCGAGGAAACCCATGGACTGCATTTTCATACCGGCCACGCTTCTAGCCGCGACCGCAATCTTCACTCCGGCGGCATGCCTCTACGATGGCCGGCCGCTGAGCTGGGATTCCACGGGACTGGTACCTCTGGACCATGATGGGTCCTATACGCAAGAGGACCGCAATTGTCTTGCCTCGATGCTCAAAGCAGAGCCTGGGCAGGCAGGAATGCTCGCTCGACATGTCTTGGAACGACGGGATGATCTCGTCTGCGCATGGGTTGTGTGGCAAGAGGCTCGTCAAAGGAAAACTGTCGATCAACAGCTTGCGTGGGTCGAGGACCAGATTAAGAAGCGACCCGCATCTCAGCCGCTGGCGATCGCACGATGCAAGCTCATGGAGACCCGTTTGCTATTTCGAGAGCTGGCCGACCCCACGCACGTTTCTTTTGGACCGTCGGATTTGGCGCCCGTAGCTCGCGCCCGAGAAAGGTGCGTCGTGAGCGGCGACTCATTGGACGCGCTTGCCGCGGCCACCGAGTCTGAGCTGTTCAGCGGCTACGAGAGAGACCGCCTATTGGAGTCGTACGCCGATCGTCATAAGAACGACCCCGCTGCTAAGCTCCTCCTCGTGCGCGCTTATATCAGAAGCGACTCGGTCAATAGTCCGGACGTGGACTCAGCGCTCAAGCTTCTGGGATCGATCAAGCAGGAGCAGCCAAAATGCGGCGTTGCGGACTTCTTCACGGGCCGTTGCTTCATGAAACTTCGCCAAATCGGCAAAGCGGTCGACGAGTTCAAATCCGCGCTGCGAGACTCGCGGCTGCCTCGCCCGCTCGCCGACAGGCTAAAAGAATATCTCAAGACCCGCTCTGCAGCAACGTTCCGTAAGCGCTTGCTGGATTAGGGTCGCCCTCCGAGGCCGCGCGCCGCTGCCGAGATTTATGGGGGGCAAAGGCTGCCGGAAGACGCTTCCGGCAACCGATCGAAATCAGCACAGACGACGCGGCCCAGGAGAACCAGCGATGCGAGGCCCTCCAGCAGAGACGGCCTCAAGCCTGTCCGGGTCCTGCGGCTCGCTGCTCGATCTTCAAGATCGCTTTCTCGATAGCCTTGCGAATCCAACCCACGCCCGGTCGCTTGGGCACTTCCGTCTTGCGCAAAAGCTCGATCGAATCGAGGTTTCCCACTCTCTGGAGCGCCGTTGCGGCACGCCCCGGCCACTCGGGTAGGACCGACTCGACCGCAACCCTACATTCATCGGGCTTGAGGTGCCGGGCGGCCGCAAAGCAGAGCATCTGCTTTGCCCCGTCCGGTGGGCCAAGCAGCTTCTCCTGAATCCAGGGTGAGAGACCCTTGACCCTCTTGCTTCCCCACAGCGTGTTTCCGGCAGACCACCGGAGATTCTCGTCGTCCGAGCGCTCGTACAGATCTATCAGCGGGGCAACCTCGTACGTCGCCTCAGAACGTGCCAGGCATCGCACGAAGCTGTCTAGCACAGAATCGTTTGTGAACTCCGTCAGCATGTCCAGAATCTGATGAATCTGCTCCTTGCTTCTCGCGTCGTAGACGCTCGCAAAACCCGGAAGAATCGAGTCGGCCAGATAGCCCATGCGCTCGAATACCATGCGCTTACTCCGCCAAACTCGCGAGTCCTCTCAAGCTTGTACACACCAGTTGGAATTGAGCTGATCGAAGGAATCCTTGGGAGTCGTCTCGATTCGCTCACGGCAACACTCTCCGAATATTTACCCGTCCGGCAGCAACGGCACGCTGCAGCGGCCCCAACAGAGAAGTGCACTGCCTCACATAAAGATCGAGCGGAATTCTCTTTTCCTGCGCAATTGCGATGTAGTCCTTGATTTGAGCCGTGAGACCCTGCCGGGCAACGTTCTTTATCTCTCCGATCATCACTTTTTGGACCAACCTGTCGGGCAATGGAAATCGAAGGATAACTCCAGCATTCGCTCCTCGTAGATCGGTTTGTACCGCGCAACATAGTCCATCTTGTTCAGCAATGTTCCCCGATTTTTCATGAAAGCGTGTCGAGCCGCAGAAGCTTGGGATTACCCGAGCGGAGTTCAATAGAGGAGATCCTTCTTGCTCTTACCAGTTGCGATCCGCTCCGCAATCGACCAAATCGATTCGCCGCTAAACATCTCGAGATTGCGATACTCTTGGGGAAGCTCGCCAACATAGAAGTCGCCCTTTGGAGATATGATACGCCAGCTAGTCTTCTTTCCCGGCCTTAAGTCATCCGCGGGGTAGCGGAAGGAAGGCATCTCGAACGGGGTCACAGGAAGGCGACCGATTAGCTTCCACCCTTCCATCTTCTGGCCGGCCCAAATGCCAACGTAGACAGGCCCGAATAACCAATCGATCCCGCTCAGAGGCTCTGCACTATCGAGCGGCTCCGTCGTAATCCGGTCGAGAGCCACGACGAGTGATCCCGCCTTGTAAAAGTCGTCATCGAACATGACATAGTGCAAGTAGCCGAACTGTCCGTCTGGCAACGGCACTCGCAGTACGTCCCCCGGCTTCGCTCGTCGCATCCTTGCTCGGGATCCACCCATCTACAAACCCCTGTTGCTCAGGATCGCTTGACCTCGCTCGATAGCTCCCGTATAAATGGGTTATCGCTCGCTATTGAGTTTATCTTGTTCAGGAGCTGACCTCCGTTCTTGCCAAGACCATACCTCTCAACCAGCACCTGCTCCACCGCTCTCGCATTCTCCCTGCTCAAGCCAGTTACGTACGGGCTGATATCGAACGGTTGCTCGCTCTGGCGTCGTGCGAAGTCGTTCGACATGCCTACATACTGGACCTTTTCTCCCTCGTCGTAGGACAAGTAAATCGTGTGGGTTCCGTTCGCAGAGGCTTCTTCCAGCGCTTCGGTGGTGGCGCTGACTTCCGGCTGAGCCTCCTGCAGCGCTGTACCGGCCAGCTCTCCCTCGGGCAGGCCAAAGCTGGCAATCGTGAGTGCGTCACCGAAAGCCAGGCCTCCGTTTCTCAGCGTCGGATCAGCGGAGAAGCTGCCCGTGCCCGTGCCCAGGTCGGCTAAGCCAAGCCGCTACCCACAGCATTTTTTTGAGCCGCCCCGCCGTCCCGATATACGAATGGCCGAATTTCTTCAGCTTATGCCCGGCGACCTGAACCTCGTCGGCACGGTGTTTATCAAGCTGCTCGTCGGCGCGATTCTGGCCGGCGCTGTGGGCTGGGAGCGGGAGGCCCTCGGCCGCCCGGCAGGTATCCGGACCCACATGCTCGTCGTGTTCGGAGTGATCCTGTTCGGTGAGGTGAGCAGAGCCTTCGCCGGAGGGGATCCCAGCCGCGTAGCAGCGCAGGTAGTGGTCGGCATCGGATTCCTCGGCGCCGGCGCCATCCTCCGCACAGGGGGCGAGGTGCATGGCCTCACCACTGCCGCGAGCGTCTGGGCGATATCCGCCGTCGGGCTCACCGTCTCACTGGGCGGGGCGTACATCTTCATCGCATTGCTCACGACGATCATGATCCTCATCACGCTCGGCGTCATCGACAACCTCGAGTACAAGCTGTTGGCGAAGGGTGTGCGAGGGGAAATCGTGCTCGGCCTGGAAAGCCGTGAAGTGCTCGGGAAAGTCATCGACGAAGTGCAGAGGCGCGCATACCGCTTGCAGTCCATGCGAGTGATCGCCTACGAGCCTGAACTCGAAGTGGCGTTTCGGGTTTCGGGCTCGCATGAGCGCCTGATGTCGCTCCTCGGCACATTCCCTGGAGTCACCCACCTGAACATGGGCTCTTAGGCGCGAGCCCCTCACGGCACTCCGAAGCGGACGACAATCTTGTCGTCCGCCTCGAATTGGCAACCTAGCGGGACGCCGGCTACTGCGCCTGGATTCGGCCCGATTGCAGCAATCGCTGCCGGGACGTGTTGCCGGGCACGGCGACCGTCATCGACGGGTCGAACTCCTTGCCGACGGCAGGCGAGCCCTGAGGCACGAAGATGTCGACCTTCGTCGTCGGGTACCCGCTCGGATAGAAGCGGATCATGTAGCCGTCCGGCTGGTTCGACCAGCGGCCCTCGGGCACCTCGCGCGAGCCGGGCCCAATCGGCACGTCGCCCGTCAGCACAGCGATTCGCTCAAGGTCCCCGAAGTTGCTCGCCGGGTTCGCCAGCGCGTTGCGCAGCTTGGCCTGCGCCTCGAGAACCTGACGCACGAATGGCGGCTCCTTCAGGAATTGACCCGCGATGCCATCGTCGCTGAGCAGATCGAGCGCCGAGCGATTCATTGCAAGGAGCTGCTTTGGGGTCAGAAGCGCCGCTGCCACGGTCTTCAAGTTGCCCTGCAGGTTCTCATATTTGGCCGAGGCCAGAATCGCCCAGATCAGCGCCTGGATGTCGTGCTGCTGGATCTCGGGATGCTGAACGGAGTTGCGGACGATGTCGCGGCAAAGCTCCTCGGCCGGTCCCTTCAGCGGTGCATATAGATATCCATCGCCCCCACCGGGAGCGAACGTACCTGCATGCAGTCAGTAGGACTGCAGCGTCAGCGTGTAATAGCCTGGCTGCAGAGTGAAACCTCCGTCCGGAGTCCGTTGAAGCGTGGCGAGCGAGCGCAGAGGATCGCGGGGCGTATAGCCGTCCTTGTCCGCGGCCTCCCATTTGGCGTCCTTTAGCGAAGTGGTGATCGGCTCCTTCTTGAACGGATCGGAATCGAGACCGGGGATCTTCAATCCCGGAATCTTCTGCCCGAATTGCCCAAAGGCCATAGCCGCCGACGCAATCATTAGCAGGGCGGTGGTGAATCGGAATCGCATAGCGGTCTGATTGTATCCCTTCGCTCGTGGGGCATCAAGTGTCGGGCGTTAAGTATCAAGCTTTGGATGTCGCGCGATGAGTACTACAGTTGTAAGACTGTCGCTCGCCAAGAACAGCTTGCCACTTCCGCCTACGGCACAACGACGTTCCGGGTGACCTCGGTCCGAAGCGGATCGCCGCGCTTGATATTCACCGGCTTGCCCGCGATGAAGTAACCGCCCGCGAGGCCGATGGGCCCGAGAAGGACCAGACCGGCGCCCGATGCGATCGCGGCCTTGTCGGTCTTGCTTCCCTTGAACTCCTTGCCCTTGTCGCGCGGCTCCAGCGCGATCTTCGCGCCATGCACCGAGACCGGGTTTATCGCGATTCGGATCTTGGCGTTCTTTCCAAATCTGCCGCGCTTGTTCACGGTCGCAATGACGCCGGTGACTCGCGTCCCGGCTGGTATGACCGTGTGACCGTGCACAACCACGTTCGACGCCACGTGCAGGTTGATGTGGTCGCCCACCTTAGCATGCTTCGAGCTCACCGCCTGGTCGAATTTCAGGTCCACCTCGGTCCCGCTGGGAACGGTCGTAGAAGCTAAACAAATCGCTGCTGCCGCCAGCGTGCCAAGGCCCGCGAGCGCCTTTTCGAATCCTTTCATAACTATGCCTGTCTCCAAGCAAAGGACCCACGGGCCGGCGACCGGGTTCCTGGCCCGGCAAGTACAATGCCCCTCGAATGGCATACCGCGATTTCCAGCAGTTCTTGGATGTACTGCGGGCCAAGGGCGAGCTAAAGCGCATCTCCGAGCCGGTAAGCCCTATGCTCGAAATCACCGAGATCGCCGACCGCGTCATGAAATCCGGCGGCCCGGCGCTGCTCTTCGAGAATCCTGTCGGACCGCCTCATCGCCTGGGCACGCCCGATCCCGACAGCGCCGTCATGGGTCACCCGTCGATCCGGTCCGGCGCGGGTGAGCAGGGCGAAGTCCATTACGACTACCCCGTCGCCATCAATACGATGGGCACGCGAAAGCGAATGTCGCTCGCACTGAGCTGCGACGACTTCGAAGAGCACACTCGGCGCATACAGGCGCTGCTCGCGCCGGAGATACCGAAGGGCCCCGTCGAGGCGCTCAAGACCCTCGCTCGCCTTTTTTCCGAGCTCAAGGGCGTACCCCCCAAGTCCGATCCCAGGCCGCTCGCCCAGCAGGTCGTGATGCAGGGCGACGACATCGACCTCACGAAGCTGCCTATCTTAACCTGCTGGCCCGAAGATGGCGGCCCGTTCATTACGCTTCCGCTCGTTTTCACCCACGATCCTAACTCCGGCAAGCGTAACGTAGGGATGTACCGGGTCCAACTCTACGATCGCAATACCTGCGGCATGCACTGGCAGATGCACAAAACCGGGATGCGCCAAATGGAGGATGCAGGCGCGAAGGGCCAAAATCTCGAGGTGTGCGTGGTGCTGGGCGGAGACCCGGCCATCACCTTCAGCGCCATCGCGCCGCTTCCGCCGGGCATCGACGAAATGCTTCTTGCCGGATTTCTCCGACGAGAGCGCGTGCCCCTGGCGCGCGCCAAAACGGTCGACGTGCAAATTCCCGCCGACGCCGAGGTCGTTATCGAAGGGTATGTCGACCCGGCAGAGCGCCGCCTAGAGGGCCCCTTCGGCGACCATACCGGCTACTACTCGCTCGCCGAAATGTTCCCGGTCCTGCACGTCACCGCCGTCACCCAGAGGGAAAAGCCCGTCTATCCCGCCACCATCGTGGGCGTCCCACCCATGGAGGACGGGTGGATGGGCAAAGCCGTCGAGCGCATATTCCTGCCGATGATCCGCCTCTCCGTTCCGGAGATCGTCGATATGAACCTGCCGGTCGAGGCATGCTTCCACAACATTGCGTTCGTCTCGATTCGGAAGCGCTACCCGGGCCACGCGTACAAGGTCATGAACGCCATCTGGGGCCTCGGAGGGCTCGCGTTCACGAAATTCATATTCGTGTTCGACGAAGACTGCGACGTTCAGAACCTGGACGAAGTGCTGTTCCGAATCGGCGCGAACTGCGACCCCGGCCGCGATACCCTCCATACCAAGGGGCCGGTCGACCAGCTCGACCATGCCGCCCAGCAAATGGGGTTCGGTGGCAAAATCGGCTTCGACTGCACCCATAAGCTTCCAGGTGAAAACGGCTTCTCGAGGCCCTATCCTAAGCTCATCCTGATGGACGAAGACGTGAAGCGCCGAGTGGACGAAATTTGGCCGAAACTCGGCTTGTGAGCGTGCGCCCTGTACACAGGCCCGCCGAACGGCTACAATAGGGCCGCTCGGCTCGACCGGGAGGATTTACAGCTTATGAGGAGTATGCGATTGAGCGCGGCGCTGGCAGCCGCTTTAGGAGTGTGCGGCTTCGCGGCGGCGCAAAATGTTCCAGCCAACATCGACTACAACGCCAACGGGTTTTCCGTACGCGGCGGAGTGGCGGTTCCCCTCGATTCCACGCTTTCCGATCTCGGAAGCACGCTGATCGATATCGGCGTCGAGTGGACCTTCCCCACCCCCCTGCTCGCGAACGGCGAGACCTACCTTTCCGCCGACTATTTCGGCAAGGGCATCAAGTTCGATAAGGGCTCCGTGATCCCGCTCGCGATCAACCAGAGGATTTACAATCGTGGCGACGAGCAGGGTCAGAGAACTTACTACTTCTTCGGCGTAGGCATCGCGTTCATCGACGTGGATACCTCCGGCACGGCCGCCCTCGCGCGCGCCGGCTTCGGAAAAGAGCTCGGCCTGAACACGTTCTTCGAAACGGCCGGATACATCTCGGATCGAGGTGGCGGAGCCCGAGCGAACTCGATTACCTTCAATCTCGGCTATCGGTTCTAATCATTCGTCAGGGCGCGACGAGCGTCGCGCCCTGCGCGGCTACGGATGCAAAACGGGGACGACCCGGTCCCGATTGTAAATGGCCATCTTCCGCCAATCTTCGGCGGCTTCTTCCACAGGCACGTGTTCACTTGAGTTCAGATCGAATCTCGTGATGCCTTGGGCTTGTAGCGCCGGCAGGATTTGATCGATGCCGGCGGCGAGCATGGAGTAGAGTTGGCCCCTGGTCCGAAGCTCGGGCGTCGAGTGAAATGCCGAGACGGTCAGCAATGCCCGCACCATGTCTCCCAGCAGAAGCGTGTCTCCACCAGGCCACTCGTGAAGCTCCATCACCGAAGCCCGCTCGTCTCCTTGCCATGGCGTTACCGCGAGAACCTGGGGGCCACCCTGCGGGTAGCGCACGATTTCAACGCGAGTGAGCCATTTGGCGCCCTCGGCAAGAGGACGAGCTTTCATGATCGCCAACGTCTGCTCGGCCGAAAGCTTCCGAGAGCCGGAACGAACATTCAAGCCCGCACAGCTTGTGCCCTTCATACAGTCGTAGATCGTTGCCGTCCGTGCCCAGGCACCCCGAAGCACGACAAACCCGGCGACGAGACCCGCCGCGCAAATGGCCACCGTCGCTCCTATTGCCCAATTACGCGATTTCAATGCAGATATAGTGCTGCTGGCTGTCAGGCTGGCAAGCTCTGTTTGGGTAGGTGGTCCACGTTCGATAGGTTTGCTCTGAGCCTGGGCAGCGAACCTCGATGTAGTAACAGCAGTAAGAACCATAGGTGCCGCACCCCTCACCGTTGTATATTGGAGGCGCGCAAGGAATATGGTCGTCCGTGGGACAGCCCGTGGCAAGCCCGAGCTGCAGCAGACAAATGAGCGGCGTCGCTGCAATCGCGATGCGAATCATGCTGAATCTTCCTATCATTGTTCCCACCATATGCAGATAAAGTTATTTCCCGAAGCTAGTTTTCGGTGTAGCGCGCCGCCTAGATCGACTCCGAATCCGGAAAAAAGACATGTGAAGTTAATGAGGTTAGGACAATCCTCCGTATGGCTGAAATCGCCAATTACGACGGAGCTTCCTTGCTCACGTTGCGTGTAACCGACCCATTGCTGCACGAGCTGCTCTCCTTCGCCGGGATTGCCGATTGGTATGTCGCTAAAGTCCCGAGGGTAGTAGTGAATCTCGGCAATTCGTCCCGACGTCCAGCGCTTGATGCCTAGCTTGTCGTACGCAGCGATGAACTGATCCTGGTTCGGCAAGCCCATCTCGGAGCTGGTTCCGCTAAGCGCCGCTCCGCCAGACTGATCTTGGCGATACAGCTCGAGCGCGACCCACGTCTGGCGCAGCGCGTTGATTGTCACCGTTTCGTTGCCCTTTTCCTTCGCTGACGCCCATATGGGGTAGGAAATGCCCGCCACTGCGAGCACAATGGCGATCACGACCATCATCTCAACCAGAGTGAACGCTTTACAGCGGTTCGATACCATGGGCTTGGTCGACGCTCCTGTTGCCGGTCTCTGCCTGTATAATTAGCCCTTTGAGGCTAATAAGAAAGCTCCTCGGTGGCAGGGTTACATGGATCTTGCGCTCGAGCATTTCGTCGTCGAAGATTGCAGGAAAGTGGCGAGCGATGAGTGATTTGTAAGCTTCGGTGCTGCTGGTCATCACAACTATCGGTCGACCTGTCGAATCAAGCCGAGGTAGAGTCTCCAAGCGGAGTTTCATGCAATGACCGCAATCGCCGACGCACACCAGGCGATAGCCGCGCTCGGATGGAGTAGGCTCGCCGGGCGCGATTTTCCCCCCCAAACAAATCGAGCCTGCGAGCACCCCCAATCGTCAGAGAGGCGAGTACTCCCAGGGGTATGGACCAGGAGCGGAACGCGGATGGCCCGGGTGACTCGCTGTATCGAGAGATGAGGAACTTCATCGTTCTTCCTCAGATTCGAAAGTTCCCCCTTAAAATAACACAGAATTTCACTTGGAATCCCCCCCGTGAAACCAGTACAATTACCGGCATTCATCTGTGCAAGTCGTAGGTCGTAGAACAGTGCAGCCGTGGCTGAAGCGGATCGACCACTTAATCTGCGAGGTGCCGGACATCGTCTCGACATTCGAAGTCCTCACCAGACGATGGGGCTTTCCCGAGGCATGGCCGATCGGCCGGTTCTGGCCGGAGGGTCGCACATGCGGCGTGGCGCTGGGCGGCGCCAATTTGGAGCTCATGCAGCCCGATTCCGGGGCTCCCACGACGCCTCGCCTGAGCGCCATAGCCTTCGAGCCGGTCGACCTGTCCGCATCTTCCAATGCGTTCGTGCGAAGCGGGATTGCCGCCGATGTACGCGAGAAGTGGGAAGCTGACCCAGCGCTGCTGCAGCTTCGGGGCTTGCCCGCAGGCGCCGGGCCGCAGCTCATCTGTACTAATCTCGTCCCTTCGAGCCCGTCGGCGCCGTTCTTCGTATGCGCCTATGCTCCGCTGCTGAAGGCCCGCCTCAGTCCCGCGCGCCTCGGAGGGCCGCCCGCAGATCGACTCAGCTCGGTCCTCCTTCGCGGACCGGATGCTTCCCAGTGGCGCCAGGCTATAGGCGTTCTCGCCGAGGGCCCGGAGCTTAGAATCGAGGAAAGCGACGATCTCGACATCGAGCTTAAGATGTCCTCCGGCCCGCTTGATCTGTACCGACTTCTAAGCGGATAGCTAGTCGCTGTACCGCGCGCAAAGCTGATCCTCGCCCTGGCAAGCAAGGTCTTTGGATTTAAGGCTGCGAGCGCGTCGGGCCCTTCCAAAACTAACGCTAAAGGTACTAACGCCCTCGCTCGAGCCCCAGCCGTCGGCCGGCAGGATCTACTGTGGGCAACGAAGCCAAAAGCCTCTCGGCCGCCTCGCTGCGCGGAGACATCATCACTTGCTCGACAGACCCTCGCTCGACAATCCGACCCCGATCCATCACGGCGACCTCGTCTGCCATGTATCCCACCACGTCAAGGTTGTGGGAGATAAGCATGTAGCTCAATCCCCGAGCGGCTTTCAGGTCCAGCAGTAAATTCAAAACCTGACTCTGCACCGACATATCGAGGGCGCTCGTCGGCTCGTCCAAAATCAAGATCTCCGGCTCGACCAGCAGAGCCCGCGCGATGGCCACACGCTGCCTTTGGCCGCCGCTGAATTCATGCGGATAACGACGAAGCGCGTCACCCGAAAGCCCCACCGCGCCAAGCTGCGCCTCGGCCCGCTGCTCCTTCTCCACGCGCCCCGCGCCGATCTGATGCACGTCCAGGACTTCGCGCAGCGCCTCGCCGACCGTCATCCTCGGCTGCAGTGAATCATACGGGTCTTGAAAAACCACCTGCATCCGCCTCCTGAGCCCGCCTGGCCCGATACGCGGATAGCCCGCAAGCGGCTTCGAATCGAGCAGCACCTCCCCGCTCGTCGGCGCGAGCAGCCCGAGGAGGATCATCGCCAGAGTCGTCTTGCCGCTTCCACTGCCGCCGACGACCGCCAGCGTCTCGTTCTTGCAAAGATCGAGCGACGCCTCCTGCAACGCCGGCGGACCGAGCCGCCTCACGAACATACCTCGACCCGGGTACCGCTTGCTCACCGACCGCGCTTCGAGAAGCGCCTGGCTACTTTGCATTCCCGGCCCCCAGCTTCGCAAAATGGCAAAGCGCCCGTCGCGAGCCTTCGCCGACCTCCCCGGGCGCGATCGTCCGGCAGATTTCCTGCGCGCAAGCACACCGCGGATGGAATCGGCAGCCGCTCGGCCAAGAGCCTGCATCGGGCGCGACCCCTTCGATGGTCGCAAGGCGCCGGGTCCTTGACAGGCCGCTGGCGCGGCTCGCGAAAAGCGCCTGCGTGTAAGGATGGGCGGGCGATGCCAGCACGTCGTCGACGGGCCCACTCTCCACAATCTGGCCCAGGTACATCACGGCCACGTCGTCCGCAGCTTCGTTCACCACGCCCAAATCATGCGAGATGAGCAGTACGGCAAGTCCCATTTCACGCTGCAGGCGCGTAATCAGGCGAAGGATCGCGGCTTGCACGGTGGCATCGAGGGCGGTGGTCGGCTCGTCCGCTATCAGCGCCGCGGGCCTGTTGGCCAGCGCCATGGCGATCGCCACGCGCTGCCGCATGCCGCCCGAAAGCTCGTGCGGGTATTTGGCGGCCACCCCCTCCGCGTCCTCGATCTCCACTTCGCGCAACATCTGGAGAGTTCGAGAACGGAGCTCTCGTCCTACCCCGCGCCCGTGGGCGAAAATCGATTCCCGGATCTGATATCCCACGGTCAACGTCGGATTCAACGCCTCCATCGGGTTCTGGAAAATCATGCCCATCCGCCTGCCCCGAACATCCCGCATCTGGGCTGGCCGAAGGCCCAGCAGGTCGCGGCCCTCGAGCATCACCTCCCCGGCGACGATGCGGGCCGGCGGCGGCAGAAGCTGCATGACCGACTGAGCGACCATCGACTTTCCACATCCGGATTCGCCGACCAACCCCAGCGTGCGCCCCGGGGAGATCGAGAAGCTGACGTCGTCGACCACAGGAGCCTCGGCCGACTCCACCCGGAGTAGCGTGCGCAGTCCGACGACCTCGAGGACGCTCATGCCCCCCTCAGGCTTGGGTCGATGCCGTCGCGCAGTTCGTCCGAGATCACATTCAGCGAAAACACGAGCAGGAAGATCGCGACGGTGGCGGACGCCAGATTCCACCAAATGACCGGCTCGCGGGTCAGCTCCAGGCGAGCGGCGTCGATCATGTTGCCCCAGCTTCCTACATACTCCGGCACGCCGACCTGCAAATAAGAAAGGATGACCTCGGCCAGCACCAACCGGCTGAAGCTCAGAGTAGCGTAGATGATGAGGATCGGCAGCAGGTTCGGCAGGATGTGCCGGACGATGATTCTCCCTGAGCCGTACCCGAGAGCCCGAGCCGAAGTCACGTACCCGCGCTCGCGCAGCTTAAGGGTTTCGCCCCGCACGATGCGGCAAAGCCCGATCCACGAAGTAAGCCCGAGCGCCAGGCACATCTGCAGCAGCCCTTGGCCGAGAACGAACATGATCGCGATTAGCAGCAGGATGTTCGGTATCGAGTCGAACACCGTGTACACGTATTGCACCGCGTCGTCCACCCATCGCCCGAAGTATCCGGCAAGCAGCCCGAAGATCAGAGCCAGAGGAAGGACGAGCAGCGTCGTCGCCCCACCGATCAGGAATGCCGTTCTCACCCCCTTGAGCGTTCGATAAAGAACGTCGTTGCCCAAGCCGTCGGTGCCCAAAATATGCCTGCCAAGCAGCGGCTGAGGCGTCGCCTCGCTGGTTCGCTCGGCGAGAGGCGCGCTGTACGTGCGCTCCTGGGGCCGCGCGAACAGCTTGTCCAAAATGGTCTCGGGCGGTTGGCCCGCGCGGGCAGGAAGCACGAAGCTGTCCGCGATAGCTACCAGCGAGTAAAGCCCCAGCACTGCCACGGCGAACATCGCTCCCGGCCTTCGCCGAAAACCGGAAACGGCGCGCGACCACAGCGGCGAGCGCAGCATATGGATCAGAGCGAGCGCGCAGGCCGCCACCACCAGCCCAGCCAGGCAGTCGGCCAAAATCATTCGAGCCGCACCCGCGGGTCGACGAGCGCATAGCTCACATCGGTGAGCACCGCGCCGACCAGATACAAAACGGTGCCAAGAAACACCATCGCCCGCACCACCGCGAAATCCTGACCGTCGATGGCGTCCACCATGTAGCTGCCGATGCCCGGAATCCCGAAGAACGATTCGAGCAGCAGGCTTCCCGTCACAACAAAAGGCAGCGACAGCACGAACGACGTCAGAATCGGGATGGCCGCATTCTTCAGCACATGAACGAACAGCACTCTGGGCTCGGAAACGCCCTTGGCGCGCGCCGTACGCACGTAGTCCTTCCCCATCTCGTCCAGAATCACGGTTCGATAGAACCGCACGTTCGCCCCAAGCGCCGAGGCGACGCCTACGAGGATCGGCAGCACCGCGAACCGTAGCCCGCCGATACCGCTCTGGTACCCGGCGAGCGGAAACCACACCAGCAGCTTTCCAAAAAGATATTGCCCCGCGATAATGAAAACGAGCACCGTGACGCTCATTCCCGCGACGCACAATACGGTCGCCCAACGGTCCACATACGTGCCCCGGAACGCCGCCACGAACAGCGCCAAAATCACCGACGCGCCCACCGACCCGAACAGAACCCCGGAGCCTACGATCAGCGAAGGAACCGCTCCCTGCCTCAGCCTTTGGGCTATCGGCTCGCCCGTACTGTCCGACTTGCCGAAGTCGAGCAGAAACAAGCTGCGCGCGTGCCGCGTGAACTGCTCCTGGAGAGGTTTGTCGTACCCTCTTGCCACAAGCCAGTCGCGAATCTGCGCCTGAGTGGGGTTCTTGGCGGATATATTCCTTCGAGCCATCTGCTCGGGGCTCACCGAAAGATAGAACAGCGCGAAAGTTGCCAGGCAAACGCCCAGCAAAATCGGCCCCGCGTAAAAGATCCGCCGCACCAAGTACCGAAGCATCAGCGCCCACCTCGCTCGCGAATGCTCCTGCGTCCCCGCGACCGCGCCGCAACCACGACCGGCGCGAGTCCGACTCCGGCAAACAGCGCGACGACCCCGATCGGCCACAGTTTCGGGCGGTTCCACTCGGCAACGAGGCGCTGCCTCATCGGCTGGTCGATGGCCCAGTACCGCGTCATGTCGGCGTCCACTTCCGGCTGCTTGCGATCGCGGAGCCAGGGCTGCGAAATCAAGACCGACCGATAGTGCCCAAGGTAGACCCAAGGGCAGTCTTCGACCACGATGTCGCGCACCCGGTGGATGAGAGCGGCGCGGGCGGGGCCATCCTCCATGATCCGGACCTTCTCGAACAGCCTGTCGACGACCGGATTCCGATAGTTGCTTCGGTTCATTCCGGGCCGCTTGTTCGGGCTGTAGAGCATCAGCAGAAACATCTCCGGGTCGGGGTAGTCCGCGTACCAATCGAACCCGATGAACTGGAATTGGCCCCTAACCTGGCGGTCCGACATCACGACGGGGCGCCAACTCCGCTGGACGACTTCGATGCCCAGCCGGCCGATTTGCCGCGACACCAGCGACACGAACTGCCTTCCGAGCGAATCTTGGGCGCCACTGTCGTAGTGCAACACCAGCCGTTCGCCCGTCTTGGAGTTGATGCCGTTCGGAAACCCCGCCTCCGAAAGCAGTGCCTGCGCTTTGGTCAGGTTCGGCCCGCTGAACGGATTGCGGTAGGAAGGGTCGTATCCCCCGATGCCCGGAGGCACCAGAAATTCCGCCGGCAGGGCGTTGCCCTGAACGAACAGGTCGATGATCTCTTGCCGGTCGATCGACAGCGATATCGCCTGCCGAAGCTTGCGCTTGGCGAGGGACAGGCCGCCGAACGTGGGGTCGTCCATGTTGAAAATAAAGCCGACGATGTTCGGAATCATCGCCGTGATGAGCTTGATCCCGCGGCGCTTCATGTCCGGCGAGAGCTGCCCCGGGCGCGTCATGACCGACTGGTAGTTCGCCTGGTTCAGGCTCCAGGCGTCCTGGTACCCCTGCAAGAACTGGTTCCAGCTCGATACGTTCTCCTTGAGGATGCTGTACAGGATTCCGTCGTTTCGCGGCAACGGCTTTCCGGCGTCGTCGAGCAGGCCGGCCTCTGCGTCGCCAGGCGCGCCCTCCGATGGATACGATGGTCCGGTCCAATTCGGGTTCGGCGTCAGAAGCAGCCGCTGCTTCGGCCGATACTCCGAAAGCACGTAGGGTCCACAGCCAACTGGGTGCCGCCGTATTTCTGGGCCGTACGCGTTCCAAGCCTCCCGCGCCTGTGGCGCGCAGCACCTCAGCGCCATCACGTACTTCAGTTCGGGAAACGGCTCGGTCAGGATGATCTGAAACGCATACCGGTCTTTCGGGTCGAGCCGCAGGCCGGGGACGTCCTTGTCGAAATCCGCTCCCAGACCGTGCTTCAGCCGCTCGCTGTTGTGCTCCGCAAACGCCGCGAGACCCCAAACCCGATTCTCGATGTATGAAAAATATGGGGCGGAGATCGACGGGTCAGCCAATCGCTTGATTCCGAACACCACGTCCGCGGCGACGATCTCCCGCCCCTTGCCGCCCGGGAAGCAGGCATCGTCCTGAAATCTCAGGCCCTTTCGCAGCCGGAAGGACCAGCGCTCGCCCATCCTGCCGTTGGGCAGCCGGTACGGCTCCCGCTTCGGCCATGCAGCCCCAAGCTCCAGGTTCAGCCGCAGGGGGTTGCGCTTCAGGTAATCGTAAGAGAAGTACGCCGGGTACAGATTGTCGACGATCGTTGGCAACAGGGATCCGCTCGGATCCAGCGACGTCGGGTCGTCGCCGAGCGAGAGGTGCAGGTACGCCTTGCCTGGCGGCTCGGCGGGAAGCGGGTTATTGTCGCACCCTGCCGCGACCAAGGCGGCGGCTGCGAGCCACGCGATCAACCGGGCCGATTTCAGCCGCACGCTTTCATATATATCCCCAAAATCCCGCCCGGCGCGAAATCATTGGCGTAACGCCGGTGCCAGGACTGCGTCGCAACTGCGGAGGTTCGTTCATATGCGCTTTCTTGCGATAGCACCGCTGTTGGCAGCAGCTTCCCTTTCCGGGGCTCAAACCGTTATGAGCGTGTACAACCGCGATACTCATGAGCCGTTCGTGCTCAAGAGCGTCAAGGTGGAGAGCACCGTGGTCGGTCCGATCGTGCGAACGAGCACGCTCCTGACTTACGACAATCCCTACACCAAGTTGACCGAAGCCACGCTCAACTTTACGATGCCAGATGCCGGCGCGCTCAGCGGCTTTGCCTACTATTACGGCGACGAGTACGTGCCAGGCCAGCTCATGGATAAGTCCAAAGCCTGGTTCATCTACACCGCCATTACGAGTCGAGGGCGCGACCCCGGAATCATGGAGCAATGGTCGCCAACCCAATACCATTGCCAAATCTATCCCATCATGGGTGGAAGAGACCTTCGCATCCGGCTTTACACGCTGGACTTCCTGAAGCCCGACGGCACTAAGCTCGCTCTTCCCAAGCCCGAGGTCCCAATCGCCGTAGGATATGAAGTCAAGAACGGCGACCACGGCAAGCTCGACTGGTCGGTGCGCTCCGTGGACGCGCCCTCGGTAACTTATGAGGGTGACGGGTACTCCGTTCCTCGCCTCGGCGAGAGTGTGCAAGCCGTTGCTCAGCGCTTCTCCGACGGCCGAACCTACGTGGCAGGCATCTTCCAAACGCCCGACCTGCCGCAGGGACAAACGCGCGACATCAAGATCATCGACGCACGCTACGAAGCGGCGAATCAGCCCGATGCCGGCGCCGACGTAACGAACCAGGTTCAGCACATCGTCGACAGCGGCGCAGGCGCAGTGGATGCGGCCAACACCGTTTTCGGTGACCCGGCCCCGAATCAGATCAAGCGGCTCAAGGTCAGCTACTCCGTCGACGGTGTTCAACAGACAGCCTCGACTCCCGAGAACGGCACGATGCGCTTCCGAGGCCCCGATGCCGTCCCGACGCTCGAAATACCCGACCTACGCGACCTCAAGACGGTAAACGTCGGCTCGAACGCGGTCGCCTTCATGGGCTGGGTTCCGAGCAACCGGGAGTTGATCGCCCAGGCCGGTGGCCAGAAGTTCGAGTTCCGACCGCAAGGCATCGCACAAGGAAGCGACTTGGCAAGGCTTTGGGCCCAGCAGATGCTCGCGACCGGAAGGTTTTCCGGCAGCCGTGAAGTGCTCGATTTCAGCCTGAAGTACGGAGTCCCCAGCAACGCTACGGCGCTCCTGGCGGTGCCGAGCACAGAGATGAAGCTGTTCCGTGAGAAGGAAGTCGAGTGGCAGAAGCAAGAAGCCGAGCGCCGACGCCGAGAGCGAGAGATCGCCCGGCAGAGCCGCGGATGGGGCGGCCGTGGCGGCGGAGGGGGTCAGAACTGGAGGGCCGGCGGCGGCGGAGACCCTGAGATTCGCGTGAACCTGACCGGAGCGCAGAGCGCCGACGCTAGGTTTGCCGACGGCAGGGTCGTACCGCTCACTCCGACAAACGGCGCCGGCCCCGCGGGCGGCTCTGGAGGAGGGACTCCCTCCAGTCAGTGGGGAGGCAACTTCGAGATCCCTGCGAGCGAGCCCGAAGGCACGTACCCCGTTCAAGTAGAAGCCAAGATGGCGGACGGCAGCGTCAAGAAGATGCAGTGGACGTACCAAGTCGATCGAACGCCTCCTGTCGGAAAGGCGACGTTCGCCCACGAAGGCGGACACACGTTCATCGAGGTGCGCTCCGAGCCCAAGCTCAACGAAGTGGCGGTCTTCGACGAGCATGGTAAGAAGTGGACTCTCAAAGAGGTGAGCCCGGGCGTGTACCGAGTACAGCTGCCCAACTCGCGCCACGGCAAGAAGCTCGTGGTGGTGATGAAGGACATGGCGGGCAACAAGGGAGAGATCACTTGTTCCTGGCCGCGCTGACCCTGACAATCCTCCAGGCGGCTCCGGCCGTCTGGAGGAACTACGACGAAGTGTTCGACTTCGCCACCGTTCGCGGCGCTCCCGTAGCCGCCACGAACGGTGGCCTCCTGCGCTGGGACGGCGCTCAGTGGCTGCCGCTCTCCTCGCCCGCCGGCGTCAGAAGGATTCTGAGCGCGGACCCATTGATGATCCAGCTCTCGGACGAACGCGTGCTACGCCAAGATGGCGAAGGTTGGACCGTCGTGACGAGCGACACGGCTCGATCGCAAGACCGACCCGATGCTGCCAGCTACAAGCTGGGCGCCCCGCCGCCCGGCTATATCTACTGCTCGATCCGCGACGGCGACTCGTTGCTCGCCGGCACTTCCGAAGGCATCTTCCGCTCGACCGCCGATGGTTGGCGCCGCGAAGAAGTGCCCACGGCCATGCCGGTCAGCCGGCCGAACGGCTTCGCGCGGCTCGGGGGCGACACCCTCGTGGGAGGTCTCGGCGGCGCGTGGGTCGGCTTCCCGATGCATTGGGAGCAGATATCGAAACAGCCGGTTAGGCAGATCCTCGGCGTGGGCTCGGACGCCTGGATCGTCTACGGCAACGGCGCGGTGGACAAGGTCGATCTCTCGGCAGAACGGCTCTACCCGGATGTTTTCTACGGCGCGGTCAAGCGCCCTTGGTGCTCCTGTGTGGCCCAAGTGGGAGACTCGCTCGCATTCGGCGGACAGGGCGGATGGATGGAACGGGGCGCAAACCTCACCGAACGATATCCGAAGGAGATCGATGGCGACGTGGTCATGGCCATAGCCGGACGCGACGGCATAAGATGGATCGGCACACAAAAAACCGGGCTGCTTCGATTTGCTCGCGGCAGGCTCGCGGCGTGGAACCCCGGCAACGGCCTACAAGATACATGGGTGACCTCCCTGTGTCTCGCCCCGCCGGAAGGTCTGTTCGTCGGTACCGCCACCGGTGGGCTTTATCGGCTGATGGGAGATTCGATCTCGCCGGTCGATTGCCCGACCAAGCGTATCACCCACCTGGCGCTCTGGCACGACAGGCTCGTTGTCGGCGCCATGGACGGCGCATTCCTACGAGACGGCGACTCCTGGCGCGAGCTGCCGACTGGAGCCGAAGAGACCACCGCGCTGGATCAGGTCGGCCACGACCTCGTCGTGACGACCGCCTCAGGCGTTCATTTCGTTTCGTGGGACGACGCTCAGCGGACCCGAGAGTAAACCGTGTGGAACAGCTCTCGCCACGTGTCGCCGGTTTGTATCTCGAGCTTATAGCCGAGGTGCGAGCCGTCGACGCGTTCGTAAGTTGCCCGGAAAACGACCGGCGCCGGTGACCCGGTGTCGGTCGGCTTGCTGACCAGCACGAGCTTCGAGCCGTCTAGGTCGCCGGCGAGTTCCATCGCGCCGACCGAGCTGTCGTTGAACCACCACGCGCGAAAGTGCTTCTGCGTGGGATCGTACGTCAGCAGGTGCCGAGTGTCCGATGGCTTGCGTCCCGGCAGAGTCGTCGAAAGCCGCTCCTCGATATAGCGGCCTCCGATCGCTTTGCCGACATGATCCACGGCATCGCCGCTCATCGGAGCGCCGCCGGTGTTGAAGGTCTGGCTGCCGCGCCACTCGCCGGCCATCCAGGAAAGCTCCCGCAGAGCGTCAGGTACAGCGGTGCCATGCCCTTGCGCGCAAGCGGAAGCGACACTTCCGGCGAGAATCGCGGCGATCGTCCCTAAGCGAAAATTCATTGGGCACACCCTCTAAGCAGCGGATCTAAAGCTGATCCATTATAGCGACACGAAAATCGGCTCCGGTTTCCAACTTTCGGGGACACCTGAGCGACTTACTAGGCAAGTCGACAATTCGGTCCCGAAGTGCGCAATTCGGTACGACTAAAGGGTATTCCATGAAACAGAAAGAACTCGTAGGGTCGTTTAGGCGCACTATCTCAATTCTTCTCGCGTGTGGCCTGTGCGTATCATCATGGTCTCTGTCTGGTGATAAATGTCCGTTCTGCGGATTGGACATTCCAAAGGACACAGCCGCACAGGACAATCGAGTAACCCTGGAAACAGGCCATTCCCACCATGCATACAGGTGCGTCATGTGCGCACTCGCTGCCGCCGAGGATATCCGGGGCGACCTGACGATTACGACGCCGTCCACCGTCAAAGGTAAGCCTGTGCTCCTAAATCGTAGGGCCGGTGGTGAGTGGTCCGTAACGCCTAGCACGGCCGTCTTCGCCGACGCCGCCGGCGACCACGCCCAATGCGAAATCCGCTACCGCGCTATGCTCGATCGATCCGATTTCGATGCCTACGCCGCGGCTCACCCGCAAATCCTCAAGGACTCCAAGCCGGTGACTCTGCAAGATCTAGTCAGGAGCCTCAGGTAGCCGTGGCCCCCCGTTTGTGCCTTCAGGCGCGAGTCCGCGCCAGCCTCCTCGTCGTGTGCCTTGCCCTGTCCGCAGCCGTTCGTGCCACCCCGCAGTTCGCCCGGGAAACCGGGCTGGCCTGCGCCTCGTGCCACAGCTTCATTCCTAGACTGAACGCTTATGGCCAGAAATTCTTCGCGAACGGCTTTCGGATGCCAGACATCAAGAAGAAGCCCTCCGTGCCCGCCTGGGCTGCCATAGCTGCCGAAGCGTCCTCGCCAGACGAGGGCTCGAACGCCGTGCCGATCTCGTGGGACGACACCTCGATCGCCTCCGCCGAATCGTTCATGAAGGGCAGGCTGCTTTACCACGTGCATTGGATGCCCGTTGCCCACGAGCTCGAGCTGAGCGCCACCGCGAGGATTTCGGACCACGTGGCGATCTCCGCCGGCCGCCAGCCGATGATCACCCAATTCGACCCAGGCCTCACCGTTTCAGAGTCGGAGTTGGGAGCGCTGGCGCCTGTAATCGGCGCCCTCGCTGACGACGATCTCGATCCCAGCCATCACCCGTTCGGCGCGAGTAGCGACGCCATGTCCGTCCGGCTCGTCGCCGGCACCGGCAGCCCACTGCCGTACGCCGAAGGCTGGACCGTAGCGGCCACGGTGCCTTTCTCGAATGTGCTGGGCGACTCCGAGGACGGCATACCATTCGATGCGCAGTCGAACCCCAGGGGCGTCTACCTGGAAGCCTATCGGCGGCTCGGCGTGGACTCCCTAGGAATCAGTTCGTTCTTCGGCAAGGATGGACGCAGGTTCTACGGCTTCACCGGGCAGCATCAACTGGGCGCTTTCTATGTCGAAGCTGCCGCATCGTACGCCTCTACGTCCATCGGCAGCGGGCACGCATACAGCGCATCCGTCGATTGGACGCCCAAATTCAATCGGTCCCTCGGCTTCCGAGTCGACAGGTTCGATGACGAGACGACCTACACGCCATTCGCCGGAGTGGTAATCGGCAAAGGCCCGACGGCGTTCAAGATTCTGCTCGCCTCGGAGCTCGCAAGCGGGGCAAGGCCGGCCACCACTCTCTCTGCGAAGTTCCGGTTCTAAGAACATCAAGGTCCGTGTGCAATCCTGCACACGGACCCATGGAACCGTCAACCGAAACCTACGCTTCGCTTGGAGCGGAGATTGAACGAGAGCTCGACCGGAACCACCTGCGGCGGTGGTTTCCCAAATGCGTCGATCCCGAAGGCGGATTCCTGCAGCAATTCGATCGCGAGTGGCGACCCATGCCGGGATCCAGGCGCAAAGGGCTCATCTTCCAGGCACGATCGGTCTGGCTGGCCGCTGCGGCCGCACCTCGCGGAAGCGAGTACGGCGCCATAGCCGAACAAGCCGCCGAATGGCTCTGGCGCGCGCTGTGGGACTGCTCCGCCGGCGGGTTCTTTGCAGAGATCGAAGAGGACGGTCTTCCCACCGGCAAAGCCGCGAGCGAAAAGCATGTCTATGGCGAGGCGTTTGGCATCTATGCTCTTGCCCGGGCAGCCGCCGCCACAGGCTCGCGAGACATCCTGAACCTCGCCACACAAGCCTTCGGCTGGTTGGACGGCGCTGCGCACGACGCCGACGAAGGCGGATACCATGAAACCGTTCGCTCCGATGGGAGCCCGCTTCTGGCGAGCGCCTCCGGCTCGAGATCGGAGCGCAACGGCGCGGGCCAGCCGTACGGCTACAAGTCCCAAAACACCCACATCCATCTCGCCGAGGCGTTCACGGAGCTGTACAGCGTATGGCCGGATTCCACCCTTCGCGAGCGGCTCGAAGAGCTTCTTCACCTCATCCGCGACGTCATGGCCTGCCCTCCAGGGTGCCTGAACCTCTTCTTCGACCGGGGCTGGCGAGCGCCCGCCGCGGCCGATTCCTTCGGTCACGACGTCGAGGCAGGCTTCCTGATAACCTCGGCGGCTGCCGCCTTGGGGCGCCCGGACGACGGCGACACCTGGCAAGTCGCCCGTATGCTCGCGGACCATGCCCTGGAGTTCGGCTGGGATCACGAAAATGGTGGCCTATACAATACGGGCGACTTCCTCGGTCCCGTCCACGATCGAAACAAGATCTGGTGGGTCCAGGCGGAATCGATGAACGCCCTCATCAATCTCCATCGCCGGTTTAGGAAGCAGACGAACCGCTACTGGCGGGCCTTCGTGGAGCAATGGGAATTCATCCGCAACCACCAGATCGATTCCGAATTCGGCGGCTGGTACGGCTTGGTTTCCGAGTCCGGACAACCTATGCAAGTGGAAAAGGCGCACCCTTGGAAGGCCGGCTACCATGACGGACGCGCGATGCTCGGATCGGTGCCGATACTGGCCGAACTTTCTCAAGAGAATTCGTAGCCGACAGAATTGTTATTTGCGCGTAGTAATCGGAGTGCCGAGCGGTAGGCTCTTCCCACCCGCGAAGCATAGCCAATGATCGTGTCTGAAAATACTCTAACCAGCCGCGCCCCGGCCAGGCCCCCGGTGGCCCCCGAGCGGACCCACGAGGAGGACGTCCAGCAGTATCGCTGGATCATTCTTCTAGGTCTCATCACGGCCGCCATCATGGAGGTCCTGGACACCACGATCGTAAACGTGGCTCTGCCGCAAATGGCTGGGAACCTTGGCGCCACGAACCAGGAAATCGGCTGGGTAGCTACAGGCTACATCCTCTCGAACGTCGTGGTGCTGCCGATGACGGCCTTCCTCGCAGCCCGCTTCGGCCGGAA
Organism: Fimbriimonadaceae bacterium; assembly: GCA_025934835.1. Classification (GTDB taxonomy): domain Bacteria; phylum Armatimonadota; class Fimbriimonadia; order Fimbriimonadales; family Fimbriimonadaceae; genus Fimbriimonas. The sequence continues at coordinate 30,083 of JAICWL010000023.1, forward strand.
GCGATACCTCGCTTTCTCGATCATCCTCTTTATCACCGCGTCGTTCTTCTGCGGCACGTCCCATTCGCTGATCGAGTTGGTTGGTTGGCGCGTGATTCAGGGCGCGGGAGGCGCCGCCCTGCTCTCGACGGCTCAAGCTACGATACGTCAGATCTTCCCGCAAGAACAGCAGGGAATCGTCCAGGCCGTGTTCATCATGGGCATCATCGTGGCGCCCACCCTCGGCCCAACCCTGGGCGGCTGGATAACGGACAACTACACCTGGAACTGGTGCTTTTTCATCAACGTGCCCATCGGCATTGTCGCCGTGTTCCTGGTGACCTCCTTCCTCCATGATGCGCCGGGCTCTCGGCGCATTCAGCAAGTCGACTGGCTGGGCATCGGACTGCTCGCGGTGGGGCTTGCCTCGCTCCAATACGTGCTCGAGGAGGGTCAATCGAACGACTGGTTCGCCGATGCGCTGATCCTCAAACTGGCGATCCTGTCCGCCGTATGCCTCGCGACCATGCTCTGGTGGCAGCTCACGCCGAGGAACAAGCACCCGGTCGTCGACTTTCGAGTCCTGAAAAACCGCGAGCTTGCGGCGTCGATCTTCCTGTTCGTCGCGCTTGGCTTCGGACTCTACGGCGGCGTATTCATCTTCCCGCTGTTCACCCAGAACATCCTGCTCTTCACGCCTACCGAGACCGGACTTGCCCTGCTGCCGGGCGGCCTCGCTACCGCCGTTAGCGCCATCATCTGCGGCCGGCTGCTGAACGGCGCCAGGCCGCTGGTGGACCCTCGCGTGCTGATCTACATCGGAGTTTGCCTGTTCTGCTGGTCGATGTGGGCTCTCGGGCACATGACCACGGCCAGCGGGCAAGCCGACACGCTGGTCCCCCTGCTCTTCCGCGGCTTGGGCCTCGGCTTCCTATTCGCTCCGATCAACCAGGTGGCGTATGGCAACCTGCCGCCCGCGCAGGCTCAGCAGGCGTCCGGCCTCATCAATTTGGCCCGGCAGCTCGGCGGGTCGTTCGGCATCGCCGTGCTCGGGACCTACGTCGCGAGCCATGTCGCGTTCCACCGCGCGACGCTGGTGCAGCACATCGTCCCCGGCAACCCGCTGTTCGATGAACGGCTTCACGCTCTGACCGGCTTCATGTCATCGCGCGGATACCCGCCGGTGGCTGCGAACCAGGCTGCGCTGAACCTGATCGACCTCACCGTGAACCGGCAAGCCGCCACCATGGCGTACGACGACGCCTTCATGCTCATCCTGGTCAGCTTTGTGGTGGTCGCCCCGGCGATTCTCGTGCTTCGGAAGCCCAAGCCCCGCGCCGGCGCCGCGATCGACGCGCACTAGACGACCGTCGCCCATCGCCGGGACGCTGCCCTCATCGCGCGTCACTCCGCTTCCCGAAGCACTTTCCTCATTGCCGAGGCGACCGCCTGCAACCTGGCCTCGTCCGAAGGCAGGTCGTTCAGCTCGTTCTTGAACGGCTCGGGAACGACCGGCCCTTCGTAGCCGATCCCCCGCAGCGCCCTGAGGAACCCCGCGATGTCGATCACGCCCGTCTGGCCCGGAAGCTCCCTGCGGCTGTCGACTTGCTGATCGACATGAAGCCCCAAGGGCGCATCGTTCACGTGCGCGTACACGACGTCGTCTGCCTTGAGCTTCGAGATGTCTTCGACGGTCCCGCCAGACGTGTACCAGTGCCAGCAGTCGAGCAACAGTCCCACGTTCGGACCGATCTCGCGCGCGAGCTCGAGCATGTCCTGCATCCGATACACGAACGGGTGCTTGAGCGTGTCGCGCAAGGTCTTCGGGCCGATAAACTCCAATCCGAGCGAGCATCCATTCCCGGCGAGAATCGCCGCAATCGGCTTGAATCTCTCAATGTGGAACCGCCGATTCTCGGCAGTTTCCCGGTCGTTCGAGCCGGGCATGATCCACGTGAAGGTGCGGGTGCAGCCGATCGACGCTGCCGCAGAGGCTTGGTCGGGAAGGGCCTCGAGACCCTTCTTCCAGTTATCTTCCGTCGAGCGCCAGTCGGTCGGCAATCCCCATCCGGCGGGCAGCATGCCGCGACTCTCGAACGAGTTCCGCACAAACTGCTCGCCCGACGCCACGATCTTCGCGGGCGAAATCTCGACTCCCAGAAACCCGTTCCGCTTCGCGGCCTCCAACAGCTCGCCGAGATCGTCGATGGAGACTCCGATAGCTCCTGGGCTGAGCGCCGCGTACATGGAACGATGTTACCGCCGCTTTGCGTATCGACAAGCGCGATTTGAGGGATCGCATAATCGGTTCCATGCTGCCCGTCTTTGCGCTTGCCCTGCTGCAATCTCCGTCCGCCATCGACGCCCAACTGGCCTCCCGCTACTTCCATGAAGCCGAGTGGATCGCCGACGAAGACCATGGCCGGCTATGGGGAACTCCGCTGAATGGCCCGATGATCTTCGCCGATTACGCCTCGCACACGGTCGTCGCGAACCAGGACGCCCCCGCCATGGGGCTGAAGCGCGTAGCGGAAAACGTTTGGGTCGGCTCTCTTCCGGCGCAGCTCACCGTCTCCAACACCGCTATCGACTGGCACGGAACGAAGTGGACCATGGTGGCATGGCCGCTGCCGACCAACCGAGTGGAACGCGCGCGGCTGATGATGCACGAGCTTTTCCACCGGATCCAAGACAAGGTCGGCCTGCCCCCGGCGATTGTCAAGAACAACCAGCTCGACACCCTCCAGGGCCGCCTCTGGCTGCAGCTCGAAATCAAGGCGCTCAGGCAGGCGATGCTCGCCGAAGAGCCTGAGCGAACCGGCTACGCTCGGAAGGCGCTGCTTTTCCGCTCGTACCGGCAAAGCCTCTTCCCGGGCTCGAAGAAAACGGAAGACCGAATGGAAGTCCACGAAGGGATGGCCGAGTTCACAGGCATGATGCTTCGCGGTACCTGGGAGCCCGAAACTCGCTACGGACTTGCCTACCGCATGCTCAGCTTCCCGCAGAAGAAGAGCTTTCCGAGCTCCTTCGCCTACGAAACCGGCCCGGCATACGGGCTCCTGCTCGACGTGGTTGAAGCGATAAAGTTCGATAAGATCACATGGCGGAAGGGTCTCGGCCCGAGCTCGAGCCTCACCGACAAGCTCGCCGCCCTGATCGCCTACCAGGCGCCATCGAACCGGGGTGCGGCGGCCAAGCATGAGGCGAAAAGCTTCGGCTACGACAGCCTCCTGGCCAGCGAGATCAAACGGGACCGGGTGAGAGCCAAGCAGGAAGCCGATTACAGGGCGCGGCTGGTGAACGGCCCCGTGCTGATCCTGCCCCTGAACGACCTGAACTACACCTACGACCCGAACGAGGTGTTTCCGCTCGGAGAGCTCGGCAGCGTGTTCCCGCACTCGACCGTCATCGATCAATGGGGCAAATTGGACGCCTCGAACGGCCTACTCTTGGCTCCCGATATGCACCGCGCGTTCGTGCCAGCGCCGAAGCCCGGCTCCCCGAACGCGGGCGACGGCTGGACCCTCGAGCTGAAACCCGGCTGGAAGCTCGTACCCGCCCCCCGCCCCGGCGACTACACCCTCGTCAAAGAATAGGCCAGTCCGCATCTGGGGTTGGTTTTTGAGCGGCGGAATGCTGGAAGGTTGGCCCGGCAGAGCCGGGCGGTGTCAGGTGTTCTGAGATCGGTGTTCCCCGCGGATGCCATCCGTTCCGCTCCAACATTCCAACGCTCGGGTATTCCGCCCCTCGCGACGCTCCCCTACTCCAACACCCAAACGAAATCCATCTCGTCGAAGGTCCCATGCAGGTCAATTCTTGCCCAACTATTGCGCGTGGGCTGATGCACTTCGGCTTTCCAAACTTTCACCTGGCTCGGAAGTGGCTCCGGCAGCGGAGTCAGGGAGCGCGCGATGCCCGAAACAGCCCGCCGGTCGTCCGGTACGAATTCCACGCTCCCGGATCCCACGAATAGCTTCACCCCGTTGCCGTCCGTCACGAGGAATGTGCTCGCCTCCCACACCCGCGTGAGGTCCCTGGGCGGTTTAACGAAGCCCCAAAACGCCAGCACCCATGGCGGCCAACCCATCGATCCGATTATGTGCGACCGGTGACTGACGCGGAGCGTCGCCTAGAAACCCAGCGCCGGCCAGCTCCAGCCCAGGCGCAAGAAACGTGTCCAGTGAGCGATCGCCTGCGTGCGCGCACGCTGCTGCTCGAGGTCGAGCTGCGCCTGCTTGAATTCCGGCACTCCGTCCATGAGCTTGTCGGCATAGGCTTGCTGCTCGTCCTCGCTCATCTTGTGGTCGTGGATGTCCTTCATCTCGCCGGAATCCAGGAAAAATCCGCCGCAGTCGTAGCACTCGTCCAGCTTCACGCCCTTGTCGTCCTCGGCCAAGTGCTGATGCATCGGCTCATTGCATTTCGGGCAGTTCAGCGGGCCGCGATTGTCGTCGTTCTTCCGCGGCCAGGCAAACGCCTCCTGAACGGCCGCGTTCAGCGGCTGGTTATCGTGCTCCAGCCGGCACATCTCCATCCAGTCGAGCCAAATCCCCTTGCATCCATCGCGGCAAACGTCGACGCTAACTCCGTCGAAATCTTCGGTCGTCATCTCACTTGAGCAAGCCGGACACTTCATTTCGCCATGGTACCTGCCGCTCGCTCCAGATCCTCAACACCCGATCCGGCCCCCGTTGGGTTGTTGGTGATTCGGTGTCGGACGCTACGTGTTTGGCCACCACGCATCAGCCATTACTCGACACTCAACCTAACCTCCCGAGTCGGTAACGTGCAGGTCGACCGGGTCGAGCTCGCGCGGCGGCCGGGTCCCCAGGGCCCTCCGCCCCCGATCTAGCCAAACGTAGAGCGTCGGACGCAAGAACCATGTCAGCGGCCGCGAAAAAGCAATCCCCCCGATGACCACCGCGGCCAACGGCCTCTCGACCGTAGCCCCGATGCCCGAAGTCAGCAGGAATGGTAGCAACGCCAAAACTCCGATCAGCGCGCTCAGAATCTCGGGACGCAAGCGCTCGGTCGCGCCGAACGAAGCAGCCTCGGCCGCAGAAAAGCCCAATCTCCGCCAGCGATTGATCGACGAAACCATGATCGTGCCGTTCTGCACCTCTGTTCCGAAATTCGCTATGTAGCCGATGATCGCGGGAACCGAGATCGGCAGCCCCAGCACGATCAACAAGACCGTCCCCCCGATGATCGCTAGCGGCAGCGCGGTCAGAACCACCAGAGAGTCCCGCATCGATCCGAAGCACGCGTACACGAGCACGAAGATCAGAAGAAGCGAGCTTGGAATCGCCCAATACAGGGTCTCCATCGCATGCTGAAGCTCCTCCACGGCGCCGCCGTATTCCAACGAGTAGCCGGGGGGTATCGTCACGTTCTTCCCGATGAGCGCCTTCGCATCGCTGACAATGCTCCCAACGGGCCGGCCCTGCACGTCCGCCTTCACTGCCACTTGCCGCTTCGCATCCATTCGGTCGATCTCCGAGAGGCCCTGGCGCACCTGAATGTTCGCAAGCTGGCTCAGCGGTATCTTCTGGCCCGAAGCCGCCGGAACGAGCAGATTCCCGATCGACTCGGCGTTGTTGCGATACTGCGACATCATCCGGACCTGGATGTCGAAGCTCTTCTCGCCTTCGTAAAACGTGCTCGCCGCGACCCCGCCGACTGCCGACTGAACCACGTTCATCACATCCGCCACGTTGATCCCATAGCGCGCGATCTCCGCTCGATCGGGCACGATGTCGAGGTTGTCGATCCCCGCCACATCTTCCACCGCCACGTCGGTCGCCCCCGGCACCTTGCGAAGCTGGTCGGCTATCTGGTTCGCCTTTGCAAGCAGTACGCTGGTGTCGCCCCCCTTCACAAAAATCGCTATCGGCGTGTTGAATCCGGAGATCAGCTCGTCGTTGCGCATCTCCAGCTCTTGCGAGAACTCGAATTCGATGCCCGGAAACTGCTGCAGCGATGACCGAAGTTGCTGCTCCAATTCCGCCTTGCTGCCCGCCCCGACCCACTGGCTCGGCAGCTTGAGCGGGACAGAGATTTCGCAGTTGCTCACCTGCTCCGGGTCTCCGCCTAGCGACGCGCGTCCCACGTAGCTGATCGCGTGCTCGACGTTCGGATTCTTCAAGATCACTGCCTGCATCCGACCGGCAAGGGTCGTCGCCTCATCGAGCGAAATGCTGGTCGGCAAAGTCGCCCGGATTCGGAAGTTGTTCTCGTCCAGGCTTGGCAGAAACTCGGAGCCGGTCAAAGCGAAGAGCAGCACGCTCATGGCGGTAAGAGCCAGCCACAGCACCGTGATTCGGCTCGGCTTGCGGATCGATTTGTCGAGCGTCCGCTCATAGTGCGCACGCAGCCACTGCACCAGCTTGTTCGCCGGCCTCGGATGGCCGCCCTTGAGCAGAACCACGCACAGCGCGGGCGTCACGACGAACGCCATGACGACCGAGCCGACCATCGAGAAGATGATCGACATCGCAAGCGGCACGAAAAGCCGCCCCTCGATGCCTCGAAGCGCGAGCAATGGAATGAAAGCCGCAATGACGATCAGGATCGCAAATAGAACGGGCCGGCCGATCTCGGTCGCTCCCCGGAGCACGACCGTCTCGAGCGACTCCCCCTCCTTCCACGTCTCGCTGACGTTCCTATAGATGTTCTCGGTGATGACGATGCTCGCGTCGATCATCATGCCGATGCTGATCGCCAAGCCCCCCAACGACAGCAAGTTGGCGGAGATTCCCGCCCGCCACATCAAAATGAACGCCACAAGCATGCAAACCGGTACTGCGAGCGCCGCAACGGTCGCAGCCCGGATGTTGCTCAGCAGCAGAAACAGGATCAGAATCACCAGAATCTCGCCCGCGATGAGAGCGTCCTTCACCGTGTCGATGCTGTGCGTGATAAGCAGCGATTGATCGTACAGCGGCGTCACGGAGACATCCGACGGCAAGTCGTTCTTGAGCGTCGCGAGCCGGTCTCGCACGCGCTGGATCACGTCGGCGGTATTAGAGCCCAGGCGCAAAATGACGATGCCAGAAACGACCTCGCCTTTCGCGTCCTCGCTCACCGATCCCTGGCGCTCTTCGGGCCCAACCTGCACCGTGCCGATGTCCTTGATGAACGTCGGCGTGCCGTTCTTGGCAGTCACGACGATGTTGCCGATGTCGTCGGGCGACTCCAGCATGCCGATCCCTCGAACGATGTACTGCTGCCCGCCGTGCTGCACGTAATTCCCGCCCGTGTTCTGGTTGTTCTTGCCGATCGCGCCTATCACGTCGTCGAGCGTGAGACCCAGCGACTGCAGCCGCCCTGGATCGACCATGACCTGGTACTGCTTCACCTCGCCTCCGAACGAGAGGCAGTCGGCAACGCCCGCCACGGCCTTCAGCGCAGGCGTTATCGTCCAGTCCTGAATCGTCCGCAGCTCCATGTTCGTGCGGCTCGGACTCTTGACGGAGTAGATGTAGATCTGACCCGTGCCGGTATCGTTCGGGCCCATCGAGGGCGTAATCCCCGCCGGCATGGCGACGTCCCCAAGTGACTGAAACACTTGATCGCGCGCCCAGTACACATCCGTGTCGTCTTCGAAGTACACCGTCACCACGGAAATGCCGAACTTCGACTCGGATGTGATCTTCGTAGCCTTCGGGATGCCTTGGAGGCCCACTTCGAGTGGGTGGGTCACCAGCTTCTCGACCTCTTCGCTTGCGAAGCCGGGCGCACTGGTATCCACCTCGACCCGCACCGGCGTGATATCCGGGAACGCGTCGATATTCAAGCTGCGCATCGCCATGATGCCGGTTGCGATAAGGAGCACGGCGCAGCTCAGCGACACCAGGCGCTGCCGAATCACCGCTCCTAGAAATCGATCGATCATGAGGAGCCGTTGGCCCCGCTTTCAAGCTGGTCTTCTGCCTTTTCGATCAGCACGTTTCCCGACACAACCACTTCGTCGCCCGCTTGCAGGCCGCTTCGCACCGGCACCTCACCGCCTACAGGCTGTCCGGCCTTGATCGTCCGCTTCACGAACTGCCCTGGCGCCACCCGAACGTACACGACCTGTTTGTCCCCCTCCTCCATGACAGCGTCCGAAGGGATCGAATTTGCGTGGATCGCTTGGCTCCCGATGACGACCGTCGCGAACATTCCCGGCCGCAAAAGCCAGCCTGGGTTCCGCAGGACCGTCCGCACCAGAATCGTCCTCGTATCGGGGCTGACCTCGTGGGCGACGTATTGCACGCGCCCAACGAAAGCCCTGTCCGGCACGGCCGCCACGTGAACGACCACTCTGTCCCCGACCCGCACGCCTTCAATGTCCTTCTCGAAGACCTGCGCATCCACGTACACGGTGTCGAGGTTCACAAGTCGCGCCAATGTCGTGCTGGTGTCGACGTTCTGCCCGACGACCATGCTCCGCGCCGCGACGATGCCGTCGATCGGCGAAACGATCGGGACCACGATCCGCCCGTTCCGCAACCCTTGAATCGCCTGCCCGGGACGAACCCCGTACATCTCGAGCGCGTTCGCGGCGCCCTGCTCCGATATCTGGGCTTCGTCGTATGCATCCTGCGCCGATTGCAGCGCCTGGGAAATGGGGATGCCCGACTTCCGCACCGTTTGCGCCCGCTGGTACTGCCGGTGAGCAAGCTCCTGCGCCACGAGGTCGTTCTGATATGTGTGCTCGTCCTGCTGAACCTTGCTCTGGGCCCCCTGAAGCGACGAGGCGCCGTTCAAATTCTTGCTGTAGATGCTCTCTTGCCGAGTCAGCTCCTCGCGCGATAGATGCTCGTCCGTCTTTGCCTGGGCATCCGAGGCCGTCGCCGAGTTGAAGGCAGTCTCGGCGTCCTCGAGCTGTTGGCGGGAATAGATTCCGCCGTTGAATAGCAAGACCGCCCGGTCGTAGCTAGCCTTCGCCGAATGCAGCGTGCTCGCCGCTTGGCTCGCCGCAGCCCGCGCCTGGGCGTACGCGTTCTGAGCATCCTCGAGCGGCTTTCGAGTGATCTCTCCCATGTCCACGAGCTGCTTCGTCTGGGAAAGTGCAAGCCTGTCCACCCGAATCTGCGCTTCATCCGACGCTACCGCCGCATCGGCGGCAACCGACGCCTTTCGCGCGTCCTCCACCGGTTGCTCGCTCAGCGAGCCATAGCCCGCGAGCTTCTTCTGCTGCTCGAGCTGATGGCGGGCCAGGCCCGCATGCGCAACGGCCGTTTCGTAAGTCGCCTCGGCGGTGGCCAAATCCACGCTGTCGACTTCGGCGATAACCTCGCCCTTGTGCACCCGGTCCCCCACGCTCACGCGAGCCTCCACGATCTTGCCTGGCAGCCGTGGCGTCACCTGGATCGCACCCGTGTCGGTCGGTTCGATCTCGCCGGAGGGCTGCATCGTCGCGCCAAGAGTGTTGGCGCCCACCCGAGCGGTGGTTATCCCCGCAAGCTTGATGCTCGCGGGATCGAGCTCGATTCCCTTCGCATCGCCGATCGAAACGAGCTTGGGCCCCGGCGGCGCTTTGGTTGCTGGTGCGGTGCCAGTGTGGCTGCCGCATCCCGCCAAGGCCAAAAGGAGCACGAGGAATAATATCGCGGGCGGTTTCATTGGAATCTCTATTTGCCTGCCCGTTGAGGCAAGGCGCCGGTTGCCGCCAGCACCTCGTCTTCGGCCTTGTGCACCGCGAGCAAGCTGTTGATGTAGCCCGTGCGCGCGTTTCTAATCGTCGATTCGGCGTCGATGACCGGCAAGATGCCAGTAGCCCCTTGCTGGTAGCCGAGCTGCGCCATGCCGAGCAGGCTGATCGATGGGTCCAGAATCTGCTTCTTGTAATCCGCAGCCGATTCCGCGGCGAGCTCCAAGTCCGCATGCGCCTGCGCTACCTGCTGCTCCACCTGCTGTCGCGTTTGCGCTTCTGTAGCCTCCGCTTGCTTCGCGGAAGCCTTCGCCGCGCGAACCGACTGGCTGATGCTGCCGAAATCCAGCAGTGGAAAGCTGATCGTGAAAAGGAGGGTGTCGAACGTCGTCCGAAGCGAGCGCTGGTAGTCGATCCCAAGGTCCGGAAACCGTGACGCCTCCGCCTGCCGGACCGCATAAGTCGCGACTCGGTGCAGATCGGCCACCGATTTGAGCAGCGGGCGGTCGCGCAAGGCCCGCGTCCGAAGCTCCTCGAGAGATGGGACCTGGACGTCCGCGTCCCCCTCCGATGCCACCATATCGACGCCCAGCACCTCCGGCGTCGAAGGATCGCGGGCGAGCAAGTTGTTGAAAGCAATGAGCGCGGTGCGCTCCGCGCCGCGAGCCGCCATGAGAGCCTGCCGAGCGTTCGCCACGTCGATCGACGAACGGATGACATCACCATGCGGCGAGGCGCCGGCCTCCTCCTGCTTCACGGTGAGATCGTGAATCCGCTCGGCGTCTTTGAGGCTCATGTCGGAGATGCGCGCTTGCGCTTGGGCCGCAGCGAGAGACCAGTAGGCATCGCGGATCTGCTGCTCCAAAGTCAGCAGGGTTTCCTGAAAGCTGAACCGCGCCGAGCTGAACTGGGCATTCGCCCCGGCTGCCTGGAATCGCCTCTGACCGCTCACGTCGAACGTCTCGCCAAGGTCGACGAATGTGTCGTTATTCGTCCCATTGAGGGTTGGCGCGGTGCTGGTCCCCTGCACCTGTGTGCCGCCGAGCGTGATCGGCGGAAATGCGCCGAGAGACCGATACGTGGCGTACGCCGCAGCGACCGACGCCTTGCCGGCGACGACCTGCGGGTTATCCCTCAGACCGATCTTCACCGCTTCGTCCACGCTCAGGCCGGGCGCCGCTTGGCCGAACGCAGCGCCTATGCAGCAAGCGAATGAAACGAATGTCGCGAGGGGTCTGGAGTTGGCGGCGCGTAAAGTCGATCCGGATGCCATGGCTGAATTCGGCCTCGGAACAATATACCCATGCGGAGTATAGGTGCCAGTATAAATAAGGCATCAGGACGCGGGCGATGCCCGCTCGTTTGCAAAGTGCGCTGCTCACCCCCGGAACGCACACACGTGGCCGATGGTGGGCGGTACTGGATTTGAACCAGTATCCCCTACGGTGTCATTGGCTCGAAGCCCGTCTCGCAAGTTCAAGCATAGACTCAATAAGGGCTAAGTTGCGACGGGTGATAAGTTGATGGACAAGTTAGCGGGCCCGTGCCGTCCGGCCCTTCTTGTCCGCGTGAGCCTTCGCGTGCCAGGCTTTCCATAGGAGCGCTGGGTGCTGCCGCAACTTCTCGGCTAAGGCTGGGTCAAACGGCAGGACAAGTTCAGGACAGTATTCGCCCTTCTGAAGCCTTTCGACATACTCGATCTGCTGCGGCTCCAACGCCAGCATGGGCAGCAGAACTTGCTGCGCGCGGGTAATGAGTTCAAGGCGACCTGGGGCTTCGCCAAGATTGAGAACGGGCAGGAGCTTGTTCTCGTAGTCCGAGGCAGTTAACCTCTCGAGAAGCTCCACGGAGTAGGCCGTGAGGGGCAGCGAGAGCGTGCCTGTGTAAAGAACAAACAGAGCTTTCGCTTCGCGGGTGGGCCATTCTCCTGGCAACATCTCCGGTAGGTAGCCCGCGTCAAAGACGTCTCGCGCAGCCACGAGATCAATGAGCGCCCTGAGCTTGCCCGCGACCAATTCCTCGGTGCTAACGATGTTGACCTCGGGCATCTCCAAGCCTTCGGGCTGCCAAAGGGAGCGCCGCTGGATAGGTCCTAGTGGAACTCTGCTTATCCAGTTCACATCGATTTCAATCTGACCCGGTGTACCAAGGCTGTTCCTATAACGGAGCGAGAATGTCGAGCCACCATGTTCGTCCAGTGGCAGGTCGACGGTGTAATCGAATCGGCTCGCTAAGCTTCTAAATGCCTCCAGCACGTTTGGCTTGTCCGACAGCATCTCCTCACGCTCGACTGCGCCAACGTAGTTGAAATCCAAGTCGACTGAGAGACGCC
>JAICWL010000077.1 GCA_025934835.1 Fimbriimonadaceae bacterium
GACGAACGGCTCGCTGGACGGAGCGGTGGAATCTGGACTGAGGTGCGCAAAAGCGGTTCAGCACGGACTCCGCAGCAGCTCCGCAGCGTAAAGGCTCCCATGAGGTGCGTGATTCTCAGCATCGTTCTCACGTTGGGGCTCGCTAGGCTCGGAGCTAGTCAGGTCACGCTTAAGATCACGCAGCCTGGCGGTGCAACCGGGCAGGCCAAGGTCAGTCAGCACATCGCATCGGACGGTGGCAAGCTCGTCGAGTTGAATATGGATCTGGTCGTCGGCGGCCGCCGGATTACAGTCCACCAGCAGTCGAAATTCGACCGCCATGGCGCGCCACTTCGAAAGGTGCTGGACCTCAACGACGAGGCAACTCACCGGTCGAGACAGGTGATCGTCAGTTTCGACCCCGCAGGGGCGAACCTCGTGTTCGAGCGCGGCGGCGGCAGGCGTCCGCGATCGGTTACTCTAGCCCCCAGCGCTCCGCGCGAAAACGCCTCCGAGTTTTGGTTCGTGCGCGATAAGCCCGCCCCCGGCGCCAAGGTTCGATGTTATGTCTTCGATCTGGACTCGCTCGAGTGGGTCCTGACCGATACGACTTTCGTGGGCAAGCGGCCAGTCAAAATCGGCGTCAAAACGATCGTTTGCAATCACGTTAGCGTCAAGTATCCGAACAAGACCGTGGAGGCAGATCTGGACGATTCCGGCTTGCCCGTTCGAGTCGTCTCCCCCGATACAAAAATGGAGCGAGCCGCCGGCTGACCGGGCTGGGTACAACCTTTCGATGGAACAAGAGGAGAGGCCGATACGAGTCGCCGTCGTGGGCGCACTCGGTCGGATGGGCCGCGAGACGGTCCGCGCGCTTTGCCAGAGCCCGGGTTTCGACGTCGTTTCGGCGATCGATAGGCAAGGCTCGGGAGGAAGCATCCGCGACTGGGCGGGAGCCGACGCGCCTGATATTCCCGTCGAGGATAAGCTCGGCGCTGCTCTCGATCGCTCGCCTGCGGACGTGCTGGTCGATTTCTCGCACGCTTCAGCCGCGGCGTCGCATGCAATTTCCGCGATGAAGCGCGGAGTCTCGCCGGTGATCGGCTGCACGGGTCTGTCTGACGTCGATCTGCGGGAACTGACGTATCAGGCCACCGAACTGGGCGTCCCCGCAATGTACGTGCCCAACTTCGCGGTCGGAGCCGTACTGCTCACGCGGTTTGCCCAAATGGCGGCTAAGTGGATGCCGAACGCGGAAATCATCGAAATGCACCACGAAGACAAAGAGGATGCCCCGAGCGGCACCGCGCTTCTCACCGCCGAGTTGATCGCTTCAGGACGTACCCAAGAACCCGCCAGACTGCCGAGGCCGCAATTCAAAGTGGAGGGTGTTCGCGGTGGAAAGGCGAATGGGGTAACCATCCATTCGGTGCGAATGCCCGGCTTGCTGGCCCACCAATTGGTGATCTTCGGCAGCCCCGGAGAGACGTTAACGCTCCGGCACGATTCGCTGGACCGCGACTCGTTCATGGTCGGAGTCAAGATCTGCGTCCGAAACGTGAGAAGCCAAAAGGGGCTTGTCGTCGGCTTGGACAAGATTCTGTTTGGACCCTAGCCCAACTCCAGAATCTCGCGGAGCTCCGCTTTCTCGCGCACGTCGCTAAACTTTTCGGCCACTCTGGCGCGTCCGGCAGAGCCCATCCGCTTCCTCAGCTCCGGATCGGTCGCGAGGCGCAGAATGAAATCGGCTTGCTGTTCGATGTTGCCGGGCTCGCCCAGGAATCCAGTCACGCCATCTTCCGTAGTTTCCGGGATTCCCCCGTCGCTCGTGACTACCGCCGGAATGCCGTACGCCATGGCCTCGAGCACGGAAACGCCGAACGCTTCTCTTTGGCCGGTAATCGGGCCCGGCTCGTTGTGCTGGGTGAAGATGTCCGTGATCGAGAGGAGATCGTTCACCTGTGCTTCCGTGCACGCTCCCAGCAGTTCGATTCTGTGCCCAACGCTCGATCCAGCGACATGGGCTCTAACTTCGGGCATCATGGGGCCATCGCCGACAAGCGTCAGACGTCCCCGAAGACCTCTCTGGCAGGCGAGCTCAAACGCCTTGACGGTTTTCAGCGGGGCCTTGCAGTCCACAAATCTTCCCACTGCGGATATCTGAACCTCTTCATGGCAGTGGTGCTTGCGCGACTCCCTGGGAAGCGGGACCCCAAGATACTTGCGCACGACGTGATCGGCGGGTGCGCCCATCTCGCGAAGGATTCCTGCCGTGAAATCGCTGTTCGCGATGAACCGCGCTTCCTGCGTAAGCTCGACGAGGCTCTGCCGATAACCGGCCGGATGAACCAGGTTGCCACTGTAATCTCTCAGGTCCGGAAGGATGTCGTAGCCATGGACGTGCACGAACACGGGCAACCCGAGGCGCATCCACACGGGCCGGTACATCACCGCGAGGGTGGCGAAGTTGCAAAGCACTCGGTCTGCGCCGCTTTCTCTCACAGCTCCTTCCAAGGCGTCATAGCGGTAGAGCCACGGCCGCAAGATGGGCGCCCGACCGATGACTCTGCGCCCGCGCCGCAAAGCAAAAAGTTCGTGGGTCGGAAAGCCGATCGGCTCACCTTCGTGAGTGTCCCCCGCGGCAACCAGTGCGATCTCACCCTCCAGCGCGCGGATCATCCGATATATCCACGGCTGCGAATAGCTTTTGAAGTTCGGCATCATGAACAGCACACGAGGCGCTGCTACCGAGCGGCTTGTGGGGTCACTCATGTCTTGCCGATGTCCAATTATACGATGAAGGTGGTCCGGAGCCTCGGCTCCGAACCACCTTCAGCAGAGTCCTGGCAGGCCTAGTTCGGGTTATGGAACAGGTTGGCTGCGGGGATGATCGTCAGGCTTTGCCCTGGAGGGGCCCACTTGAACACTACGCTTGCTGTACCGCCAAGCTCCGCATATTCGAGCTCCAGCTGATAGTAGCCCGGTGCGGCGAACGAGGTCGTCACCGTATCGGTAGCGGCCGAGTTGACCCAACGATCGATCAGCTTCTTGTTGTCCACGATGAGCCGAATGCAGTTGTCTGCCGTCGTGCTGAACGTGTATGTACCCGCAGCAGGGATGTAGATCACGCCGTTCCAGTCGATCGAGAAGTTGTTCGTCCCGATCCGAGAGTCTGGCGAGCCCAGTCCCCAGTTGAAGTTGATCTGGGAGTCGGTGTGCGAGTACACGTAGCTGTCGAAGTTGGCGCCGTTGTAATAGTCGCCGGCCAGCCCTCCTTGGAGCGGCTTGTAAAGCCGACTCAGCGGGATCGCGCTGTTCGGATGGTTCGCATAGGACCACCATAGTTGAGCCTTCGCGTTCCCCGTATTCTCGAAGTAATCCATTTGGAACGCATACTTGTGGCCGCCCACCAGGTTGACCGTGAACGTCTTGTAGTTGTAGCTTGGCGCCCAGCAATCGAACTCCTTTGTCCCGTTGAACCACAGCCTCATGCCGTCATCGGAGATCACGGTGAAGGTGTACGACCCGGTTACGGGAGCCTCGATCATGCCGAGCCACCGTGCCTGGAAGTGGTCGGCTGGCACCTGAGGCGCGGGCGCTGCTGCTCCCCAATCGTAGTTGATCGTCTCAGTGCGATTCAATAGCGATGAGGTGGAGAAGGTGAGACTCTGGTCGGAATAGTAGCTGCCCTGAAGGCCACCT
Source organism: Fimbriimonadaceae bacterium (assembly GCA_025934835.1). Classification (GTDB taxonomy): domain Bacteria; phylum Armatimonadota; class Fimbriimonadia; order Fimbriimonadales; family Fimbriimonadaceae; genus Fimbriimonas. The sequence continues at coordinate 3,682 of JAICWL010000077.1, forward strand.
CCACTTCCTGGGAAGAACACACCCGTGTTCACGACCTCGGACATTTCGCTCTCACCGTAGCCGTTGCAGGCGGTGACATAGTAGTAGTAGCTTTTGTCGGCGTCGTTCGAAGTGTCGACGAAGCCGGCGTTGGTGCTTCCCTGTGAAGAGCCAACGAGAGAATAGTTGCCGTTCATCGAGGTCGCTCGGTAAATGTTGTAGAACGTGGCTTCGGGACGGGCGACCCAGCGGAGCGTGATCGAGCCGTCGGCGACCTGCGTTTTGACGCTCGATACGGGAGCCGGCTCAGTGGAAAGCTGGGCGCCGTACTTGACGAGCGACGTTCCCGCCTCATAGGCGCCGATATCGGGCGCCGTTCCGAAGATGGTTCCTGGGAGGCCGCTAACGGGCACCCCGGCGTCGACGAGCGAAGATCCGCTTGAAAGCAAGAAGTTGCCCTGACTAGGATTGGAGAAGCTTCCCGGGCTCGAGGTCGTTGCGTTCGCCTTCCATGTGCCGTCGAAGATCCCGGTATTGATCCAGGTTGGGAAGTAGTTGTTCTCGACGGTCGACAGACCGAGATCGACACCTGGCCACATGCGGAAGCTGTGCGTCGTAGAGAGGTCCACGGTGTTGTTTACGACGATGTTGTTGCCCGTAGGAGTGTTCATGCGAACACCGGACACGGCGTTCCACACGACGTTCCGGAAGGCGAACACATCGTACACGTTGTGGTCGATGTAGAGGCCGCCCATGCCCACGCCGCCGCCGTATAGGTCGTGCAGGTTGTTGTAGCTCACGATCGTCTGCATTGGGCCGGGCGAGTGCCAAAGGTAGATCGCGCCGCAGTCGTAACCGAGCAGCCCGCCGTTAAAGCACTCGTTGTATGAGGCCACCGAGCCCACCGCAGAGCCGAGATCCAGCAGATTCCGTCCACTGTTAGCGAGTGTGTTATTCAGAATCTGATTGCCCTGGCCGAAGACCTTGATGTTCGAGGCGCCAGGTCCGGCCATGCCCACGCCAAGCACGGTGTTGTTCCGGATGAGGTTGTTATTACCGTCGACGCGCACACCGTAGCCATCGCTGTATTCAATGAAGCTGTTGGTGAGCTTGTTGTTGTTTCCGAAGAGCTGGATACCCGTGGATTCCCAGTCCCAGCCGTAAAACAGATTCGCCCAGGAGTCTACGATCCCTACATACTCGGCCCGAACGCGGTCGATCGAGTCGTTGGAAGTGTAGATGCTCGTCTTCACCGTACAGGCGAAGAAGTTCATTCCTTGCAGATCGACGTACGAAGAACCTGTCAGGTCGAATCCGAGCGGCCGTCGGTAAACCTCTACGGTAGTCGATGCGTCGGGAAGGCTGTTCGGAGCGTAAAGGGTCGCAGTAGTCCCATTTGAGTCCATTGCCCACTCACCGTCCGCGTCGACAAAGCTCGACAGTCCGGTGAGCGCGTATCGGTTGCCCGCTTGGAACGCATATTCCACTGGACCATCCGCTACAGCGGTGATCGAACCGGGCGAAGACGCGGTCACGACGCCCGTCTGGAAGCCAGGCTCGGGACCGGAGGCGAACTTGATTCGGGCGCCGACAAAGTAGCCCGTTGGCTGGGTCAGGCTCGAATCTTTGATCGTCACCGCGGTCGTGCCGCTTCCGGTGCCGCTCTGAATCGTGTTGAAAGCCGGTCGCGAGGGATCTGGCCCAGTATTCGGGAAACGGGCTTCCGTAAACCGCTTTCCGTTATAGAAGATCGCTTGCTGACCCGCCGGCAGCTGATTGCTCACTGGAACCGTGTAGCGGCCGCTCCCTAAATAGGTGGCCGTCACGGCATCGCAACCGTCGATGACGACCGAGTCGCCGGCAGCGGCTCGAAACAGAAGGTGCGCCGATGACGTTCCTGAACCGGGAGTTACCGTTTCGCGGTACGTGCCGGCGTGGATCGTACAGATGTCGCCCGCTCTCATCACGGAAGCAGCCTTGCCGATCGATTTGAACGGCGCGGTGGATGTCCCGCTGTTGGAGTCGGATCCGGAAACGGATACGTGATACTCGGTGGCGCCCGCAGTCCCGGCGACCGCTACTACAAACGCACTGACCAGAAGCCTTCGTCCAATCGACGACAGGTCGGCAAGTTCGAACTTCTTCCTCATCATGGTTCCCCAGCCCTGGGGTTCCTCCTTTGGTTTCTCGGAGAACCGTGGTTAATGCAGGGATTTATCCACTGCCAACCCAAATTCGCCCAGACGGCACTATGGGGGGATGAGGAACCGATTTAGCGAATCACAGCCCTAGCGGGTCAATAGCGGCAGCAACAATATCATGCAACCGAAAGAATTACGCGCACATCCAGCCTCGGCCAGCCCTCGTTTGGCCCATATTTGATAACGTCCTTAAACACATTACTGGTAGTTCGGCCGGGCCGCTACTCGGTTGCTTGCGGAGATAGGAGCAACTTCTCGTCTAAACTCTGTATTGACTCGGGGTTGCACTTGCGCAACGGGACTTAATCGTCCGAATCGGCCCCAATGCAGGCCCGAGGTACCCCGTGCTGGGCCGCATGTTACATGGAGGATCACCCATAGGAATGGGGGTTAATACAGTATAATAGCGTTCACCATTCTGCGGACGAGCGCACTATTTAGGAACCTTTGCGCAAAAGAATAGGTTTTCTGGCTTGGTGGCATAATCTTTGCAGCCATCGATTTGCATTGCATTACGGTCGAGCTTGGATATGAGCATTCCTTCAACGACTGATACATCTACTTTTCCAGAGAGTCCAGAAACGGTAGAGTCTCCCGCTCCACCCAAGGCGGAGCACTGGCTGATCAGTGTCCTCGGCTCCCCCGCATTCGTGCCAGGGGTGCTAGTGGTGCTCGGTCTGACCGTCTGCTTCTGGGACCTGATCAAGAGACTTCCAGGCCTGTGGACCGAAACCGACGGTTATTACTCCCACGGGTTCCTCGTGCCGGTAATCATCGGCTACATGGTCTATCGGCGCTGGCCCAAGATGAGGACCATCCCGATCAAGCCGGCTTACTGGACGCTGGCCCTACTGATTCCTCTGGCGTTCGGCATCCGCGCGGCCACGATGACGGATATTCCGCAGATCGAATCCGGACTGTTCGTCGCGGCTCTGGCATTGGGAATCTGCTATGTGGGCGGTCTAGCCTGGGCATGGGCGCTCGCCGTGCCAATGCTCTACACGATTTTCATGCTGCCGATCTGGACGGCCCTGATCGACAACTACACTGGCCCGCTGCAGATCCTCTCGACTTCGTCCGCCGCGGCGATCTTGAAGACGTTGGGTTTTGCAATCTTCCAGCCAAATCCCACGGCGATCTATCTCGATCACTATCAACTCGACATCGCGATGCCCTGCAGCGGGCTCCGGCTGGTGCTCGCGATGACGGCGTTCACGGTCTTTTTTATCTGGATCGCGAATCTCAAACCCTGGGCCAATGCGGTCATGGTGGCGATGATCCTGCCGCTCTGCCTTTTCATCAACGGGCTAAGAATCGCGCTCATCGGCATTGTCGGCAACGCCTACGGACACGATGCCGGCACTCAATTTCACGACTATAGCGGATACATCACGCTGGTTCTCTGCTTCCTGATCCTCAGGAGCTTCGCGAGGTTACTTGGATGGAAGGATTAAAGGTTCGAGCGTACACGCTGGCAGCAGGTTTCGGCCTGTGGGGACTCGTCATTCTGGCCACCCCCGCTCTGCACTACGCGCCCAAAACCGAGGCGTGGATGGAAGATCACTCCCCAATCAATTTCAACGGATGGATGATGCGGCCGGGAGATGCGGGCTCGAAGGTGACTTACCGAATGGACGCCCAGACCTATGACTGGCTGCATCCGTACGGCATCGTGGCGCGCATATACGATAAGGGCCCGCAGTCGTACGACGTGGTGCTCATCGCCAGCGCGCAGCGGCAAAGTTTCCACGACCCCAGGCTGTGCTTCACCGCCCAAGGCTGGAACCTGAAAAACGATAAATCGGCGAAGGTCACCACCGAAACGAGGGGCACCATACCGGTCTCGGTAGTCACCGTGCAGAAGAATGACGGCGACCCAAACAACGCTGTGTTCTTCTACCGCGGGCCGAAGGGGTTCTACTCCACCACGGCTAACTTGAAGTGGGCGATGTTCTGGGAACGGTTCCGCGGAGGAAACGACGTCGACGGAGTGTTTTACCGGTTCATCCCGCTCTACCCGAACGCGAAGACCGAAGACACGTTCAAGTTCGCGTCCGAGTTCTTGGCGGCTGCGCAAAAGACGAGCAACGGCTACTTCTGATCGGCAAGCCGCTTGATCTCCGCCACGATCTCGCGCACCTTCTGGGCGTGTTGCTTGGGCACGACCAAAATGCCTTGCGCCGACGAGACGACAATCAAATCTTGAGCTCCGTAGACAGCCACCGGCCTACCAGGGAAGTCGTTTAGCACGATCGAGCCCGTTGAGTCGAGGCAAAGCGACTCGCCGATGAGAACGTTCCCCTCGGCGTCGTGTGGAAACGTCCGATCGATCGCGTCCCAAGCCCCTACGTCGTCCCATGGAAAATCGGAGGGCGCTACGAATACATCGGCGGCACGCTCCATCAACGCATAGTCGATAGAGATGGAACGGAGCTTCGAAAAGCTCTGGTCGGCAGCCGCGCCGTTTCCGCCTTGGAGCGCTCGCACGATCTCGGCGAGAATCTCAGCGTCCTGGGGCGCAGCCTGCCGAAGCTCTCGGCGAAAAGCCGACAGCTTCCAAAAAAACATCCCGGAGTTCCAATAATAATTGCCGGCTTCGACGAACCTCTGGGCCGTTTCAGAATCGGGCTTTTCGCGAAACGACGCGGCCCTGTAGTACTCGCGGCCGCCAAGCGCTCGGACTTCGGTCGAAGCCTCGATATATCCGAATCCGGTCTCCGGCCTGTCGGGCCGGATTCCTATAGTGACGAGCCCGTCGGTGGCTTCTGCCAGCGACAGCGCGTGCTCGACCGTATGTTGAAAAGCCGCCGAGTTTCCTATCACATGATCGGAGGTGACGATGCCTACCGTCGCGTCCCCCAGTCCTCGAGCCTCCAGGCACGCCGCGACCCACACTAGCGCCCCGAGCGTGTTCTTCTTCTGGGGCTCCGCCAATATCCGGTTGTCTGGCACCAAGTTGGCCCGCTCGATCGCCTCCAGAATCGTCTGCCCGGTCGAGATATAAACCCCGTCGGCACCGACGACCGGCGCGAGGCGTTCGATCGCTTCCTCGAGCATTGTCCGGTCCGGGTTCGTGAGCTTCAACAGCTGCTTCGGCCGCTCGGCGCTCGACAGAGGCCAGAACCTCTCGCCGGAGCCACCGGCCATCACTACGCCTAGTCGGCAGCCACGCTGGAGCCCGCTCACGGGAGCAGATTACCGCGACGGTCAGGCTATTCTTGACCCGTGCTTGAGGCCGTCATAGAAACTGTCGGCAAGCGCCGAATGTCCTACTCCATATGCTCGCAGTATTGCTGGGCCTCGTAGCTCCTATAGCACTGCAGGGACGCACGTTTGAAATCCGGCCCTCCGAGAATTTTGCGTCTACCCTTTCGGCAATCCGAGCCAAAAGGGGAAATGCGGACTCGATCGACACCCTGTCGGTTCACGCCGGCCTATATGAGGTTCCGGCCGGGCTGAAGCTTGGAGCTTCCGATAGCAATCTCCGCATCGTCGCTGCGGGTGACGGGCCCGTACGTATTGTCGGGGGCAAGAAGATTGGAGGATGGTCGACGCTGGTCGACGGAAATGTTCTCTCGAAACTTCCGTCAGGCGCGCGCGGCGTTGTGCTCGTCTCAAACTTGCGGTCGCAAGGCCTCACAAATTACGGTGCGCTCACCCGCCATGACCCCGGCGTGAACAAGCCCGCGCCGATGGAGCTTTTCGTGGACGGGCTCCCAATGACCCTCGCTCGCTGGCCGAACGCAGGATGGGCGGCCGTCACTGGCGCTCCCGACGGTCCTACTGGCGCCGCCTTTACGTATCAGGGCTCGGAACCGGCCAAGCTCGAGGCCGAGCCCGACTTATGGGTGCACGGATATTGGGGCAACAACTGGGCCGATTCGACCGACGAAGTGACCTCCATCGATCCCGGAAGCCATACGATACAAACAGCGGCGCCTCACGGCGTGTACGGCTACAAGAAGGGCGGCAGATTCGCCATTATCAACGCGCTGAGAGAGCTCGATTCGCCCGGCGAATACTACATCGATCGCTCCGAGGGTCGGATGTACTTGTGGCCTCCGAGCGGATTCGATCCCGAGACAACGATCGTCTCGACGAGCGATGCCCCCATCATCTCGATCTCCGGCGCGAAGAACATAGAGCTCAAGGGCCTCACCATCGGTATCGGCCGTGGCGCAGGAATCAAAGCCCAGAGCTGCGACCAACTTTCGATAACCGCTTGCAGCATAACCGATGTGGGCGGCACAGGCGTGGAGATGGATAACTGTCGGAACAGCGGCATCCGAGATTCCGACGTGACCGATGCCGGCGAGTACGGGGTCGTTCTCAACGGAGGCGACCGCCGAACGTTGCAAGGCTCCGGTATGTTCGCGTCTAACGACCGGATCTGGTCGTGCGGCAGATGGGAGCGGGCGTTCCGGCCGGCCGTCGAACTCATCGGCGATGGCTTCGACGTGAACCATAACGAAATCCACGACATGGCGCACATGGCCATCCTGTTGAAGTGCAACGACGCCGCGGTCCAATCTAATGTGATCTCGCGCGTTTGCACCGAGACGGGCGACGCCGGGGCGATCTATACGGGCCGCAATCCCACCCAACTCGGCAATGTCATTCGAGGAAACCTCTTGGAGAATATCGAGCCCAGTCTGCGCCCCATCGGTCCGGACACATGGGTTTGCGGCGTTTACCTGGACGACTTGGCCTCAGGCGTCAAAGTGCTGTCGAATACATTCGACAAAGTGTTCATAGGCGTCAACCTTGGAGGCGGCAGCGCGAACGAAATTGAGGCCAACTCGTTCGTGGATTGCGATATGGCCGTCCAACTCGATGCGCGCGGCCTCGATTGGGCCGCGGCGATGGCCGCGCCAGGCGGCTCTTGGGATTTCGACCGGCGAGTGTCCGAAGTAGACGCGTCGGGGGCGACTTACCGCAGCCGGTACCCGGAGCTCTCAACGATCCTCTCCGGAAATATAGGAACTCCCAAGGGAAACACGTTCGCGAACAACCTCGTAATCGCGCGAAGCGCGGTCGAAACGAGGGTCAAAGCCACCAGATCTGACATACGACAAGAGGGAAACTTAGTGAGGAGCCACAACCTCGCGGCTCAGGGCGCTACGCCGTCCACCGTGGTCGAGCAGCTTCGCCAGCAGGTGGCCTCGAAGGGCACCACGCCGGGAGCCGATCCCGACGCCGGGTTGACGGACACAGCCGACCGAGTCGCCGACATCGATTCACGACTTCTGGGAAATTCCGGGCGGGCGCAGCGGATCGTGCGGAGGCCCTAAGCCACGTACGGGCGCCCCTCGGCGAGCGCATTCATCGCAACCTTCTCGTCGAGCTCATCCAGAGCCTCGACATCGATCCGATACGGAACGCCGATCGGGGACTCGAACGCTTCGTGCTCGTGCTCCTCGATCAGCGTCGGAATCAGCTCCGGTACGATGCCGGCGCCAAGTCCTAGACCGTGCGCCTGAGGATCGCCAACGGGGCCGATCGACTCTGCCGGAGTCATGTGCACCCTAACCGCAGGGATGCCGCCCAAAATAACCTCGGTAACTGCGCGAACGGCGGCTTCGCGCGAATTCAGAACGCATGATACGACGCGAGACATATCGTTTCTGACGACTGCTTGGCTGAACCGATCCCGGCAAAAGGTCTGGTAACCCTCGAACCGCCGAATTTGCGCCGTTCTTTACCTGTTTGAACCTGGGAGATGCACGATTTCCTGGTAATTAGGCCGCGAAGGTTGCTGATTTGTGAAAATCGTAGTACCCTAATCTTGCTGTTCCCCACGCATTATCGGCTGCTGCCGATTGGGAGACCTGGTTATGAGCGCGGCACCTACACCTCTAACCGCAGGCGGCCGCCCACCGTTTGGTGGGCCGCCAATCACCACGTCCTTTGATCCGAACCCTGATGGCGGAGACCCAATGGACCGTGTCATCGCGGAAAGTGTCGGAAGGCTCCTCCACGCCCTGCGTACGGTACAGGACGATGAGATTCCGACGATGCTGCGGCTGCTCGAGCAGAGAAAACAGTGGATCGAGACGGAACTCGCGATGGAGAGGCTGTTGGACAGTTCTCCCTTGCCGCCGTTCCCTGAGCTGATCTCGGCTGAGTATCTTCTGAAGCCGGAATCGGAGCTTGTTCCAAAGTATCAGCGCCTTCTAGAAAGCATCGACAATGCGATGAATGTTCTGCGTTGCAGGATGGAAAACCGAAACCGAGCCCCCGAAACGTCGTAACGTTGATGGGTGTAGGCGGCGACAGTGCGAAATCAGAGGAAACCCGGTCCTCTGCGGAAGAAGAGATCGCGCGTTTGAAGGACAAGCGGAGCGCCTCTAAGGATCCGGACATCATCGCGGCGCTCGATGTCAGGATCGCTCAGCTCGAGGAGTTGCACCCGCCGCATGCCACCGAAGTTCAGTCGGACCCCGAACCCGAACCTCCGCTCGAGCCAATACAGGAGACCACTCCCGAGGACATCGAGCGAGCGGAAGCCCTCATCCGTCAATCTCGCGTCGAGCGCATGCGAGGAAACCGCAAGGCCGCATCCGACCTTCTCGAACAGGCGGCGGCCATGGCGCCCACGTCCTCGACCATCGCCGAGGCGCTCGGTGACGATTTAGCGGAGCGCGGTCAAGTCGCGGCAGCCTTGGACAAGTACGCGATCGCGCTCAAGCACGATTCGACGAACGTAGGGCTCGAGCGTAAGTACGCCGAGATGGTGCTTCGAACCAAGGCCGCGGGCAGCATCGAGGACCAGCTCCGAGCCAGTCTGTCGGATTCGCTTTTCCTAACCTCCAGCGATTCTGTCGCGGGCTTATCCGCGGCCCGTTGGCTTTCCGCAATCGTGCCCGGAGTCGGGCAGCTCACGCTGGGCCGAACCGCGAAGGGGCTGTGGATGCTCGGCGGCTGGGTCGTTTGCATGGCGCTTACCGTGGTGTTCAACCGCGATTTGGAACAGCTCATCCGATTTTCCGCGGGCGGCAATGCCAAGCCAAGCCTCATCGTGCTGCTGCCCGTCTTCATCGGCTTCGTGATATGGATCGCATCGCTCGCCGACCTTTCCGGAGGCAAGACCGCCGGCCGGCAGAAGATCGAGCGCCCGAAGCCGCCAGTGGACTTGCCCTACGAGTGAGGCTCTAGCCTTTCCCGCGTTTCTCGAAGCTCGCGCACCAGCGCATTCTGGCTCGACGTGGCAGTGAGATCGCTCCGCGTCCGCTCCACCACCGCGCGCAGAGCGTCGCATGTGCGCCGAAGGCCCCCTGTCATCGAATCGGCGAAGTCGAATGTGATCAGGTCCTCATAGATCGTTTCCATGGTCCCGAGGATCCGCTCGGCTTCCTCCAGCTTGCCTCTGCGCATCTCGTCGAGCGCGAACCGTCGAACTTCGCTCGCGGCTTCGCCCATACCATTCAGGTAGCTCATGATCTGGGCGCCCAACTCGTCGGCATCCGGGAGCGGCTCGTTGCGCACGATGGCGAGGACGGCTGCCGCCTCCACCATTTCCTTCTCGGCGTCGTGCAAATACGCAGGATTCAGTTCGGGATGGGGTCGGAGCACCGCGCGGGCTGCTTCGGCCACCTGCTGGGCTTCCCGGAGCAGCCGTTCGGCCTCATCGAACTGCTGCCGATGGACGTGCCGAATGCACTTCGCCGAAAGCTGTATCAGCCGCCGACATTCGACGAGCGCTGCCTCCCGCGCCTCATGCATGCCTTGCGCGCGGTCGCGAAGCCTGGCCACGATCTGCTCCCAGCTTTCTGTCACATCAGATTCCTGTCGTGCAAGCTTATGTACCTTCGGTCGCCGATCACAACGTGGTCCAGAACCGGAATGTCCAGTAGCACTCCCGCCTTCACGAGCTCTTTGGTTACTTCGATGTCTTCCGGGCTCGGCGTTGGATCGCCGCTCGGATGGTTGTGCGCCACGATCACACTCGACGCGCCCTCGCGCACAGCTTCCCGGAAAACCTCTCGGGCACCCACCACGCTCATCGTAAGCGTGCCGATATGCACTTCTGCGACCCGCAAAACGTTATTCTTGGCGTCGAGCAGCACGGCTACGAAATGCTCGCGCTTTTCGCCGCGCAGATAGTCGAGCAGCTCCATCACGTCGCCCGGGCCTTCTATAGTCTCCGGGTTGCCCCTTCCGGCCGCGCCGACACGCCGGCCGAGTTCGAGCAATGCTTGAGCCCTCAAGATCTCGAACCCTTCAAGCCCCCAAACTTCGTTGGCGGTGTCCGGGGCCAGGTTTTCGAGCCCCTGCAGCCTTTGGACCCGCGCCAAGAAATCGCGTGCGGTGCCTTCGGCGTTCACGGCGTCTTCCTCCCGGCGAGAAAACCCGACGGCCATGAGGTCGATGACGGACGAACTCCGGGCACCGCGCGCCCGAACTCTTCCCACGCATGTTTCCGACCCATGAGCCACGCGCTCAATTTTAGCGAATGTGGACCCTCAAAGCTCCGTCGGTATACTGCGCGCCACCGCCCGGGTGGTGAAACGGTAGACACAGAGGACTTAAAATCCTTTGCCGATAAGGCGTGCGGGTTCGAGTCCCGCCCCGGGCACCACAGTCCCCGCCACGCGAGAACACCATCAGTAGCGGCTCGCGCATCCCCACGCCCTCTCACGAGCGAACCAGCCTCATTCATGCGGCTCGCGCTTGGGTGTGAGCCCAAAGAAGCGCTCGAAGAACGCGATCAACTTTGCGAGCACACGCTGCTTCTTCTCCCCGTGCGCTCCATCGGCAGAAAAGCGCGTGGTCGGCGGCAGCACCTTCGTAATCGCCGTTCCCGTTGTTGGAATCGCGCCATCTCTAAACGCCGTTTCAATATAGGCTCGCGTCTCTTCTGGTCGAAGGTTCTCATCCGAGATGATCTGATCAAGCTCAGCCTTGCGTCGCGCTCCCACGAACGCATGCCACTCGTCATCGACGTCGCCATTCGCGGAAATGGAATCCACGAAAGACTCGATCAGGTCTCGCTTGTCGCGGAGAGAGGGTGAGGCGTCAACGGCACGGGTGATCTGAGCGCGAATCTCGACATCCGTGCCGTCTCCCTTGGTGTCACGGTACTTCGCAACAAGCATGAGGATGTAATCGACGTTAATCTCGACTTGCTTGATTAGCTCGATTTCAAAGACGATGTCGTCATTGATCTGCTCCTTGACCAGTCCCCAATAAGTTTCCAGTCTAGAACTTGAGAATTGCTTCCTCCGATTGTGTCGCTTGCGACTTCTCCTTGAAGTTCGCGGGGGTCAGGCCTCCTAGCCCGAGGTGGGGTCGGTGGTGGTTGTAGTGGTCCTGAAACTCGGTGAGTGCGGCTTGCAGCTCGGTGCCGCGCACGAAGAGTTCGCAGGAGAGCAGCTCGTCTCGGAGCTTGCCGAAGAAGCTAATGGCGTAGCCATTCTGCCAGGGTTTGCCCGGCTGGATGAATCTATTGGCCACGCCCTCGGGAAGGGTCATGGCGCGAAACTCGGGACCGTTGTCGCTGACGATCGCCAGCGGCCTGCCGTGAACGAGGAACAGCCATTCGAGCTCTCGCTCGACTTCGAAAGCGGGAAAGGAACTTGCCGCCTTGAGCAGAAGGCACTCCCGCGTGAAGCAGTCCAGGACGCCGAGTATCCGCGTGTGGCGGCCATTCTCAAGCCGCTCGTGGCAGAAGTCCAAGCACCACGCCTGGTTCGGCCCACTGAGCACCGGCCCCTCGGTCCTCGGATAGGGCGAGCTTCCGGCGCTTGCGGTGGCGAATTGCCAGGCCCTCCTCCTTCCAGATGCGGTGAACCGCCTTAAGGTTGACACCCGGCAAGAGCGCGTGAACCCTCCGAAAGCCGTAGCGAGGATTGCCCCTCGCCAGCTCCAGCACCTTCTCCTTGAGCCCGGGGCTGCGCTCTTTGGGCACATGCCGGCTCGCTGGACGAGAGAGGCGACAAACCCGGCAGGCGGACGTTCGTGGAAAGCCCCGGCCAAGCAGGAATTGAACCCCCCGCCGCCTGCTGCCGGGGCTCACCATTTTCCCTTCTGCAACTCCTTCAGCGCGGCGTTGTCCAAGCTGTGGCTCGGCCACCAGATGCCTAAGCCGGCGATTCTCATCCTGGACCGCCCGAAGCTGCGTCAACTCGCTCTTGCTCATCCCCGCGTACTTTTCGCGCCACGCATAAATCGTCTGGTCGCTGATGCCGTGACCTCGGGCCACGCTCGCAATGCTCGCGCCAGCCTCGATCTCACCCAAAACCTTGAGGATCTGCTCCTCGCTATAACGTTTTCGCTCTGCCATGTCCGTCTCCTATTTTGGAGCCGAATTCTCTAGAACAACCCTGGAAAGATTAAGGGGAACTGGTCAA